>NZ_JBQHCW010000003.1:0-522322 GCF_052068115.1 Nonomuraea sp. ZG12
CATAAATGACGGGGTTGTGCATCATGCACTGGCTTTTAACACACTGTTGAGTTCTCAAGAAACGGACGCGTACATCCTCACCAGAAACCCTTTCGGGATCCTCGCTCGGAGGCGTTCATTTCGTCTTTGCTATGTCTTAATCCTGTCAGCCGTTTGAGTCTCTGTCAAATTGACCGGACTCGCTCGACCTGCAGGAATAACCGCCGTCCCGTTTCGGAGACAACCCCTCTAACTTACTCCAAAGCCTGACTCTTGTCGAATCGACCCCCCGTGGACACGAAGATCCACGGACTGGATGGTGCTAGGGAGGTGTCCCCGAGTGAGGCCGACGATCAACGCCGTCCTCGTGGGACTGGTGAACTCTATGTACGGCTCCCGGAACCGTCAAATCGACGGTTTACCCGTCTGCGGCAGTGTCACTTCGGAGGCAGGGGTACGTACCCCGCGTGGAGCATCAATCCGTGCCGAGAACCCTCATCGTCCTGGTGGGACTCTCCGGTGCGGTGATCGTTCTCTTCGGGATCCGCGAGGTGGCGTCCATCGTCGGGCCGTTCGTGCTCGCGCTGGTCCTCGTCATCGCCGTGTCCCCGGTGCGCACCTGGCTGGCGGCCCGGCGGGCGCCGATCTGGGTGCAGGTCGCGGTGCCGTTCCTGATTCTCGTCATGGTGCTGCTCGCCATGGCGGGGGTGCTGACGATCTCGGCGGTGCAGCTCGGCGCGCTCGTCCCCACCTACACGCGGGAGTTTCAAGCGCTGCTCGTCGACGCGCAGAACTTCGCCGTCGCCCACGGCGTCAGCGTCGAGCAGCTCGACAGAGCGATCGAGAGCTTCGATCCCGAGCGGATCATCGGCATCGCGCAGAGCCTGCTCGGCAGCGTCATCGGGGTCTTCTCAGGGCTGTTCCTCATCGTCGTCCTGCTCCTGGCGATGTGCCTGGACGCGCCCGCCACGTCGAGGATCCTGTCCACCAGTGTGGACAGGAGGCCCGGGGTGGTGACCGCGCTGGACGTCTTCGCCCACAAGACGCGGCGCTATCTGATCGTCTCCACCATCTTCGGGCTGATCAGCGCGATCCTCGACGTCCTGGCCCTCACGGTCATCGGCGTCCCACTGCCGCTTCTGTGGGGAGTCCTGGCGCTGATCGCCAACTACATCCCCAACATCGGTTTCGTCCTCAGTCTGCTGCCGCCGGCGACCCTGGCCCTCCTGGACGGCGGCGTGCAGGAGATGGTCCTGGTGATCACCGCCTACACCGTCATCAACGTGGTCACACAGTCCTTCATCCTGCCCAAGTTCCTGGGGGACGCGGTGGGGCTGTCTACCACGATGACGTTCATCTCGCTCATCGTGTGGACCTTCGTGCTCGGTCCGCTGGGAGCCGTGCTGGCGATCCCGCTCAGCCTGCTCGCCAAGGCCCTCCTGATCGACAGCGATCCGGCGGCGAAGTGGGCCGCCGCGCTCGTCTCGAACAGGCCGCCACCCGCCTGATCGAGCTACCCGCCGTGCAGCAGGTGGCGCAGCGTCACGCCGCTCAGCCGCTTGACGTCGTGTGACAGATGCGCCTGGTCCGCGTAGCCCGCCACGGCCGCGACCTCCGCCGCCGCGACGCCCGAGCGGGCCAGCCGCAACGCTCGCTGGAACCGGACGACGCGCTGCAGCGTCTTCGGCGCGTAGCCGAAGCCCGCCACGGTCCTGCGGTGCAGGTGGCGCTCGCTGAGCCCCAGTTCCCAGGCCACCTCCCGCACGCCCCGGCCGGCGCGGAGCGCGGTGAGGATGGCGGGCGCAGCCGGGTCGGGGCCGGGGATCTCACGCAGGCGGGCCGCCACCGCGGCCCGCAGGACGGGCAGCGGGTCGGCCCCCTCCGGATCGAGGTCCGGTACGTCCCGCAGCCGGATCCCGGGCCCGGCCAGGGGCGGCACGGCGCCGAGAGCTGCCAGGGGGACGCGCTGGTCGCGCAGGTCGGAGAGGGGGACGCCGAAGAACTCGCCCACCGCGCCCGGTTTGAAGCGGATGCCAGACAGCACGTCACCTGGGCGGATCCTGCTGGGGACAGGGCCGGTGTCGGGGCCGGCGACGAAGGGGCCGTCCGGGCCCCAAATCAGGTCGACGCAGCCGTCGGGCACCACCAGCTGGGTGCCCTCCCTCTCACCGACCCGCCGCCACAGGCAGGCGACCCGTCCGGCCAGAGCCGGCTCCGGCGCCCATTCCGCATACATACCTCAAGGCTAGGCGGCGCCTACGACACTTAGCCGGGCAAGGGCGGGGTGAGCGGCGCTCGGTCGGGCGAGCGGGGGTCTGTGGCGATCAGGCCGGCAGGCGGCCGTATGCGCGCAGGGTCTTGAGGCGTCCTACCGTCAGGTAGCCGCCCCACTCGTGGGCCACGACCGGGGTCCACATGAGGAAGTTAGGGTGCCAGCCGCCATCCTCCGACTGGGCCGCCGGCAGGGCGTCCAGGTGGCGGTCGAGGACGTCGGTGTCGAACAGCGGCAGCCGCAGCGGCTCCGGCGCGAAGTCCAGCGGGAAGTGCGCCTCCCCCTCGGCGTCCGGGTCGAACGAGACGGTGGCCAGGATCCCGTCCTTCAGCCGGTCGAACTCGGCCAGCGCCCGTTCCCTGTCCGGGACCAGGTCAAGGAAGGTGACGACGGCGCGGGCCTCGTACGGTGTGATCTTGTCGATGGCGGCGACGGCGCGCCAGCAGAAGTCGGTGGCCGGCCCGAGCCATGGGTGGGTGATGCCGTGCTTGTGCAGGAGTCCGGCGAGGGAGGCGGTGGGGATGAGGTGGCCCTGCGGGTCGTCGGTGGTCTCCCACCAGGGGGCCCTCGGGGTGTCGCGGACGCTGGGCAGCACGAACGGGACGCCGCCGTCCTCGGTCGTGACGCCGAGCAGGTAGTCGCAGGCGGCCGTCACCATCGGGTCGGAGAAGGCGTCCAGTTCGTCCAGGATCCAGAACGCCACCTCGACCGGCTCCGGCTGGCTGCCCGCGCCGCGCAGGTCGGGTTCGAGCGCGTTGCCGAAGCCCCCGTCGGGGTTCTGGTAGCAGCGCAGCGCGTCGAGCACCCGATCCCGGGGCCCTCCGGCGAACAGCGTCTCGAACCTGAGCCTGTCGATCAGCCGGGCGTGAAGCTGCAGGTAGGCGCCCGCGCGGTGAAGAACGTCCATAGGGCCGACGCTACTGGCACGGGCGCGGCGAAGCTTGTAGGAATCGGACGCGTCATGGGGTGGCCAGCGCCTCCGTGGGTGACATGCGGGCGGCGCGCACGGCCGGGTAGAAGCCGGCGAGGCCGCCGATGACGAGGGTGGCCACCACGCCGCCGGCCATCGCCCAGACGGGCACGATCGCGGGCCAGCCCTGCAGACTCGCGTAGGCGGCGGTGACCGCGATGCCCAGCGCCACTCCGCCCACTCCCCCGATGGCCGACAGCAGCAGTGACTCGGCCAGGAACTGCAGCCTGATCTGGCCGCGGGTGGCGCCGAGCGAGCGGCGCAGGCCGATCTCGGCCCGCCGTTCCAGCACCGAGATCACCATCGTGTTGGCCACGCCGACGCCGCCGACCAGCAGGGCGACGCCGCCGAGGCCGAGCAGGAGGGCGTTGAGCGTGGCGTCGGCGGCCTGCTGGGCAGCCAGCGCGTCCGACGGCCTGGACACCTCGACCTCGTTGGGCGCCTCAGGGTTGGCGGTGGCGGCGAGCACGTCGCGCACCGCGGTCACCGACTCCTCCTCCGCCCGGGTGTAGATGGTGGTGGGGTAGCCGTCGAAGCCGAGCCGCTCCTCGGCGACGGGCCAGCCGACCAGGGCCGCGGTGTCGAGCTCCGGAGCGAGCGGCGCGGGGGCGAGCACGCCGACGACGGTGAACCACTGCCCGCCCAGCCAGACGCGCTGGTCGGGGCCCGCTCGGACGACGCCCAGCCGGTCGGCCGCCTTGGCGCCGAGCACGGTGGCCGGATAGCGGTGGGTGGCCTCGTTCAGCCAGGCGCCGCCGGCCAGCTGAACGCTCACCTCCCGCGGCAGGTCGAGCCGGGCGGCGAGGACGGAGATGCTGCCCGACTCGGCTTCGGGGATGTGGTCGTTGCGGTAGACCTTGGCCTGCGTGACGCCGGTGGCGGTGACCGAGGTGACCGGGCCGATCTGGCCGATCATGCCTTCGGCCTCGCTCGGCAGGTGGGCGTCGTCGCCGAACAGGGTCTGGCCAGGGGAGACGGAGAGCAGGTTCGTGCCGAGGGCCGCGAGCTGCCGGTTGAGGTCCTCCTGGCTGGAGGCGGAGATGCCGACGACGCCGATCATGGCGGCGATGCCGATGGCGATGCCGAGCGCCGACAGGAACACCCGCAGTGGCCTGGTCCGCAGGCCGGCGCCGCCGACCCGGACGACGTCGCGGGGCCGCATCCGGGCGCTTTCCAGGACGGTCACAGCCTGGCCCCTTCCACTACCCGGCCGTCGAGCATCTCCACCTGGCGGGGCAGCCGGGCGGCGATGTCGCGGTCGTGGGTGATGATGACGACGGTGGTGCCGGCGGCGTTGAGCTCGCGCAGCAGCTCCATCACTCCGGCGCCGGATCGGGAGTCGAGGTTGCCGGTCGGCTCGTCGGCCAGCAGCAGGGGCGGGTCCGCGACGACGGCCCTGGCGATGGCCACCCGTTGCCGTTCGCCGCCGGACAGCTCGTGCGGGCGGTGGCCGAGCCGGTGCCCGAGGCCGACCCGCTCCAGCGCCTCGGCCGCCCGTTCGCGCCGCTCGCGCAGGGGCGGCCCGGTGTACAGCAGGCCGTCGGCCACGTTGTCCAGCGCGGACACCCCGGCCGCCAGGTGGAACTGCTGGAACACGAAGCCGATGACGTTCGCGCGCAACGCGGAGAGCTGCCTGTCGGTGAGCGCGCTCACGTCGTGCCCGGCGATGCGCACGGTGCCGCCGGACGGGCGGTCCAGGGTGCCCATCATGTTGAGCATGGTCGACTTGCCGGAGCCGGACGGGCCGACGATGCCGGCGAGCTCGCCGTACCGGATGGTCATGGAGGCGCCGCGCAGCGCGGCGACGTCGCCGTACACCTTGCTCACGTCCTCAAGCTCGACGATCACTTGGGCACCGCCACGGTGGCGCCCTCGTCGACGCCGGTGATCTCGACCTGGCCGTCGGCGAACATGCCGGTCTCGACCGCGGCGTAGGCGGTGACGCCGCCCTGGACGACCTGGACGCCGTAGCCGCCCTCGGCCAGCGCGAGCAGTGCGCCGACGGGCACGGCGAGCACGTCTTCGCGCTGCCGGGAGACGATCGTGACGTCCACGGGGGCGGAGTCGAAGGACTGCCGAACGCCGCTCACCGAGAGCTCGACCTCGACCGTGGTGGCGGCCTCGTCCTCGCCGCCGGTCTCGGCGACCTTGCCGACCCGGGTGACCTTGCCGTTCACCTCGGTGCCGTCGGGCAGCTCGACGGTCGCCTTCAGGCCCTTGCGCACCAGGTGGGCGTCGGCCACGTCGAGGTCGACGAGGACCTGGCGGGTGGTGCCGGTCGCGGTGAGGACCGGGCCGCCGGCCGTGGCGCCGAGCGTGGTCTTGAGCTCGGCGACGCGGATCCGGCCGTCGGCGACGACCACGTCGGACGGGAGCACCTTGCCGGTGACCTGCACGCCGAGGTCGTCCTGCCAGTCCTCGACGGCCTCCCTGGTGGCCCAGGTGTAGGCGTCGTCCACGTCGAAGCCGGTGTAGCCGAGCTTGGCCAGGTTGCGTTCCAGCAGTTCGACGTCCTTGCCGCTGACGCCGTCCTCCAGGGTGCGGTAGAGCGGCATGGCGCCGTAGAGCAGGGGGCGGCGGTCGGCGTCGACGCTGTAGACGGCCCTGCCCCGGGTGATGGTGGCGCCTTCGGCGGGCAGCCAGGTGATCGTGCCCTGGGCCTTGGCGGTGATGGTCAGGGGCTCGCCGTAGCCGAGGGTGCCGTCGACGGTCTTGGTCTCGGTGAGTGTCGTCCTGGTCACCTGGGCGGTGGCCGGGGGCGTGCGGGTCGCGGTGGCCGTACCTGTGCCCGTGCCCGTGCCGCCGACGCCGACGGCGGCGGCCGTGACCGCGGCGGCCAGCAGGGCGGCGCCGGTGGTCCAGGCGACGACGCGCAGGGGGCTCCGGCGGCGCGGTGGCAGGGCGCGGCTCCGCAGATCGCTCTCCTCCTTGATCTGGGTCACTTGCGCCCGCCTCTGAGGGGCGCCATGTCCCGGCAGGCCTCCATGGCCTTCTGGAACGTGGGGTCGCCGGGCTTGATACCGTTCCCGCCCTTGATCCGTACGGCGCCGCCGTCGGGGTCGGGGTCGGGCATGTCGACGCCGTTGTCGCGCATGCACCGCGCGAACTCACGCATCTTCTCCTGGTCCTCGGGGGTCAGCTCCTTGCGGTCCTTGAAGGGGGCCAGGGACCGGCAGGCCTCCATCGCCTTCTTCATGTCCCCCTTGCCGGCGTCCTTCTTGGTCATGATCCGGACGTTGCCGTCGGCGGGATCCGGGTCGGGCATGTCGATGCCGTTGTCGCGCATGCACTGGGCGAACTTCCTGCCCTGTTCCGCCGGGTCGGTGGAGGCGGTGGGCGAGGCGGAGGTCGCGGGCGTGCCGGAGGCCCGCGTCACCGAGGCGACGCCGGTGGTGCTCGGCTGGTTTCCGCAGGCCGCTACCAGGGTGATCAGCGCGGCGGCGAGTAATGCTCGTCTCATGCTCCCGACTGTGGCCGGGCCGCATCGGAGCCGGCTGGGAGCCGCCTAGGAGCCAGGTAGGAGGACGCGGAAGGTCGCTCCCTCGCCGGGCCGGGAGTCGAGCTCGACCTCGCCGCCGTGGGCGTGCACGATGGCGGCCACGATGGCCAGGCCGAGTCCGGCGCCGCCGCTGCCTCGCGTTCTGCCCGGGTTGACCCGGTAGAGGCGGTCGAAGACGTGCGGTACGTGCTCGGGCGGCACGCCGGGGCCGGTGTCGGCGACCTCCAGCACGGCCATGCCCTGCCGCCTGCCCACGCGGACCGTGACGGAGGCGTCCGCGGGGGTGTGCGTGAGCGCGTTGCCGACCAGGTTGGCGGCCACCTGGCGCAGGCGGGCCTCGTCGCCCACGACGGAGACGGGGACGAGCGAGTCGTCGAAGCCGGAGAGCCGCACCTGCCGGTCGGGGACGCGGACGCGAGCGTCGCGGATCGACTCGGCCGCCACCTCCAGCAGGTCGACGGGCCGGCGGTCCAGCGGGCGCTCCTCGTCGAGCTGGGCCAGCGTCATCAGGTCGTTGACCAGGACGCCCATCCTGGCGGCCTCGTCCTCGATCCGGCCCATCATCTCGCCGGTGTCGGCGCCGCCTCTGCGGTAGAGCTCGGCGAAGCCGCGTACGGAGGTGAGCGGGGTGCGCAGCTCGTGGGAGGCGTCGGCCAGGAAGCGCCGCATCCGCGACTCGGAGGCGGTCCTGGCCGCGATCTCCGACTCGACGCGGTCGAGCATGACGTTCATCGCCGTGCCCAGGCGTCCCGCCTCGGTGTGCCCGTCGGGCGCGGGCACCCGGCTGGCGAAGTCACCGCGGGCGATGTGGCCCGCCGTACGTTCCATCCTGGTCAGCGGTCGCAGGCCGAGCCGTACCACGGCGTCGGCGGCCAGCCCGAGCAGGAGCAGCACCAGCGCGCTGACGGCGGTGGCGATGGCGACGTTGGAGGTCTGGGTCTGCTCGACCTCGGCCAGCGACTGCGCGAACACCCAGGTGGTGCCGTCGTCGGCGGGTGTGGCCAGGACGCGCCAGGAGGGGCCGTCGGAGCCGGCGACGGTGTACGGCGTGCCGTAGTGGACGTCGCCGAGCTCCGGGCCGGGGCCGTTGTGGCGCGGGAGGGCGCTGACGAGGTCGCCGTCCGGCCCGAAGACGTAGATCCGGATCACGGAGGCGAGGCGCTTCTCCAGCACGTTGCCCATCTCGCCGGGCTGCGGGGGTCCGGGCCGGATCGCCATGACCCGCTGGCCGGACACCTTGGTCAGGCCGGTCAGCTGCTGGTCCACCCGCTGGACCATGGTGTCGCGGAGCAGCGTGATGCCGAACACGTTGACCAGCGTCAGCGCGAGCGTGGTCAGCCCGAGCATCGCCACGACCAGGCGGGCGCGCAGGGTCCAGGTGGAGGGCCTCACCGGGGGATCCTGAGCGTGTAGCCGACGCCGCGCACGGTGTGGATGAGCTGCGGTTCGACCTTGTCGATCTTCTTGCGCAGGTAGTAGACGTACGACTCGACGATGCTGGCGTCGCCGTCGAAGTCGTAGCGCCAGACGTTGTCGAGGATCTGCGCCTTGCTGACCACCCGGCCGGCGTTCGTGAGCAGGTATTCGAGCAGTTTGAACTCGGTCGGGGACAGGTCCACCGGCACGCCGCCGCGCCGTACCTCGTGAGCGGCCGCGTCCAGCTCCAGGTCGGCGTAGCGGATGACGTCCTCGCGCCGGGCGCCGCCGGCGCTGCGCCGCAGGATCGCGCGGATCCGCAGCACCACCTCTTCCAGGCTGAACGGCTTGGCCACGTAGTCGTCCGCGCCCAGCGAGAGCCCCTGGACGCGGTCCTCGACGGCGTCGCGCGCCGTCAGGAAGAGCACCGGCACGCGGTCGCCGAGCCGCCTGGCCACCTCGAACCCGTCGATGTCGTCCAGCATCACGTCGAGCACCACGATGTCGGGGGCGAAGTCCCGGGCCGCCGTCACCGCCTCGGCCCCGGTCTCAGCGGTCCTGACCTCGAAGGAGACCAGGCGCAGTGTCTGCGAGAGCAGGGCGCGGATGTTGGGTTCGTCGTCGACGACGAGCACCCTGGCCGGTCGGTCCATGCCCCAAGGATTACCCCAGGCACCTCAATGCCGGCTCAAAGCGCTTTTATTCGGTTGCCACCGCCGGGAGCGCCCGCCTAGCGTCGGCGGCATGTGCACGTGCTTCTACGGCTTGTACGCGGTCCGCATCCGTCACGGCCGGCCTCTGGCCCGCCGGTGGACGCGATGACTGACTGAGCGCGTCCACCGGCGTGCCCGGGGCCCTTCGAGATCTCCATCAACTCGAGGACCCGGAAGGGCAGCTGTGGCGCAGAATTTCGCACACGGAAACTACTCACACACCCAGAAGAAAGTCACGGGCGGTCGTACGCCCCGCGACAGGACGAGACGGGAACTGTCGCAGAACTTCCTGGCCGACCCGCACGCGGTGGAGCTGGTGGTCAAGGCCGCCGGTCCCGACGGGCTCGTGCTGGAGCCCGGCGCGGGCGACGGCGTGCTGACCAGGGCGCTGGCCGGGGCCGGAGCCAGGGTGATCGGCTACGAGCTCGACCCGCGGCTGGCCGGCAGGCTGGCGTCGCTGACCCGCGACGATCCCCGGATCGACGTGGTGCGGGGCGACTTCACCACCGCCCGGCCGCCGCGTGAGCCGTTCGCGGTGGTGGGCAACATCCCCTACTCGATCACGTCGAAGATCGTGCGCTGGTGTCTGCGGGCGCCGGGGCTCACCTCGGCGACCCTGCTCACGCAGCGGGAGTACGCGCGTAAGAGGGCGGGCGACTACGGCCGCTGGAGCCTGGTGACGGTGGAGTCATGGCCGTGGTTCGACTGGCGGCTGGGCGACCGGATCGGCAGGGCGAGCTTCCGGCCCGTCCCGTCGGTCGACTCGGCGATCCTGCGTCTCCAGCGCCGGCCCGAGCCGCTGGTGCAGTCGGGCCGGGACTATCAGCGGCTGGTCGAGCTGGGGTTCAGCGGGGTGGGCGGATCGCTGCGCGCCTCGCTGCGAACCCGCTACGACGGGGTGGACGCGGCGCTCGCCGCAGCGGGCGTGGCCCGCGACACGGTCGTGGGCCACGTCCGTCCCGATCAGTGGATCACGTTGTACGCCCGGCTGCACCGGTGAGGTGATCGCTCGCCGGGCCTGTCGTTTCGACGGGCTCGGCGAGCTCCGGCAGGGGCGGTTCACGGCGGGCCCACGGCATCGCCAGGAACAGGACCGGCAGCAGCACGATCGACGCCCGCGACCAGTAGGTGTGCTGCAGGAACCAGCCCGCCTGGTCGTACTGCGTCATCCACACGTAGCCGTAGGCCGCCCAGAAGCAGGTGCCCAGGATGGCCGGCCAGGCGAACCTGGTGGGCCTGGCGATCAGGAACGGCATGAACCAGAGAAGGTACTGGGCGCCCAGGCGCGGCGTGACCACCATGAAGATCAGCAGGATGGCGAGCGTCATGTCGATCGGGTCGGCCCGCCGCCAGATCACCACCGCCGCGACGACGCAGAGGTAGATCAGGTAGGTGCCGACCTTGGCCAGCACCGGCTCCAGCGCCCAGTTGCCGCCGGTGAACCAGGGAGTCCAGCCCCACTCGCCGACGATCGGCCTGATGTCCTGGATGACCCTGATGACCTCGGGGATCTGGCTGAGCGAGGTGCCCGCGAAGATCGGCAGGGTCACCAGGAAGAACAGCGGCACCACGCCCGTCACGAACAGCCCCACGATCCGGGCCCGCAGGTGCGGCAGGAGCAGCAGGAAGCCGGGGATCAGCCAGATCGGCCAGCTCTTCGCGCACAGCGCCAGGCCCATCAGCACCCCGGCGAGCGCGGCCCGCTTGAGGTCGGCGCGGTCGGTGGGGCCGGGTCGCAGTCCCTGGCGGAGCATGCCGAGCAGGGGGCGCGGGGCGGCTGCCCACCCGTTGGCGGTCAGGCTGCGGAAGAGGGCGACGACGTCGGTGCGGATGCCCGCCCGCTCCGGGGAGCCGGGCCCGCGCGCGACGACGAACGCGGCCACGCCGAAGACCAGCGCCACCGGCTCGACCTGGCCGTGGATGGAGGCGACCAGCAACGCCAGCGGGTTGAGCGCGTACTGGAAGGCGCGCAGCGACGCCTTGGGGCCGCCCGCGAGCTTGGCCACCAGGGGGATCAGCACGATGTCGGCGACCACGGTGACCAAGCGGCCGGCGAACTCCCACGGGATGCCGAGCCAGAGCAGGATGCCGTACACGTACGGGATCGTCGGCAGGAAGTGCCAGCCGCCCTCGCTGGCCAGGACCGGGTCCTCGCCGCGCAGCACCGCCTCGCCCGCCGGCTTGAAGCTGTGGATGAAGTCGACCGGTTGCCAGGAGTCGTCGGCCGCGGTGAACAGCAACAGCACCCGCAGGACGATGCCCACACAGATGGCGACGATCAGGGGCGGCCGCCAGTCTCGCCACTGGGCGATCAGGGCGAGGGCGATTCCGGTGACGAGGATGATCCCCGTGATGACTGCGTAATCCATGGCGGGATCTAGAGTGCCGTACAGAAAAGCATGGTGCTACCTGCACTTCTGAATTCTTATCCCCGACATGCGGTGCCTAAAGGCGTCAGATCATGACCGTCTGTGCTGAACTTTTCGCATGGGGGGATCGCTAGTCAACCAGGCGCTGGTCAGGCTCTACTTCGAGGTCCGTGAAGGGATACGGGACCCCGTCGCGGCCTGGGCGAAACTCACAGCGAATTCGGAGGTTTACCGCCAGGCGCGTGGCGGGCGGCGGGTTCCCCTCGATGACCACACCGCCGCCGAGCTGGCCGCGGCGGCGATCGTGCACACCGCCGCCGAGCACGGGGCGGATCAGGTGGCCGCGCTGGCGACCTCGCCGCTGGCCGGGCTGGTCGGCGGGATGGGCGGCGCGGTGCTGACCGAGCAGTCCAGCGCGCCCGCGCAGATCCTCGGCCCGAGCTTCCCCGGGCCGGCGACCGAGCACTGGGCGCAGGCGGCCTATGTGCTGCTGTGGGGGGAGAACAACCGGACCGTACGGGCGCCCGGCACGCCGTGGGTGATCGCCGGGCGCTACAAGGGGCAGAAGGTGGTGGCGATCGGGCCGCACCCGACGCGGCTGTCTGACGAGACGCTGGTGGTACGTCCGGGCGCCGACGGCGCGCTGGCCATGGCGGTCGGGCACGTGCTGCTCAAGGAGTTCTACCTGGACCGGCCCGCCTTCACCGAGCACGCGATGGAGTGGACCGATCTGCCGTTCCTGGTGCGGCTGCGCGAGCGCGGCGGCGTGCTCGTGCCCGGCGGGCTGCTCGGGCCGGCCGCCGGCCGGCTGAGCCTGTACGGCGCGGACGGTTCGAAGGGGACCGAGGTGCTGCTGCCGCGCTTCGACGACGGGCCCGGCGTGCTGCCCCGGGGCGTGCCCGCGGTCCGGGACGGCGATCACCTGGTGACGACGGTGTTCGACCTGCTGCTGGCGACGTACGGGGTGGCCAGGCCGGGGCTGCCGGGCCGCTGGCCGTCCGGCTACGACGATCGCGCCGAGCCGTACACACCTGGCTGGCAGGAGGCGTACACCGGGGTGGCCGCCTCGCGCGCGGTGAAGATCGCGCGGGAGCTGGGCGTGACGGCGGAGAAGACCCACGGGCGGTGCATGGTCGTGCCGGGGTGGCTGGACACGCCGCACGCCGACACCGCCTACCGGGCGATGCTGGCGCTGCTGGTGCTCACCGGCTGCCGGGACGGCTGGGCGCAGCCGTCGGCCGGGCCGGACATCCCGCTGGTGCCGTACCTGTGCCTGCACGCGTGCGGTGAGGACCGCTCCGACGTGGGGGCGCTGAGCTGGGCGCTCGGCGACGGCCTGTTCGAGCACCGGACGTCGCGGTCGGTGCTGCTGGAGGCGGTGCGCGACGGGCTGCCGATGGCGCCGCCGCCACGGGTGCTCGCCCTGCCGAGGTGGATCTACCCGCTGCCGCCCCAGGTGGACCTGCTCATCGGGCCGGACGAGCGGTGTGATCTGGCCCCGCCGGACGCGCGGCTGATCGCCGACGCGGTGGCCAAGCTCACCACCGCGCGCCTCGAACCGGCCGTCGCCGGCGCCGAGCCGGGCGAGCGGCGGATGCGGCTGCTGATCGACCACGCCTGGATGCACGAGTACGGCGAGGCGCTGCCGGTCTACCGGCCGCCGGGGGCCGGCCTCCCGCTGAAACCCACCCACCTCGTGCGCATGCCGTGAGCCCGGGGCGGCCTCGCCACCGCCCCGGGCCCGGTATCGGTATCGGTCAGAAGCCCGCCGTGATCCTGGTGAACTCCCAGTCGGCCTGCGCGATACCGCTGCAGTTGGAGACCACGCCGCCGCCGGGGCAGGGGCGGTCACGGTTGACGCCCCAGTAGGCGAGCCTGTTCAGGCCCCTGTCCTTCGCCCAGTTGACGATCTGGGTCCAGGTCTGCGGCGTGGTGAGCTCCTGCTGGTCGGACAGGCCGTTCATGCCGGAGATGCCCATGTGCGCGTACGCCTGCGCGTCGGACCAGCCGTAGGCGTTCTTCAGCGCGTTCTTCAGGCCTTCGGCGGCGTTGACGGTGTCGGTGTAGATGTTGGAGCTGCCGAAGTCGAACGGCATGATGGTGAAGTTGTCGATCGGCACGTTCAGCGCCCTGGCCTGGTTGATCAGGCGGACGCCGTGCGCGTTCGGGCCGGTCGTCGAGGTACCGAAGGTGACGACCACCTTGACGTTGGGGTTGTTCTGCTTGACGATCTTGAGGCCGTTGAGGATGCGGTCCTGGACCGTGTAGTTCTCGAACTCGTCGGTGTTCTCGATGTCGAAGTCGACGACCGCGGGGCCGACGGCGTTGATGACCTGCTGCACGGCGCCGGCGAAGGCGGCCGGGGTGGAGCAGTTCGGGCCGAGCTTGTTGCCCTGCCAGCCGCCGAAGGAAATCTGGACGCTGCCGCCCTTGGACTTGATCGTGTTGATCGCCTGCGCGTCGGCGCCGCCGGTCAGCGGGCGCTGGCCGTCCCAGGCCGGGTTGCAGCCGCCGCTGGACAGGATGAACGCCATGGTGAACGACCTGATGCCGGTGGCGTCCATGACCGTGCCCGGGTTGGGCGGGTTGCCCCAGCCCATCCAGAGGTACGGCGCGCCGGGCATCCTGGACGGGTTCGGGTCGGGGTCGGGGCCGCCGCCTTCGGAGGTCCTGGCGGTGACGGTGTTGCTCGTGCCCGACAGGTTGCCGGCGGCGTCGCGGGCCCTGACCGTGTAGGTGTAGCTGGTGTTCGCCGCGCGGCCGGTGTCGGTGTAGGAGGTGCCGGAGACGGTGGTCACCAGGGTCGAGCCCCGGTAGACGTTGTAGCCGGTGACGCCCACGTTGTCGGTGGCGGCGTTCCAGGCCAGCGAGACGCTGCTCGCGGTGACGCCGGTCGAGCGGAGGTTGCCCGGCACGGAGGGGGCGCTGGTGTCGGGCCCGCCGCCGCCGGAGACGACCTTCCACAGCGCGGGCACGACGTTCGGCTCCCAGCCGGGCTGGGAGGTGTGGCTCTGCAGGCACTCGTAGTCGACGCCGTTGTGGGTGACGCGGGTGCCGACCGTGTACGGGGTCCATGCCGTCCAGGCGGGGGCGGCGACGACCGCCGCGCCGTAGGCGGCCGGGGCGATGGTGGCGAGGCCGGAGACGGTCAGGGCGAGGGAGGCGAGTAAGGCAAGGAACATGCGACGAAATTTCATGACATTCCCTGGAGGTGCGGCTTGACGGTCCTGGAGAAGTTCCAGTTGTTGCTGGCGTCCCAGTTGATGGACCACGTCATCGCGCCGCGGATGCCCGGATAGGCGCGCGGCGGCGTGAAGGTCCCGCAGCGGGTACGCGTGGCCAGGCAGTCCAGCGCCTGGTTGACCAGGGCGGGCGCGACGACTCCGCCACCGGCCGCCCCCGGCCCGGCGGGCAGGCCCAGGGCCACCTGGTCGGGACGCAGGCCGTTCTCCAGCTGGATGCAGGCCAGCGCGGTCATGAAGTCGACCGAGCCCTGCGAGTACGCCCACTGCCGGTCGCAGCCGAGCATCGAGCCGGAGTTGTAGAACTGCATGTGGACGACGGTGAGGATGTCCTTGATGCTCAGCGCGAGCTTGAAGTACTCCATCTGCGCCGACTGCATGTCGATGGTCTGCGGCGCCATCGTGATGATCAGGTCGGCGCCCGCCTTGGCGCGCAGCGATCTGAGCGCCTGGGCCATGTAGGTGGCGTTGAGCCCGTTCTCCAGGTCGATGTCGACGCCGTCGAAGCCGTAGCTCCGCATGAGCGCGTGCACCGTGTCGGCGAACCTGGTCGCGGCCGCGGCGTCGGCCACCTGGACCCGGCCGGTCTCGCCGCCGACGGACAGGATGACCTTCTTGCCGCGCTGGTGCAGCGCCTGCACGTCGGCCCTGAACTGGGCGTCGGTGTAGCCGCCGAGCGCGCTCGACAGCCCCGGGTCGACGCCGAAGACGACCTCGCCCGGCGTCGCGGTGGCCTCGCCGAACGCGATCGCGATCAGGTCGTAGTCGTTGGGCACCGCCGAGAGCTTCAGCTCGGTCGCCTGGTTGACGAAGTTGTGCCAGTAGCCGGTGAGGAAGTGCGCGGGCAGATCCCCGCCGGGCTCGCCCGGGTCGCAGCCGGTGGTGGTCGCGGTCACCGGGTCACTGGCGGGCGACTCCCCTGCCGTGTTGTAGGCCCTGACCGTGTAGGTGTGGGTCTCGCAGGCGCCGAGGCCGCCGATGGTCGAGCCGGTGGAGCTGACCGTGGCCTTGACGGCCGTGCCCTCGTAGACCCGGTAGCCGGTGACGGTGCCGCCGGAGGCTCCCCAGGACAGGGCGATGGCGCTGTCGGTGGGGTTCGCCGTCACGGCGCCGGGCTTGCCGGGGACGCCGGGGCCCGGGCCGGTGCCGCCGTCGCAGGACGCGCCGTTCAGCGTGCAGTTGGAGATGCCGGGGAAGTTGCCGGGGCTGCCGTTGAAGCCGAAGCTGACGCTGGCTCCCGGCGCCAGGGCGGACGCCCAGCTCGGATTGGTGAACGTGTGCTGCCTGCCGTCCTTGGTCAGTACGGCGTCCCAGGCGGAGGGGATCGTGAAACCGGACGGGATGTCGAACCGTACGGTCCAGCCGTTCATCGGGGTGGACGTGCCGTTGGTGACGGTGACCTTGCCTTCGAAGCCGGTGCCCCAGTCGGAGACCTTGACGAAGGTGGCGGAGGCCGAGGCGGCGTGGGCGGGGAGCGCGATGAGGCTGAGGGCGAGGGTCGCGAGCGATACTAAGATCACGCGAACTTTCACATTTCATCCTTCTTGCTGGCGTACCGTACGGCTTGCGCCTGGGGGGTAGAGCGCAAGCCGCACGGCACGGCCCGCGGGAGGCGACGCGGGCGCTTGGGGGGTCAGCAGGAGCCGGGTTCCGGGGGGAATCCGGCAAGATTCTGTTAGGAAAGTTTCCTAAGAGTTGTCGCGATCGTAGCCTTGACAAGGGTTCCTTACAAGACCCAATAAAAGGCCCCGCCGTATTGATCACGGCGGGGCATTGGATGTCAGGACTGCTGGGTGATGCGTACGTCGTCGACGCCGGCCTCGACGAGTGAGGCGCCTGACGCGTCGGCGGCCTCGACGAGGACGCGCACCGTCTGGCCGGCGAAGGCGCTCAGGTCGGCCGTGGCCACGCTCCAGGCGCCGTTGCGGTTGGTGGCGGCGCCCGCCTGCTGGAAGACGGTGGTCGTGGTCGAACCCACCACCTTGACCCTGAAGTAGTCCGCGCTGGAGGCGTTCGAGCCGTGCGCGAGGTACCACGACAGCGACAGGGTGAGGTCACCGGAGGCGGGCAGGGCGATCGGCGGCGACTGCATCGAGGTGACGCCGCCGTCGATGTCGTACGTGCCGGCCGAACTGCCCGCCAGCCGGCCGGTCACCAGGTCGTTGGCGCCGCTGACCGTGGTGCCGAGCTGCTTGGCCCCGGAGGAGGAGGTGGCCGCGGGATCGCCGCGCTCCCACTGCCCCGACGTGGCCGTGTCTGTGCCGTTCGGGTCGGTCGTCCAGCCGGTGGCGGTCTCGAAGGTGTCGGAGTGGACCGTCACCGGCGGGGTGCCCGTGCCGCAGTACTGCGACTCCTTGCCGATGATCCGGTAGACGCAGTCGGAGTATTCGAGGAAGCGGAGCACGGCCTCCCTGTTGCGGGTCGTCTGGGGGACGATCTGCTCGTCCGGCGGGTAGAAGCCGGGGTTGGAGCTGGCCGGGTACATCTCGAAGGTGTAGCTGAAGATCTTGTACGTACCCCACAGCCAGTCGTCGATGGTGCCGTCGGTGATGTAGAGGTCGCTGGCCTGCTGGGGGGTGTAGTCGTTGGTGGTGGCCATGTTCTGGCCGAGCGTGGCGTGCGCGTCCCGGTCGTCCTGCGTCAGGCCCGGCCCGGTGTCGTCGAAGGTGTAGCCGTACGGCCAGAGGATGAGCTGGCTGTAGGTGTGCCAGTCGATGTGCGCCTTGAGCTGCTGCACGCCGCCGACGACGCGGCCGCGCACCCAGTCCGCCGCGGCCTTGACCTCGGGCGCCGACTCGGCGGCCGCGCCCCGGTAGGTCTCGCTGGAGAACGACCCGGAGGAGCCGCCGCAGCAGCCCCAGTTGTAGCCCCAGTTGCGGTTCATGTCCGTGCCGACGGCCGACGAGCCGCTGTTCGGCTGCCGGTTCTTCCGCCAGGACCGGTAGCTGCCGGTGGCGATGTCGTACTCCCCGCCGTCGGGGTTGAGGTCCGGCATGATCCAGATCTCCCTGGTGTTCACCAGGTCCGTGATCCGGGTGTCGGTGCCGTGGCCGTCGGTGAGCAGGTCCATGAGGTAGAGGGCCATCTCGACCGTGAGGTGCTCGCGGGCGTGCTGGTGGGCGGTGAACAGCACCTCCGTCTCCGCCTCGTCCGTCCCCACGTTGTCGCTGATCTTGACGCCGATGAGCGGCCTGCCCTCGTGGGAGGAGCCGTAGGTGAACTTCTGGGCGATCGCCGGATGATCGGCGACCACGTCGTCCACGTACGCGGTCATCTCCGCGTAGTTGTGATAGCCCGAGTCCGCCGGCGGGAAGTCAGCTGCCACGGCAGCTGACGGGGGTAACGGGCGCGGCACCTCCGTGACCCGGTAGCCGAGCCGCTCGATCGCGGCGACCTCGGCTTCCGTGGCGGTGATCAGGACCGAGTCCTGTGTCACCTCGTCGATGGCGGCGCCGGTCGACGCGACGGCGCTGCGTTCCCGCGCGTCGGCCGGGCCCTGCACGCGGTACTGCTTGTTGGCCGGCGGCTCAGCGGTGGCCCCCGCCCCGGTCATGCCGGTCAGGCAGATGAGTCCCAGGACGGCCAGCAGGATGACTAATCGGCGTTTCACCATGTCCTCCCAGGCGCGCGGGCTTGGTGTTTACGCGCGCCTGCACTGAGAGTGAAGAGGACCGGCCAACTAGGAAAGACCCAAATATCGGCGGTACCGTGACATGTCACCACGGGCAAGCTGGAGCGAGACCACATGTTCTTCGGAATCACCGACATCTGGACCTACGTCATCGGCGCCTTCCTGATCATCCTCCTGCCTGGCCCCAACTCCGTGTACGTCCTGGCCCTGTCCGCGCAGCGCGGGGTCCGCCAGGGGTACCGGGCCGCCGCGGGGGTGTTCGTCGGCGACACCGTGCTGATGGCGCTGGCCGCCGCGGGCGCCGCGTCGCTCCTGCGGTCGAATCCGGTGCTGTTCGCGATCGTGAAGTACGCCGGCGCGGCCTATCTGGCCTGGATCGGCTTCCAGATGCTGCGCGGCGCCTGGCAGGCCTGGCGGGCGCGGCCCGAGGGTGAGCTCGGCCAGGTGGCCGCCGCGGCGGTGATGGAGTCCGATCGGCCCGGGCCCAAGGCGGTGCGGCCGTTCCGCAAGGCGTTGACGATCAGCCTGCTCAACCCGAAGGCGATCCTGTTCTTCGTCTCGTTCTTCATCCAGTTCGTGGACCCCGGTTACGCCGCGCCGGCGCTGTCGTTCCTCATCCTGGGGGCGATCATCCAGGTCTTCAGCATCCTCTACCTGTCCGCGCTGATCTTCGGCGGGAGCTTCCTGGCCGCTCAGTTCCGCACCCGCAGGCGGCTGAGCGCGGGGCTGACCTCGGGGGTGGGCGCGCTGTTCCTGGGATTCGGGGCGAAGCTGGCCACCACCTCACTGGGCTGACCAGAAAGGTATATCGGGCCCTGACGTGGGCGAACGCGTAGGAAAAGGCCGCCTCCGCCCGCTGAACGTGCCGAAAGACGCAGCCACCGCTCAGACGGTCAGGTACGGTAAGCCACCGGAAAGCGACCGGCAACCACCCGATGCGATCGTCGGGGCCTCAAGGTGGCCGCCAGGTGATGTCGAGCGGCCCATCTGGTAAGCCTGCCAGCCCGGCGCCCGGGTAGTGCCCGGCCGTCGGCCTATCTGCGGAGCGATCCATGACGCACCCACCAGTCACCCTGCCCCGGCTCACCGCCCTGGCCCGGCAGGCGGCGCCGAGACTGCTCGAAGCGGTCGTGGCGCCGATGGCGGTGTTCTATCTCGCGATGGTGGTGCTGGGTTTGAAGTGGGCGCTGATCCTGACCTGCGCGTGGGTGTACGGCGGGGTGGCCTGGCGGTTGATCAGGCGGATCCCGGTGCCGGCGACGATGCTGCTGGCCGCGGCGGCGATCACCCTGCGCACCATCGTGGGGCTGTGGACGGGCACCTGGATGTGGTACTTCATCCAGCCGGAACTGGGCACGATCTGCATCAGCATGGCCTTCCTCGCCTCGGTGCGGCTGAACAGGCCGCTCGTGCAGAAGCTGACGCTCGACTACATCCATCTGCCGAACGCGGTGCTCAAGCACGAGCGGGTGCGCAGGTTCTTCGCCAGGATCACCCTGCTGTGGGCGTTCGTGCTGCTGGCGAACTCGACGTTGAGCATCGCCCTCGCGGTGTACGAGTCGCTCGCCGGCTCACTCGGCGGGTACATGCTGCTGCGCACCTCGGCGGTGGCCGTGATAAGCGGCCTGGCGATCACCATCTCCATCTTCGGCTTCAAGCGGCTGCTGCGCAGGCTGCACGTCACCCACGCCTGAGAGACCGCCGGAGAGACCACCTGCGAGCGCGCCGGAGCGCTCGGCCAGCAGGAACGCCCCGCACATGCCCATCACCAGCCCGGTCAGCATGCCGAACAGCGCCACGAAGTCGGGCCCGCCGAGGGTGTGCGCGCCGAGCGGCCCCGCGGCGAAGGTGACGATCATCGCGTAGAGGCCCCAGCCGAACAGCGCGCCGGAGCCGAGCCAGCCCACGACCAGCGGCCGCCAGAACGGCCCGCGCCCGCGCGCCCGCACCAGGACCACCAGCGCGGCACCGGCGGCGATGGCCATCAGACCCTGCACCGCCTCCCTCATGCCCCCGACCGGGGTCATCGCGACGGCGGTCTCCCCGAGCAGTCCCGCCGTGCCGCCCAGCGCCCAGTACAGGCGGGTGCCGCCGACGATCCCGGCCACCAGCAGCGATCCCCAGCCCACGACGCGCTGGAAGGACCGGGTGAGCGAGGTGTACGGGTGCCCGATGGAGGTGGTGAAGACGCTGGTCCAGCGGTCGCGGGCGTAGAGGGCGAACGCCGTCATGAGACCGGCGCCCTGCCCGATGAAGCCGGTGTAGACGGCCAGGTAGACCCACGGCTCGATCGGGCCGCCGGTGTCGAACACGGACACGCCCGCCATGATCACGCTCAGCGGCGCGGTCACCATCACCACCGACAGCAGCCCGGCGCCCACCCACAGCGGCAGCAGCACCAGCCAGGCGGGCAGCCGCTTCCCCCACCGCATGGTGAACGCCAGCGCCAGGACCAGCGCGATCGCGTCCATGACGAAGGTGAGCGTGTTCATCCCCATCATGACCGAGCCGCTCATCAGCTCCGGGTCGGTGATGCCCAGGGAGCTGCCCGTCAGCCAGAGCATCTTGAGCGTGAGGTAGGGCAGCATGGCGGCGATGGCCACGATCGCCGCGGTGATCCGGCCGATTCCGGCCTTCTTCTCGTCCATGCTCCGAGCCTGCTCCGAGCGGCGTCGCCCGGCCTCCCGCGCCGAGGGGATCCGCCTCCCCCACCAGGGGGAGACGTCAGGGCAGGTCGACGGCCAGCTCGAACCCGTCCGCCGTGGGAGCCGCCGCCAGCGTGCCGCCTTCGCGCCGTACCCGCTCGCGCAGGCCCGCCAGCCCGAGACCGCCGGACCCGACCGCCGACCGGGGGCGGGTGGCCGGGCCGTTGGCGACGACGACGCGGCCCGGCGCGACGGTGACCGTGACCTCGGCGCCCGGCGCGTGCTTGGCCGCGTTGGTGAGCCCTTCCTGGACCACGGCGTGCGCCAGGGCGGGCACCGGCTCGGCCAGGCGCAGGGCGATCGTCATGCCGGAGGCGCGGGCCCGGCCGACCAGCGCGGCCACGTCCTCGCGCGCCGGGGACAGCGGCGCCGCCTCGGCCTCGTCGCGGAGCACGCCGATGATCTGGTGCAGCCGCTCGGTGGCGTCCGCCGCGGCCAGCCGCAGCTCGCCCGCCGCCCTGACCTGAGCGGGATCCAGGCTGGGCGCCATCTCCAGCCCGGCGGCCCGGACCGCGATGAGGGCCAGGTCGTGGCCGAGCGAGTCGTGCATGTCCCGGGCGATCCTGGCCCGCTCGCGCAGCCTCGCCTGCGCCTCGGCCGACGACCTCGCCTGCTCCCGCTGCTGCAGCAGCCTGCCGCGGAGCAGGCCGAGAAGGTACGGCACCGCGTACGTGCCCAGCAGGCCGGTGGTCATGGTGGTCCACAGGCCGACCGTGCCGCCCTGCGACAGCACCAGGCCCACGCCGACGGCGGAGAGCACGGAGGCCAGCGCCAGGGCGGGCAGGAACCGGGGCAGCCGCCGGCCGGTGAGGTAGGCGTACCAGATGACGAACGGCGAGGTCGCGACGAACGGGAAGATCTTCACGTAGCCGCCGGACGGTGCGATCCAGGTCAGGTCCGAGGTGGCGAGGCCCACGGTGAAGTCCCACGGGCCGAGCGGCAGCAGCAGCGCCACCGCCGCGAGCGGCCACGCCCGGCCGGCCAGCACGGCCAGCCCGGCCAGCGCGACGCGCGGCACGGTGATCCCCGCGAAGGCCATCGGCTGCTCGAACGGATCGGGGCCCATGGCCGACACCGCGATGGACAGCAGGCACCACAGCAGCACGTCCTGGGCCACCTGGCGACGGCTCGCTCGGCGCGGAAGTCTCACGTCGACGACGGTATAGGCCCCCGCCCGCGTCCCGGCACGGCCGATCGTCCACCGCCGGCCCTGACGAAAGGAAGGGTGGTGACCGTGTCACCGCCGAGGTGGGGCTGGCCCTACCCCAAAGGCGGATACCCGCACTGCTGTGCCAAGGCGCCGCGACCGGTTGGATCGAAGAGTGTCACCGGGGGCCGCGCAGCCGCCCCTGACGAAAGTCGGGGGTGGCGCCTACCGATCGACCGATGTGCCATGACCTGCGGGGATTGAGGCTTGGGACCGTACGACCCCTGCCCCCGCTAAGGGACAGGTCCTCGTTCGATCGGGGAGATCCCCGATGTCTCATGGCCCTCCTCACCGCCAGGCTGAGTAGGCGCCCCAACGATCGGAGTACACGCTGATGTCGCACGCTGTCCTGGAGTTACTCCAGCAGGTGATGTCGTCGCCATGGCTGTATCTGGCGCTGTTCGGGCTGGCGCTGCTCGACGGGTTCTTCCCTGTCGTGCCGGCGGAGACCTCGGTGATCACCGCCGGGGTGTTCGCGGCGACCGGGCAGACGAACCTCGCCCTGGTGATCGTGGTGGCCGCCCTGGGCGCCTTCGCCGGTGACCACATCTCCTACGCGCTCGGGCGCAAGGCCGGTGGCAGGATCCGGCAGCGCAAGGCGTTCGTGTGGGCGCGTGACACGCTCGCCGAGCGCGGCGGGCTGGTCCTGGTCGTGGCCCGCTACATTCCCGGCGGCCGGACCGCGACCACGCTCACCATGGGCGCCGTCCGCTACCCGCTGCGCTCGTTCACCTTCTTCGACGCGATCGCCGCCGTCTCCTGGGGCGTCTACTCCGGGCTGATCGGCTTCTTCGGCGGGATGGCGTTCGAGCAGGACCCGATCAAGGGCCTGCTGCTCGGACTCGGCATCGCGCTGAGCATCACCGCGATCGTCGAGGTGGTCCGGTGGGCCAGGAAGCGACGCGCCACCAAGGCTTCTCCCCAGCGCCTCCCGGTGGACACGTCCGTTTGACCCTGCCCGGTGACCATCCAGATTGAAAGGAGTCGGCATGACTGTGCTGGCCGCTGCTATCGCCCTCATCGGATCGCTGTTCTTCGCGCTCGGCGCCGCTCTGCAGCAGTTCGAGGCGTTCGGTACGGCCAAGCCCGGTCTGCTGGCGCTGTTGCGCAGGCCGCGCTGGCTGTTCGGCGGACTGTCCATTCTGGTGGGAGGCGGCCTGCACATCGTGGCGCTCGGCCTCGGCCCGCTGACCGTCGTGCAGCCGATGGGCGTGGCCAGCCTGCTGTTCGCGCTGCCGATCGCCGCCACGCTGCACGGCCGCAAGCCCGCTCGCAACGAGCTGGCCGCGGCGGGCGTGGTCGCGGCCGGGCTGATCGGTCTGGTGCTGCTGGTCCCGGAGTCGGCGGGCCCCACGCAGCTGACCACGCAGGGGCTGTTCACCCTGCTCGGCGTGGCCGGCGTCGCGGCGGTCCTGCTGTGGGCGGGCTCGAAGGCGGCCTCCCCGGCCGGCCGCGCCGCCCTGCTGGCCACCAGCTCGGGAGTGCTGTACGGCGCCACCGCCACGCTGGTCCGGGTGCTGGTGGACGGCGGCTGGAACTGGTGGTACCTCCTGGCGCTGCCCGTTCCGGCGCTGCTGGCCCTGATGATGCTGCAGCGCGCCTACGCCGTCGGCCACTTCGGCGTCTCCTTCGCCTCCCTGCAGATCGCCGACCCGCTCACCGCGGTGGCCTTCGGCGCCCTGCTACTCGGTGAGCCGCTGCCCACCGGCGTGCTGCCGATCGCGGCGGCGGCGATCACCGCGGCGGGCACCTTCGCCCTGGCGCGCACCAGCCCGCTGGAGGCGCGGCACTGATCTTCACCTTGATCTCACCGCTCCGGCCTTCCCCAGCCGGGGTTCATATCTCGAAAACGGAGTCACCCATCATGGCCATGCCCATGCGCACCATCGAAGCAACGACCGCACTCGCCCCCGCCCCCACTCGTCCCCGGCGGGTCCTGATCTCCAGCGACACCTATCCTCCCGACGTGAACGGCGCCGCCTACTTCACCCACAGGCTGGCCACCGGCCTGGCCGAACGCGGCAACGAGGTGCACGTGGTCTGCCAGTCGGAGCTCGGCCCGGCCAGCTCCGACGTGGTCGACGGCGTCATCGTGCACCGGCTGCGCTCGGCGCCGCTATTGGTCCACCCGACCATGCGCGTCACCGTCCCCACCCGGCTGGACCGGCTCGTGGAGGCCATCGAGCCGGACGTGCTGCACACCCAGGGCCACTTCGTGGTCGGCAGGTCCGCCATCGCCGCCGCCCGCCGCCGCGGCGTGCCGATCGTGGCCACCAACCACTTCATGCCCGACAACCTCTTCCAGTTCGCCCACATCCCGGCCAAGCTGCGGGAGAAGGCGGGCCGGCTGGCCTGGCGCGACTTCGGCCGGATCTTCGGCAAGGCCGACCACATCACCACGCCGACCCCGCTGGCCGCCGGCCTGCTCACCGCCCAGGGCTTCGACTACGACGTGGAGCCGGTCTCCTGCGGCATCGACCTGACCCGGTTCCACCCGCACGCCGAGCCGAAGGCCTGGGCCCGCAAGCGGTTCGAGCTGCCCGACCGGCCCACCGTGCTGTTCGTCGGCCGCCTGGACGAGGAGAAGCGGCTCGACGAGATCGTGCGGGCGCTGCCGTACGTGCTCAACGAGACCGACGCGCAGGTGGCGTTCGTCGGCAAGGGCAACCAGCGCGGCGAGCTGGAGAGGCTGGCCAGGCGGATCGGGGTGGGCGAGCGGACGTTCTTCCTCGGGTTCGTGCCCGACGAGAGCATGCCGCAGGCGTTCGCCGCCGCCGACGTGTTCGCCATGCCGGGGGTCGCCGAGTTGCAGAGCATCGCGACGCTGGAGGCGATGGCCAGCGGGCTGCCCGTGGTCGCCGCCGACGCCATGGCGCTGCCGCACCTGGTCGACGGCAACGGCTACCTGTTCCAGCCTGGAGACGTGACGGCGCTGGCCGGGCACCTGACGCGCATCCTCGCCGACGACGCGCTGCGCGAGCGCTTCGGCCGGGCCAGCCGTGAGCTCGCCCTCACCCACGACCACCAGACCTCCCTCGCCCGTTTCGAGCAGATCTACGATGAGGTGGCACGATGAGCGAGAAGACGGCCGGCACCGTGACCGTGGCGGGCACGCTGGTCGCCCTGCTGGCGTTCGGCTACGCCGAGTTCATGCTGCCCGACCGGCCGCTGCTCAGCGACTACGCGCTGGTCTCCGGCGGGCTGCTGCCGGTGGTCATCGGCATGCTCGCCCTGGCGTCGGCCTGCCTGTCGCTGGCGTACGGTCTCGCGACCGGGGAGCCGGGGCGCACCGCGGCCACCAGGGTGCTGCTGCTGGCCGCGGCCGGCGGCCTGATGTTGTGCGCGCTGTTCCCGACCGACGCCACGGTGATCAAGTCGGCGTCCGGGGAGATTCACCGCTGGGCGGGGGCGGTCGTCTTCACCACGCTGCCCGTCGCGGCGTGGGGGCTGGCGCGCGGGCGTGCGGCGCTGCCGCGCTGGACCGCCGTCAAGGCGCTGAGCGTGACCTCCGCGGTGGCGCTGGCCGTCTACCTGGCGGCACACCCGGCCTCCTTCACCTCGCCGTGGATCGGCGGCGAGGCCTACTACGGGCTGCTGCAGCGGGGTCTGGTGCTGACCGAGGTCGTGCTGGTCGCCGCCATGGCGGTGGCCTTCATGATCCGCCGGACCGTCATGGCCCCACCGGTGACTGGCGCCGCCCCGGCGGCACGCGACGAACGGCTGGCCGCCTGAGGCGCGGGGCTGCCCCGGTGCTGGCCGGCCGCCGCGCGGGCATGCTTCGCCGCCCGCCGAAAGGATGTCGTTCTAGCGTGAGCCCATGCTCATCACCCGTCATGCCGAAGCCCGCGCGCTGCTCGCGGACCCCCGTTACGTCCCGCCGCCGGTGCGGCAGGACGGCGAGCCCGGAACGCTCGCCTGGCTGCGCTCGCGGGTGTCGCGGTTCAGTCATGGGGAGGTCCACGCTGAGCGGCGGCGGGTGCTGACCGCCATTCTGGCGACGCTCGACGCGGGCGCGCTGCGATCGGCGGCCGGAGAGCTGACGCTCGAACGCGGGGGCGACTGGCGGGGCGTTCCCACCGCGGTGCTCGGCGCCGCTCTCGGCTTCGACGACACCGGCCGCCTGACGAAGGCCGTACGGACCGCCGCGACGGGTTACCTGTCCGGCGTGGAGAGCCCCGAGGCGGACGCCGCGGTCACCGACCTGATCCGGCTGGCCGGCGGCACCACCCCCGAGAGCCCCGAAAGCCCCGAAAGCATCGCCCGGATCTCCCTGCTCCTCCAGGCCCACGCCGCCACCGAGGGCCTCATCGACGCCGCGCTCGGACACGCGCGGACCCGCGCAGCCACGTTCCCCCGCACGGACCCCGGCGGACAGGTGGACGGGTTGCTGGGTGAGGTGCTTCGGCTTGATCCGCCGTTGCAGGCGACGCGGAGGGTCGATCGGCGGACCGGCGCGGAGATGGTGATCGATCTGGTGGCGGTGAACCGCGATCCTGACGTGTTCGCGGATCCCGGCCGGTTCGACGCCTCGCGGGGTGAGACGCCGCACCTGACGTTCGGCGCGGGCCTGCGGCCCTGCCCCGCCTCCCGGCACGGGCTCGCCCTGGCGGCGGGCGTGCTGGAGGCGCTGCTGGGTAAGGGGCACGGATGAGCGCGAGGTTCCGTGAGCTGCACCGGCCGGGCGACCCCCTGCTGCTGCCCAACGCCTGGGACTACGGCTCGGCGGCGCTGCTCGCCCGGCAGGGGTTCGCCGCCATCGGCACCACCAGCCTGGGCGTGTCCGCCGTGCACGGCAAGCCCGACGCGGGCGGCGCCACCAAGGCCGAGACGGTGGCCCTGGCCAGGACGGTCAAGGACCTCGGCGTGCTGGTGAGCGTGGACGTCGAAGGCGGCTTCAGCGACGATCCCGCGCAGGTGGCGGAGCTCGTCGCGACGCTGGCCGGGCTCGGCGTCGTGGGCGTCAACCTGGAGGACGGCCGGGCCGACGGCACACTGCGCCCGATCGAGACCCATCAGGCGATCATCGAGGCGGCCAAGGGACACGGCGTGTTCGTGAACGCCAGGACCGACACCCGCTGGCTGGGAACCGGCGACACCCTGGAACGGGTGCGCGCCTACGGGCACGCGGACGGCGTCTTCGTGCCCGGACTCAGCGAGCTGGGCGAGATCGCGCGGCTGGTGGAGAGCACGCCGCTGCCGGTGAACGTGCTCTACCAGCCGGGCGGGCCGAGCCTGGCCGAGCTCGCGGGGGCAGGCGTGGCGAGGGTGAGCACCGGGTCGCTGCTCTACCGGGCGAGCCTGCGGGGCGCCCTGGCCGAGCTGCGGGCCGTACAGGGAGAACCTGAGCCCGCACTGCCCACCTACGCGGACATCACCGCCATGCTGCCCGAAGCACAATAATCGGAGCATGCGCTTCGACATCCTCGGGCCGACCGAAGTGCGCGACGACAGCGGAGCGCCGGTGGCGCTCGGCGGTCCACGGGTGCGCGCGCTGCTGGCGCTGCTGGCCCTGGAGGCGGACCGGATCGTCGGCTCGGACCGGCTCGTCGACGTCCTGTACGGGACGCGGCCTCCTGACGGCGTGGCCAACGCGCTGCAGTCGCAGGTGTCCCGGCTGCGCAGGGCGCTGGGGCGTGACCGGGTGGAGTTCCATCCAGCGGGTTACCGGCTGGTGGCCGACCCGCTCGACGTGGACGCGCACCGCTTCGAGCGGCTGGCCGCAGCGGGCCGGCAGGCGTTGACCGGCGGCGATCCCCGGCGCGCTGCGGCGCTGCTGCGTGAGGGGCTGGAGCTGTGGCGAGGCGTGCCGCTGGCCGACGCCCCGCACGCGGAGGCGGCCGCCGCCCGGCTGGAGGAGCTGCGGCTGGCCGCCACCGAGGACCGGGTCCAGGCCGAGCTGGAGCTGGGCCGCCACCGTGAGCTGGTGGCCGAGCTGAGCCAGCTCACCGCCGCCCACCCGCTGCGCGAGCGGCCGCGCGCCCAGCTCATGCGCGCCCTGTACGGCAGCGGCCGCCAGGCCGAGGCGCTGGCGGCCTTCGACGAGGGGCGGCGCATCCTGGACGAGGAGCTCGGCATCGAGCCGGGCGCGGAGCTGTCCGCCACCCGCCTCGCGGTGCTGCGATCCGATCCGGCCCTGGGCGTCCCGGCCACGAGCGTGCCGGGCGCGGGTGTGCCGGGCGCGCAGGCGGTCAGGCAGGGCATCCGCGCCCAGCTCACCAGCTTCGTCGGCAGGGCGGAGGAGCTGCGTCAGGTGAGCACCGAGCTGGAGGCGACCAGGCTGGTCACGCTGATCGGCCCAGGTGGCGCCGGGAAGACCCGGCTGGCCGTCGAGGCCGCCGCCCGGACCGGGGGTGACGTGTGCGTCGTGCAGCTCGCGCCGGTGACCGACGGGCCGGACGTGCCACTGGCCGTGCTGGCCGCGCTCGACATCCGCGATCGTACGAACGCCCGTGACCTGCCGGTCGTCGAGCCGACGGCCCGCCTGGCGACGGCGCTCGCCGACCGCAGGCTGCTGCTGGTGCTGGACAACTGCGAGCACCTGATCGAGGCGACGGCGGCCCTGGCCGACACGCTGCTGGCCGCCTGCCCCGCCCTGCGCGTGCTGGCGACCAGCCGCGAGGCGCTCGGCATCACCGGCGAGTGCATCCTGCCCGTCTCACCGTTGGCGTTGCCGCCGCCGGACGCCGCCGACCCGCTCGCCTACCCCGCCGCCCGGCTGTTCGCCGACCGGGCCGCCGCGGTGCGACAGGCGTTCGAGGTCACCGAGGAGAACGCGGCGCAGGTGATCCAGATCTGCCGGGCGCTCGACGGGCTGCCGCTGGCCATCGAGCTGGCGGCGGCCAGGCTGCGCACGCTGTCGCTGCCGGACGTGGCGGCCCGGCTGGACGACCGGTTCAGGCTGCTGACGCGCGGCAGCCGTACGGCGTTGCCCAGGCACCAGACGTTGCGCGCGGTGGTCGCGTGGAGCTGGGACCTGCTGGACGACGGCGAGCAGGCGCTGGCCCGGCGGCTGACGGTGTTCGCGGGCGGGGCGACCGCGCAGGCGGCCGAACGGGTGTGCGGGCTGCCCGAGGACGTGCTGTTCTCGCTGGCGGAGAAGTCGCTGGTCGAGGTCGTCGACGGCCGCTATCGGATGTTGCGGACGATTCGCGCGTTCTGCGCCGAGCGGCTGGAGGAGGCCGGCGAGGCGGAGGCGATCCACCACGCGCACGCCGCCTACTACCTGGACCTGGTGAGCACCGCCGACCCGCACCTGCGCGGCGCCGAGCAGCTCGACTGGCTGGCCCGCCTGGACGAGGAGAGCGACGACCTCACCGCGGCCGTGCGCTGGGCCACCGAGTCGGGTCCGAGTGAGCTGGCCTTACGGCTGGTCGCGCTCGCCGCCTACTACTGGTGGATGCGCGGCCATCGCGCCGCCAGCGCCCACCTGGCCGCCGACCTGCTCACGCGCGTCGGCGACCAGGTGCCGGCCGGCCTGGACGAGGAATACATGATGTGCCTGCTCGTCGCCGCATGGGCCGGCAACATCGGCGCGGAGCACTCCGCTCAGCTGCGCTCGCTGCGCGACCTGCTGCCCGAGGAGTATCTGCCGACGCGGCTGGAGTTCCTGACGATGCTCCTGCCGTCGTTCACCGGCCCACCACCCTCTTACACGGTGCCGTACCGCCAGCACGAGATCATCGACATGCTGCCGCCCTGGCCGAGAGCGCTCACCCACTGCGGCACGGCGTTCGTCCTGCAGATCGAGGGGAGGGTGGAGGAGGCGAAGGTTGAGTTCGAGCTGGCGCTGGCGGCTTTCCGACGCCTGGGCGAGCGCTGGGGGTGCATGCTCGTCCTGTCGGGGCTCGGCGACCTCGCCTTCGAGCAGGGCGACTACGCGTACTCCTACGCGATGGCCGACGAGGCGCTGAAGCTGTCGCGCGAGCTGGGCGCGATGGCCGACATCTCGGAGAGCCTGTGCCGCCGGGCCGACGCCGTCGCCCGCACCGGAGACCTGGCCGACGCGGAGGAGGACTACCGCCTCGCGGTCCAGCTGTCCCGCCGGATCGGCTCGGCCGACACCCTCGCCAGGGCCTACTGCGGGCTGGGCGAGGTGGCGCTGGCCCGGGATGACCTGGGTGAGGCGCGCCGCCAGTTGGAGCGGGCGCTGGCCGAGTGCCCCGACCAGTGGTACAGCACCGAGGAGCTCACCGCCCGCATCAAGGCGGGGCTGGCCCGGCTGACGGTCAGCGGGCGGTAGGAGATCGGTCAGCGCCGGCCTCGATCGTGGGCGGCATGACGAAGAAATGGGCCACGCTCACCATCGCGTGCCTGGCCACCCTCCTGCTCTCGCTGGACCTCACGGTGCTGCACCTCGCGCTGCCGAGGCTGGTGGCCGACCTCGGCGCGAGCTCCACCGAGCTCCTGTGGATCGGCGACATCTACGGCTTCGCGCTGGCCGGCCTGCTCATCACCATGGGCAACCTCGGTGACCGCATCGGGCGCAAGCGGCTGCTGCTCATCGGCACGGTGGCCTTCGGCGCCGCCTCCGCGGTCACCGCCTACGCGCCCAGCCCGGAGCTGCTCATCGCGGCCAGGGCGCTGCTCGGCGTGGCCGGTGCGACGATCATGCCGTCCACCTTGTCGATCATCCGCAACGTGTTCACCGACCCGGGTGAGCGGACCGCCGCGATCGGCGTCTGGAGCGGGATGAGCGCGGCCGGGTTCGCCGTGGGCCCGGTGGTCGGCGGGCTGCTGCTGGATCATTTCTGGTGGGGGTCGGTGTTCCTGATCAACGTGCCGATCATGGCGATCGTGCTGGTCGGCGGCATCATGGTGCTGCCGGAGTCGCGCAACCCGGACGCCGGCCGCATCGACCTGCCGAGTGTGGCGCTCTCCTTCACCGGCGTCATCGCGGTCATCTACGCCATCAAGGAGGCGGCGCATCAGAGTCTGGCGCACGCCGACGTGCTGGTCGCGGGGGTGCTGGGGATCGCCTGCCTGGTGGCGTTCGGCCTGCGGCAGACGCGGCTGGCCGAGCCGCTGATCGACGTGCGGCTCTTCCGGCGGCGGGCGTTCTCCGCGTCGATCGGCACCAACCTGCTGGCGATCTTCACGATGATGACCATGTCGCTGATCTTCGCGTGGTACTTCCAGCTCGTGCTCGGCTGGTCGCCGCTGCAGGCCGGGCTGGCCGGGCTGCCCGGCGGGCTGAGCGGCGCGCTCGGCGGGATCCTCGCCGCCAGACTCATCAACCCCCTGGGCAGGAACGGGGTCGTGGCGCTCGGGCTCGCCATGAACGCCGCCGCGTTCCTCTACTACAGCACGCTCGGCCTGGAGGCCAACTATCTGGTTATGGTGGGGTTCATGCTGGTGGGCGGCATGGGCGTCGGGCTGGCGTTCACCGTGAACAACGACAACGTGCTCGCCACGGTCCCCGCCCAGCGCGCGGGGGCGGCGGCCGCGGTGTCGGAGACGTCGTTCGAGCTGGGCGGCGCGCTCGGCATCGCCATCCTGGGCACCCTGCTGAACAGCACCTACAGAGGCGCCCTTCAGGTGCCCGCCGGCATCCCGGCGCAGGCGGCCAGGGAGTCGATCGCGGGGGCGCTCACCACGGCCGAGTCGCTGCCGGCCGAGCAGGCCGGGCAGCTCATCGGGGCCGCCCGGACGGCCTTCGTCGAGGCGGTGCACGTCACCTCGCTCGCCACGGCCGCGATGCTGGCGGTCGTGGCGGTGATCGCCCTGGTCGGGTTGCGCGGCGTACCCAAGGTGATCCCGGAGGAGGTGCTGACCCGCGCGCATTCCTAGCGGCTTCGGTGGCGCGCGCCGCGCACGACGCGCGCCACCCGGGCGGGGGCCTAGCCGAACAGGCCGTTGACCCGCTCGTTCGCGCCGTCCAGGGCGTTGACGTCGGCCTTGCGGGAGAAGATCGCGTCCATCGTCTCCGTCATCGTGGCGGTGATGTCGGCCCAGTGGTCGGCGATGGGCGCCAGGTGCGTGGTGCCCTCCTCGACGTGCATGGTGAAGGGCTTGACGTCGATGCCCGCCTTCTCGAACGCCTGCTCCGCCTTGGCCTGGGCGCTCTTGATCGCCGGGAAGATGACGGCCTGGTCCGCCACGATCTCCTCCTGGCAGGCGGCCGAGCCGAGGAACTTCACCCAGGCCCACGCGGCGTCCGGGTTGTCGGTGGAGGCCGAGATGTTGTCGGCCAGGCCGTTGAAGAGGCTGGCCCGCTTGCCGGTGGGGCCGACGGGGGTCGGGGCCAGAGCCGACTTCACGCCCTTGAGGTTCCAGTACGACTTGGTGTTCCAGCTACCCTCGGTGACCATCGCGTACTTGCCGGCCCCGTAGGCGTCCATCTGTCCCACGCCCGCGCTGGCGATCGCCATGCTCGGCATGTAGCCCTTGTCGATCAGGGAGGTGAACCACGTGATGGTCTCCTTGAACTTCGGGTCGGCGTAGTTGAACCGGCTGGGCCACGGGTTCTGGTCGGCGTACTGCCAGCCGTTGCTCATCGCGTACATGCTCCACTCGGTCTGGCCGAAGCCCGCGCCGCTGCCCACCAGTCCGAGGCCGTAGACGGCCACCTTCGACTTGTCGAAGCCGGGCTCGTCACCGCGCTTGCCGTTCTTGTCCACGGTGAGGTGGGCGATGGTCTTCTCGTAGCTGCCGCCGTCCCGCGGGTTCCACTCCAGCTTCTCCATGTCCTCCGGCTTGAGGTTCGCGTCCTTGAGCAGCTCGGTGTTGTAGATGACGGCGACCGTGTCGAAGTCCTTCGGCAGGCCGTACCTCTTGCCGTCCTTGGTGACCCACAGGTCCGCCAGGCCGTCCTGGTAGAGGGCGAGGTCCACCTTGTCCTTGGCGACCAGGTCGTCGAGCGGCATGATCTGGCCCTGGGCGGCGAAGTCGGGGTAGCGCGACAGGTGGCTGACGAACACGTCGGGGGCGGTGCCGGAGACGAAGGCGGTCGTCAGGGTGTTCCAGTAGTCGTCCCAGCCGTACTGGGTGATCTTGACCTTGTAGTTCGGGTTAGCCTTCTGGAAGGCGTCGGCGCAGGCCTGGTACTGCGGCTGCTGGGCGACGTCCCACAGCCAGTAGTCGATGGTCGTGGAGCCGGCGGCGGCATCGCCGCCTTCGGCGGCGCCGCCGCCGCAGCCGGTGAGGAGCAGCGCCGCGGTCGCGGCGGCGGCGAGTGAGCGGAGGTGTCCCTGCATCACAGAACCTTCTTTGCATGTGTTACCAGTGGGGCGGCGGCTTACTTGACGCCTGTGTAGCCGATCGAGTCGATGACCCTGCGGCCGAGCATGGTGAAGAGGATGATGATCGGCAGCGCCGCGAAGAGCGTGGCCGCCATGAGGCCCGCCCAGTCGGGGCTGCCCTGCGGGGTCTGGGATCGGAAGATGCCCAGGGCGACCGTGAGCACCCGCACGCTCTCGTCCTTGCCGACCAGGAGCGGCCAGAAGTAGTCGTTCCAGCTCGTGATGTAGGTGAGGATGGCCAGGGTGGCGATCGGCGCCTTACTGACCGGCAGGATGATCCGGAAGAAGATCCGCACCCGGCCCGCGCCGTCGATGCGCGCCGCCTCCTCCAGGCTGGAGTTGACGCCGAGGAAGAACTGCCGCAGGAAGAACACCGCGAACGGCGTCATGAGCAGGCCGGGCAGCACGATGCCGAGGTAGGTGTTGAGCAGGCCGAGATCCTTGATCAGGATGAAGTTCGGCAGCGTGGTGAAGATCGGCGGCACCATGAGCGCGGTGAGGAAGAGCAGGAAGACCGACGCCGGGGAGGGCAGGCCGGGCCGGCTCGCGCACGGGTCGCGCTGGCACGGCTCGGCCCTGATGGCGGCCGGCATCAGGCCCGCCGCCTGGGAGCCGATCGGCGCGGACTACCGCAGTGACCTGGTGGTGTTCAGGCGGGTGAGCCGCTGATCGTCAGACGCCGGGGTGGGCGGCGCACGGGCCGGTCCGCGTCGGCGTGAGCGTGCCGAGGCGGGAGCCGATGAGCCTGGCCAGGCCCTCGATGGACTGGATGCCCTGGCCGTGACCCGGCTGGAGATCTGTCTGCACCGACAGCAGCAGGTCCCTGCCGGGGCCAGTGACGCGGCCGTAGCTGGTCACCGCCCAGGTGCCGCGCGCGGACGGGCGCGGCACCCAGCCGTTCTTGAGCGCCACCCGGTCGCCGGTCCTGGCGGCGGCGCTGACGCCCCAGCCCTGGTCGTGGTGGACGTGTCCCATCAGCCCGAGCACCAGTCCCCGCTCGGCGGCGCTCAGCCCGCCGCCGCCGTCCACCAGCAGTTCGAGCAGCCGGATCCGGTCGGCAGGGCTGGTCCGGGTGCCGCCCCAGTAGCGGGTCGGCCCCGGGATCGTCTCCGCCAGCCCGATCCTGCGGTAGTAGGCGCTCAGCCCGGTTCCCCCGCCGATCCGCCACCACAGCGCATCGGCGGCGAGGTTGTCGCTGCGGCGGATCATCCGTGAGGCGAGGTCCCGCTCGCTCTCGCTCAACCGGTCCCGGCGGGCCAGCCGCGCCATGAGGATGTCGACCTTGACGCCGCTGGCCGTGATCAGGCCGTCCTCGTGCGCCCCGTGGCCGAGCCGCACGCCGCTGACCAGGTCGTGGGCGCTGTAGACGATCCGCCCCGGCCGGCCGCGCAGATAGCGGTCCGCCTGACGGGTCAGCCTGGCCCGCGCCGCGGCGGCCGCCGCCGCGTCGGGCAGCGTCAGCACGCAGCGCGCCACCACCGTGGTCAGGCTCGCCGCCGCGGGCGCGATCGGGGCCGCGGCACCTGCGCAGCCGACCGGCGACAGAAACAGCGGCATCACCAGGGCCGTCCCGGCCCACCATCTCGTACGCACCCGCGCCCCCCCATGGTCTTTATGGGGGTCTGATGCTCACCTTGCCCACTTGTCGCATTGGACACACCTGTCCCTATAGGTACTGGGATAGGAACTCTGCGGTCGCGGCCACCGCCTGCGTGACGTACGGCTCGCGGTCGTACAGGTCGATGTGCCGCTTGGCGTCCAGCCACACCAGCCGCTTCGGCTCGTCCAGCCGCTTGTACGCCTCCTCGGCGCCCTCCGGTGAGCAGAACCGGTCGACCACACCGTGCACGATCAGCGCCGGCCTGGGTGAGAGGAAGTCGGCGCCCATCATGTTGTCCATCGTGATCAGCTCACGCACGCTCGCCCTGGTGACCCGGTTCGCCCAGTGCGGCGACACCGACCGGTCCGTGCCGTAGTAGGCGTACGGCTCGTCGCCGGGCATGGCGGCCTCGCCCTCCTCGGCGACGGCCGGCAGATACTCGACCGGCCCGCCCTGGTCCTGCCGCTCCAGCACCTCGGTGAACGAGCCCAGCGCCGCCTCGTAGTCCATGCCCGACCGCATGCCGTACGGGTTGTTGTAGGCCCCCGCGATGCCGGCGAACGCCTTCACCCGGGGGTCGAAGGCGGCGAACTTCAGCGCGTAGCCGCCCCCCAGGCAGATGCCGACCGCGCCGATCCGGTCCCCGTCGACCTCGGGCCTGGCGCGCAGGAACGACACCGCGGCCCGCAGGTCGTGCAGCTTGCCCTGCGGATCCTCGTGGCAGCGCGGCTCCCCACCGGACTCGCCCCAGTTGCGGTGGTCGAAGGCCAGCGTGACGTAGCCGTGCTCGGCCAGCCGCGCGGCGTACAGGCCGGTGACCTGATCGCGTATCCCGGTGAACGGCCCGGTGAGGACCAGCGCGGGACGCGCCCCTTCACCCTCCGGCACCCGGAGCTCTCCCACCAGCGTGACGCCGTCCACGGCGAACTCAGTCCTCATGCCCACAGTCTGATCGAAACGCCCGCGGCACGGCAGGGGCCGCGGGCGTTCCGGGACGATCAGGAGTCGAAGCCGAGCCCCATCCGGTCCAGTGCCCGCAGCCACAGGTTGCGCCTGCCCTGGTGCTGATCGGCCTGGGCGATCGACCAGCGGGTGAACTGGATGACCCCCGACCGCACCGGCTCCGGCGGGAACGGGACCGGCTTCTCCTTCACCATGCGCAGCTCGGTCCGCTCGGTGCGCTCACCCGACAGCAGGTCGAGCATGACGTTCGCGCCGAAGCGGGTGGCGCCGACGCCCATGCCGGTGTAGCCGACCGCGTAGGCCAGCCGGCCGCCGTGCGCCTGCCCGTAGAAGGCGCTGAAGCGGCTGCAGGTGTCGATCACGCCGCCCCAGCGGTGCGAGAACCGCACGTCCTCCAGCTGCGGGAAGGTGTCGTAGAAGTGCCCGGCCAGCTTGGCGAAGGTCTCGTCGCGCTGGTCGTACTCCGGCTTGACCTGGCCGCCGTTGTAGTAGACGGCGTCGTAGCCGCCCCACAGGATGCGGTTGTCGTCGGTCAGCCGGTAGTAGTGGAACTGGTTGGCCGAGTCGCCCACGCCCTGCCGGTTACGCCAGCCGACCTCGGCGAGCTGCGCGTCGCTGAGCGGCTCGGTGGTCAGCGCGTAGTCGTACACCGGCACCACGAAGTGCCGCAGGCGGCGCAGCAACGGCGGGAAGACGCCGGTGCCGAGCGCCACCCGGCGGGCCGTGACCGCGCCCTGCGGAGTGCGCAGGCCGATGGTGACGCCGTCGTCGTGCAGCGAACGTACCGGCGTGCGCTCGTAGACCCGCACGCCGAGCCGGACGCACGCCTCGCGCAGCCCCCAGGCCAGCCTGGCCGGGTCCACCATCGCGCAGCCGCTGCGCTCCCACAGGCCGCCCAGGTAGGTGGGCGAGTTGACCTCGGCCCGCACCTGCTCCCGGTCGAGCGGCACGTAGTCGAGGCCGAGCTGCTCGATGAGGTCGAGGTGCTCGTGCAGCGCGTCGAGCTGCCACGGCTCGGTGGCGACGTTCAGCTCTCCGGTGCGTTCGAAGGAGCAGTCGACGCCGTAGCGCTGCAGCGTCCGCTCGATCTCGTCCAGGTTCTCGACGCCCATGCGCTCCAGCCGGTCGATCTCGTCCGGCCAGCGCTCCAGCCCGTTGGGCAGGCCATGGGTGAGGGTCGCCATGCAGAACCCGCCGTTGCGGCCGGACGCCGCCCAGCCGATCCTGCGGCCCTCCAGCAGGATCACGTCCTGCGAGGGGTCTCGCTCCTTGGCCATCAGGGCGGTCCACAGCCCCGAGAAGCCGCCGCCGACCACGACCAGGTCGGCGCTCGTGTTGCCGACGAGCCGCGGTCGCGGCTCGGGCCTGGCTGGACTGTCCAGCCAGTACGGCTTGCGCTCCGCGTCAGCAAGCGCCTTCAGCGGATCCACACATCCCACATCCCTTACGGTGACTTCTGTCTATGAAAATCGCGGGACCAAACGGTGATCACGCGCGGGTTCCCCCCGCCGAAATCCGATCTCGCCTCCCTGTTCTTTGCCGTAGGACCCTCGCTGACGCGCGGGAAAATTCATGCGCGGACGCGCCGCCGTGCGGCCACCGCGTTGGCGATCGCGATCAGCACGCCGATACCGAAGATCAGCGTACCCATCACGTTCACCTGAGGTGGAATGCCGGTCTTGACCGAGCCGACGATCCACAGCGGGAAGGTGAGCGTCGAGCCGTTGACGAGACTGGTGACGACGTAGTCGTCGATGGACAGCGCGAACGCCAGCATCGCCCCGGCGAGCACGCCGGGCAGGATCGACGGCAGCGTGACCTGCCTGAACGTGGCCCACGGGCCCGCCCCGAGATCCTTGGCCGCCTCCTCCAGCGACGGGTCGAGCGTGACGACCCGCGCCCGCACGGTCACGGTCACGAAGGACAGCGAGAACAGCACGTGCGCGATGGTGATCGTGATCGCGTCGCGCGGCAGGTTGGCCGAGACGAACAGCGACAGCAGCGACGCGCCCATGACCAGCTCGGGCGTGGAGATGGCGGCGAACACCAGGAAGTTCGTCGCCCCCTGGCCGCGGAAGCGGTGCCGGCCGAGCGCCAGCCCCAGCATCGTGCCGAGCACCACGGTGATGGCGGTGCTGACCAGCGCGATCACGACCGAGTTCCACAGCGCCTCGGTCAGGTCCGGGATCGCGAAGAGCTGCGCGTACCACTTGAGGGTGAAACCGTGCCAGCTGGTGTTGGACTTGCTCGGCGTGTCGTTGAAGCCGAACAGGATCATCACCGCGATCGGCGCGGACAGCCAGGCGATGACCAGCCAGGTGTAGCCGTGCAGCAGCCGGTCGCCGAGCCTGCCGCGCCTCATCGGGCCGCCGCCTCTAGGACGTTCTCGGTGCCGAGCACCCTGGCGTAGACGAAGATGCCCACGAGCAGCACCGCCATCAGGGTGAACGACAGCGCCGAGGCCGTCGGGTAGTCGTTGTTCACCAGGTATTCCGTCTGGATGATGTTGCCGATCATGGTGTTGCCGGTGCCGCCGAGCACCTGGGCGTTGATCGGGTCCGCCGTGGCGGGCACGAACGTCATCAGCACCCCGGCGAACACGCCCGGCAGCGACAGCGGCAGCACCACCTTGCGGAACGCCGCCCCCCGCGTGGCGTACAGGTCCTGCGCCGCCTCCACCACGCGCGGGTCCACCCGCTCCAGCGACACGTAGATCGGCAGGATCATGAACGGCAGCCAGTTGTACGCCAGCCCCGCCACCACCGCGAAGGCCGTGGCCAGCACGTGGAAGTCCGGGGCCAGCAGGCCCCACCCCTTGAGCGTGCCGAACAGGATCCCGTCGTCGGACAGCAGGAAGCCCCACGAGATCGTCCGCAGCACGAACGACACGAAGAACGGCAGCAGCAGCAGGAACAGGTACATCGACTTGCGGTTGCCGCCCTTGAAGGCGATCCAGTAGGCCACCGGGTAGCCGATCACCAGCATGGCGGCCGTGGCCAGCCCGCCGTACAGCAGGGAGCGGGCGAACTGGGTGCCGTAGGCGCTGATCGCGTCGCCGTAGTTGGAGAAGCTGAACGTCATGACGAAGCCGTCGATCACGTTGCCGGTCTGCAGCGACACCGACGCCATCGCCGCCAGCGGCACCACCAGGAAGATCGCCAGCCACATCCAGCCCGGCAGCGCGAGCAGGTAGGGGGTGAGCCGTCTCATCGGCCTAGGCCTGGGTGATCGACTGGAAGATCGGGTTGAACACCTGCTCCTGCGCGGTGGTCAGTTTGGTGTACGTGCGCAGCTTGGCGTAGTCGGCCTCGGTCGGGAACATCAGCGGGCTGTCGACCATGTCCAGCAGCGCCTTCTTGTCCTCGCCCGTCGCGCTCCCGGCCTTCTCGCGCAGCAGGTCCTGCACCGCCGGCACGGGGGTGACGAACTGGATGTACTCGTCCAGCTCGGCGGCCACCTCGGGCTTGTAGAGGTAGTCCATGAGCATCATCGCGTCCACCGGGTTGGCGGCGCCCTTGGGGATCAGCATGTTGTCGGTCCAGATCGTGCCGCCCTCGTCCGGCACCACGAACTTGACCGGCTCCCCGGCGAGCTGGCGCTGGAACACGTCGCCCGACCAGGCCATCGTCACCCAGACGTCGCCCTTGGAGACGGCGTCGATGTAGTTCTGGTCGTAGTACTTGCGGACGATCCCGGCCTCACGCTGGGCCTTGAGCTTCTCCCCTGCCTTCTTCCAGTCGGCCTCGGTGGACTTCTCCGGGTCGAGGCCGAGGGCGATCATGCCGAAGTTGGCGATCTCCTGGGCGTCGCTCATCATGCCGACCCGGCCCTTGTACTTGGGGTCGAACAGGGCCTGGATGCTGGTGATGTCGTCCTTGACGTACTTGGTGTTGTAGGCGATCCCGGTCACGCCCGAGGTGTAGGGGATCGTGTGGACGTTGCCCGGGTCGTAGGAGCGCTGCTTGTACTTCTCGCCGGCGTTGGCCAGGAAGTTCGGCATCTTCGACTGATCCAGCGCCACCACGTAGCCGAGCTCGATCATGTGCTGGAGCTGGATGCCGTTGGTCATCACGACGATGTCGTAGCCCAGGGACTGGCCGGCGCGGAGCACCGGGTCGGCCTTGCCGAAGAACTCCGCGTTCTCGTTGATGACCTCCTTGTACTCGTAGGAGATCCCGGTCTCGCTCTTGAACTTCTCCAGCGGGCCCTTGTCCTCCGGCATGTACTCGGGCCAGTTGGCGAAGATGACCTGGCCGTTCTTCTTCTGCTTGGACCAGTAGTCCTGGACGGCGTCGGCCTTGGGCGGAGCCGCCTTCTGCCCCTGAACGCCGCAGGCGGCCAGGGCGAGCCCGGCCGCCGACAGGCCGGCGATCCTGAAGGCGTCACGTCGGGTACGGGGCTGGGTCATCCCTCGAATGAGGGCAGGAGTGTGCAGGCCGTGCATGATCAACTTCCAATCACGTAAGAGTGCTGCGCCTGCCACGACAGCCAGACGGAGTCGCCCCGCTCCGCTGTGATCGTCGAGTCGTGCGCGTTCTGCTGGAACACCGTGATCTCGGCCCCGTCGGCGAGGCTCACGGTGTAGCTGTTGTAGGTGCCCAGGTAGACCACCTCGGCCACCGTTCCCGGCACGACGCTCAGGTCGCCGGCCGGCTCGTCCACGGACAGGGTGATCTTCTCGGGCCTGACGGTCACCGAGACCTCTCCGTCGCGCCCCGGCACCAGCACCCGGCCTTCCCCGACCTTCAGCACGCCTGCGGTGGCGGTGCCGGCCATCAGGTTGGAGGTGCCGATGAAGCCCGCCACGAACGTGGTCGCCGGACTCTCGTAGATCTCGCGCGGCCCGGCGAGCTGCTCCACCAGGCCGTCACTCATCACCGCGATCCTGTCGCTCATGGTCAGCGCCTCGTTCTGGTCGTGCGTCACGTACACGAACGTGATGCCGACCTCCCGCTGGATGCGCTTGAGCTCCAGCTGCATGGCCTGGCGGAGCTTGAGGTCGAGCGCGCCGAGCGGCTCGTCCAGCAGCAGCGCCCTGGGCCTGTTGACCAGGGCGCGGGCCAGCGCGACCCGCTGCTGCTGGCCGCCGGACAGCTCGCGCGGCCGGCGCTTCTCCCGGCCGGTGAGGTCGACGATCTCCAGCATCTCGCCGACCCGCCGCCGGATCTCCTCCTGCGGCGTCCTGCGCTGCTTCAGCCCGAAGGCCACGTTGTCCCAGACGCTCATGTGCGGGAACAGCGCGTAGGACTGGAAGACCATGTTCACATCGCGCTTGTTGGGCGGAACGTTCGTCACGTCCTCGCCGCGCAGCTTGACCACACCCTTGGACGGCTCCTCGAAGCCGGCGATCATCCGCATGGTGGTGGTCTTGCCGCACCCGGACGGGCCGAGGAGGGAGAAGAACTCCCCCTCGCCGACCGCCAGCGTCACGCCTTTCACCGCCTGCACGACTTCGCCGTGCGAGACGTACTCCTTGACGACGTCCTGTAGTTCGATCGCGCTGTCGGTCAAACCTCGCTCGGCCATTCAGGAAGATTCCCTTTGTGCGCTATTCGCCGATGTAGTGCATGACGTGCTTGACCCTCGTGTAGTCGTGCAGCCCGAATACCGACAGGTCCTTGCCGTAGCCCGAGTGCTTGAAGCCGCCGTGCGGCATCTCCGACACGAACGGGATGTGCGTGTTGACCCAGACCACGCCGAAGTCGAGCCTGTTCGACATGCGCATCGCGCGGCCGTGGTCGGAGGTCCAGACCGAGCCGCTCAGGCCGTAGCGGACGTCGTTGGCCTTGGCCAGCGCGTCGGCCTCGTCGGAGAACGTCTGGACGGTGATGACGGGGCCGAAGACCTCGTCCTGGATCATCTCGTCGTCCTGCTTGAGCCCGTCGACGACGGTGGGGGCGAAGAAGTAGCCCTGGTCGCCGATCCGGTGACCGCCGGTCACCACCTTGGCGTGCGCCGGGACGCGGTCGAGGAAGCCCTGGACCTTGGCGAGCTGGTTCTCGTTGTTGAGCGGGCCGTACAGGGCGTCCTCGTTGGACAGGTCGCCGGTCACGGTGGCGCCGGCCGCCTCGGTGAGCGCCGCCACGAACTCGTCGTGCACGCTCTCGTGCACCAGCACCCGGCAGGCGGCGGTGCAGTCCTGGCCCGCGTTGTAGAAGCCGGCGACGGCGATGTCCTCGGCGGCCTTGCGCAGGTTCTTCACGTCCTCGAACACCACGACGGGGGCCTTGCCGCCGAGCTCCAGGTGGACGCGCTTGAGGTCCTCGGCGGCGCTCCTGGCCACCGACATGCCCGCGCCGACCGAGCCGGTGATCGCCACCATGGCGGCGGTCGGGTGGGCCACCACCAGGGCGCCGGTCTCGCGGTCGCCGGTGACGACGTTGAAGACGCCGGGAGGCAGCACGCTGCCGAGGATCTCGGCGAGCTTGACCGTGGAGGCGGGGGTGGTGTCGGACGGCTTGAGCACGATCGTGTTGCCGGCGGCCAGCGCCGGGGCGATCTTCCAGACGGCCATCATCATCGGGTAGTTCCACGGCGTGACCTGCCCGACCACGCCGATCGGCTCGTGCCTGATGACGCTGGTGTGCTCGGCCAGGAACTCGCCCGCCGTCGGGCCCTCCAGCGTGCGGGCGGCTCCGGCGAAGAAGCGGAAGTGGTCCGCCGCGACCGGGGTCTCGTCCTCGGCCATGCGGGCGCGTGGCTTGCCGGTGTTGAGGCACTCGGCCTCGTTGATCTCGTCGGCGCGCGCCTCGATCGCGTCGGCGACCTTGAGCAGCAGGTTGGCCCGCTCGCCCGGGGTGGTCCGGCCCCACGACTCGAACGCCGCGGCGGCCGCGGCGTAGGCGGTGTCCACGTCCTCCGCGCCGGAGACGGGGGCCTGGAGATAGGCCGCACCGGTGCAGGGATCGATGACGTCGGAGAAACGGCCGCTCTTGGCGTCCACGAGCTCACCGTTGATGAAGTTTTGCAGACGGGTCGTCATGCGCCCTCCCTGTCGGTCGGAAGACCGGAGATTGCTTTGTCCAAGGGTGACCTCAACGAGCTCGGTCGTGAGGCGGACTCTTACAGAGTAGGTGAAACCGGACAAGGGATTTCGTGGCGAAGATACCAAATTGCTACGAATTCGCTTGACAGGCGGGCCAAAACTGACAACATGTCGCACCAGGACGGCAATCCAGCGGGAACGCCCCTGTAACGCCGGGCCGCTAGGAGGGTTCCGCGAATGACGACGCCGCCGCGTGTACGCCGCAGCAACGACGCCGCGCCCGGGCAGTTCGTTCTCGACGATCTCGCCAAGCAGATCATCGAGCAACTCCAGTCCGACGGCCGCAAACCCTACGCCGCGATCGGCAAGGCGGTGGGCCTGTCAGAGGCGGCCGTACGGCAGCGCGTCCAGCGGCTGCAGGAGTCCGGGGTCATGCAGATCGTCGCGGTCACCGACCCGCTCACGCTCGGCTTCCCCCGCCAGGCCATGATCGGCGTCACCTGCGAAGGCGACCTGGAGTCCGTGGCCGACGAGCTCGCCGCCATCGACGAGATCGACTACGTGGTGCTCACGGCCGGCTCCTTCGACGTCATCGTCGAGGTGGTGTGCGAGGGCGACCGCCACCTGCTGGAGATCCTCAGCAAGATCCGCGCCATCCCGGCGGTCCGCGCCACCGAGTCCTTCGTCTACCTCAAACTCCGCAAGCAAACCTACTCCTGGGGCACCCGCTGACCCCGCCATGGGCGAGCGCCGCTCGTATCTGACGACGGGGATCGATCTTCAGCGCGCCAATCCCCGCTTTCGGTCTCAGGCGAAGAGCTCCTCGACGGTGTTCACGAAGGACGCCCGCTGGATCCAACGCTCCAGCACGGCCAGGTCAGTCGTCGCCATGATCCGCGCCCGATCCTCCTCCGACAACGCGACGTCGCGGAAGTCGAGCAGCGTCAGCACCGCCTTCGCCTCGCCCTTCGTCTCGCCTCGGGCGATGAGGCTCTGGGCGTATTCGCCCTGGTAGAGGTATGTCTCCGTGGCCATGAGGCGCTCCATTTCCTTCTGCGGACTACCAGTCAGCGCGACAGTGACATATTCAGCGTACCGTCGGGCGCTTGTCGGATCGATGCTGTCCAGCGCCTCCGTCAGCGTGGCGAGGATGGCGTTCACCTGGGGGTCGTTGCTGTGCGTGATCGCCGAGACGACCGCGAGACCGATGTTGCCGATGGCCCGGACGACATCCGTGATCACTGGGGTGTTGTCCGGCCCGATCACCAGCGGGATCAGCACCATGCCGGGATGGCCGAGGTCGATCGGCGTGGCCGCCCAGCGCGCTGTGGCCTGGTCGGCACAGATGACCACCAGGTAGACCGGGCACTTGTCGCGCGCGTGAAGATTGGCGAGGTAAGCGGGCCAGCTGTAACGCTTTCTCCAGTCTTTGCTGAGCTGCACCTCGGAGACGACGCCCAGCCGGGACTGGCCGTCGCCCTCGAAGGGCACTGCCGCGTCCGCTCGATACTCGACTGGGACGCAGTCCGACAGATCGCAGGAAATTAGTCGGGCTTCGGCTTTGGGGGGTATGGGCAGGTCGAACAGCTCGCGCAACATGGTTGCGGTGTGCTCCAGATCACACGTGGTGATCCCGACCAGCCCTTCGTGAAGTGGCGTGACCATGAGTGAATATTACTCATAGTCACCACTTCATTACTCCATGTTTGCCAACTGGACGGTGGCGATCTCCCAGGGGCCCAGCGGCAGGCGGAGGACGCCGTCGGTGACGGGAAGTTCCTCGCCCGGCCGGCCGCGCAGGTCCGCGCGCCGGGCCCGGCCGAACGACCCCTCGATGACCGCTTCGGTGGGGGTGTCCGAGAGCGCCACCACCCGCAGCTCCCGCCACTCGTCGCGGGCCCGTAGCGAGGTCATCGCCACGCCGTCCCCCGTCACCGACAGCCCGGCGGCCGGCGCGGGCAGGGGCAGGTACGGGGCGCCCGTCCCCGCGACCGTGAGCAGGTCGTGCCGGAACGTCTCCGCCGCCGGCGGCACCGCCGACCACGTCCCGCTGTAGGGCATCAGCGCCAGGCTCACCGTGCGCAGCCCGCGCGACTGGGCGGCCGGGGTCGGCAACTGGGGACCGGCGGGCTCGGGGCGCAGCGCGTGGCGGTTGCGCGACAGGTAGCCGATCGAGCGCAGCAGGGTGAGCGCCAGCTCGCCTCCCTCCTCCACCAGCTCGTACTCGGTGACGTGCTGCAGCAGCGCCGCCACGCCCCCGGCGGCCACCCATCCGGAGGCCGGGAAGGTCGGCAGCGGCTCCTCGCCGCACCCGCCCTCGGCGGTCAGGCCCCGGGTGACGACCGCGAACTGCCCCTCGGCGTGCGAGACCGCCGCCCGCTGCGGCAGCGGCACGTGCAGCCGCACCCGATGGTCGGCGCAGCGGTTGTCGAACTCCACGTCGAGCCGCACGTACGGCTCGCCCGCGCGCAGCTCGACCCGGGTGCGGACGGCGATCTCCTCGGTGGCCTCGGTCCGGGACGTGGCGGGGATCTCGGGGGTGCCCTCGATCCCGTCGCCCGCGCCGGGCCACCGGTAGGTGCGCCACACGTCGAAGGCGGCCACCAGCGGCCCCGAGCAGACCGTGGTCACCTGGACGGACTCCGGGTCGGAGACGAGCCGGTCCTCGGCCGGCGGCGCGTAGTTGTAGCTGTCGCCCACGTCGCCGCCGTCGACGATCCGGCCGGCGCCGGTGAGGGTGACCCCGTCGGGGCCGGTCAGCGTCAGGGTGCCGTCGCGCGCCACCTCGACGCGGAGCAGCCCGTTGTCGAGCACCCGCTCCTCGGTCCGCACGCCGGTGACACGCACGCCGTCGGCGGGCTCGGTCACGCTGTCGTACGGCGCGGGCCGCACGCTGGTGTGGCCGAGCGGCGGCGCCTCGACGAGCGCGGCCACGGTGCGGCGCGGCTGGGCCACGATCCGGACCCGGTGCACGCCGTCCAGCTCCCCGCGCACCTGGCCCACGTTGAAGGCGGCCGTCGACTCGCGGGCGACGGTGAAGGTCAGCACCCCGTCCGCCACGGACCAGCCGGTGATGTGCTGGCCGTACAGCTCGGTGCCGTGCACGAACGTCAGCGCCGTGGCCGGGTCCATCTCCTCGTCGAGCAGCAGCGTCGGAGCGTACTCCAGTGGCTGGACCGGCACCTTGGCGCCGGCCGGGTCCACCAGCGGGTCCTCGCCCGCCACGTCCAGCAGCACGACACCGCGCCGGGCGGCGGGCGTCGGGTTGACGACGAGCACGCCGTCGGTCGGCACGGTGGCGGCGAGCTTCGCGGTGACCATGTCGCGGACGGCCTGCCCGAGGTGCTCGGCCTCGGCGATGCGGGCCGCCACCTGCTGGGCCGTCTCGTCCACGCCGCAGCCGGTCACCGAGTCGTGGCCGCTGGCGTCGACCAGCCGCCACCAGGCCATGTCGAGGAAGCGGCCGGGCCAGTCGTCGCCCCAGAGCGTGGCGAGCGGCTCGGCGTAGCGTTCGACCATCCGCTCGGCGCGGCCCATGGCCTGCTTGACGTGCGCGCGCACGGAGATGACGCCGGGCAGGATGTTGGCGCGCGCGTGCGAGCGCAGCTCGCCGGTCACGCGGGGCAGCCCGGCCACGTCGCAGGAGTGCGCCTCGATGTATCCGGACAGGGTGTCCATCCGGGCGCCGAGCTGGGAGACCATCTCCGGCAGCCCGCGCACCGGGGCCGAGTGGTCGGTGCCGTACATCGCCAGCAGCGGCCCCTCGGGACCGTGCCAGCGGCGCATCGTCTCGACGAACGCGGCCCCGCGCTCGGCGAGCTGCCCCGCGTCCTCGAACAGGTGCGCCCCGTTGCCGTAGCCGCCCGCCGGCAGGTACTGCGTCCGCAGCGCCGTCCCGTCGGGCGCGACCCACGCGAAGGCGTCGGTCGTCACCGACGAGGGCACGCCCCGGTAGACGCAGGCGTGCAGCAGCCCCGCCCGGTGCAGGATCTGCGGCATCTGCGCGGTGTGCCCGAACATATCCGGCAGATAGCCGACCGCCATGGCCCTGCCGAGCTTGTCGGCGCGGGCCATGCCGAGCTCCAGGTTGCGCACGATGTTCTCGCCCGAGCAGAGGAACTCGTCGAGCAGGATCTGCCACGGCCCCACCGCCAGCCGCCCGGACTCGACCAGCGCGGCGACGCGGTCGCGGTTCTCCGGCCGCACCTCCAGGTAGTCGTCCACGCAGGCGAGCTGCCCGTCGAGGGTGAAGTGGTAGGCGGGCTCGCGCTCCATCGTGTCGAGCACCTCGTCCAGCAACGCCACCAGCCGCAGCCTGAACCGCTGGAACGGTTCGTACCACTCCCGGTCCCAGTGCGTGTGCGGGACGACGACGATCTCAGTGGTGCCAGTGGTCCCTGTGGTCTCCGCGGTGGTCACGCCGCTTCCCCTCCGATCTGCAGGTCATGCTGTACGGCATAGCGAGCGGCGATGCGCTGGGCGGTGACGATGTCCTCCAGGGCGCCGGCCGCGTCGGTGAGCGGCGGCGTGCCATCGGTGACGAAGGCGTGGAAGGCGGCCAGCTGCACCTCGAACGCCTCGGTCACGTCCCGCCACTCGGTGCGGCTCTCGGCCCCGGAGGCGTCACGGGACACCACGGTCAGCGTCGTCGGCGCGTTCATCAGGTAGGGCGAGGGAAAGGTCAGCTCCAGCGAGCCGCGGTCGTGGTGGACGACCACGGTCTCGCGGTAGGCGGGGTAGTCCTCCAGGTAGTGCCAGCGGATCTCGAACCGGCCGCCGGTGCGCAGCGGCCCGGAGATCTCGATGGATCCGGGCGCCGGCCCCCAGGTCTCGACGTGCGACACCTCGGCGGGCGAGCCGGACAGGCGGCGCAGCAGCGACAGGTCGTGGCAGATCGAGCCGAGCGCCACCGCGTACAGGCCGCGCACTCGCTCGGGTGCGGACGCGCCGAGAGCCTGCGAGACGAGCCCGCCCTCGGCCTCGCGCAGCGACGCCAGCAGCCCGGAATCCACGTCGCGGGCCTGGGTCAGGTTGGCGAAGGCGAGCTGCGACTCCCCGCTGGGGTGCAGCACGGTCACCTCGATCGACCTGATCCGCTCCGGCCCGCCCAGCTCGGCCAGCAACGCCTCGGCCCTGCGGACGGCCGGGTCGTACTGCTTCATGTAGCCCACCATGAGACGGCCCGGGGGCAGCGCCGCCACCTCCGCGCGGGTCAGCGCCAGCGGCTTCTCGCACAGCACGGCGTAACCGGCCGCCAGCGCCCGCCGCACCGGCTCGCCGTGGGAGCCGGAGGCCAGCACGAGCACGGCGTCGAACCCGCCTGCCTCCAGCATGTGGCCGATGTCGGTGTGCCGGCTGGGCGCGCCCAGCCGGTCCCCCACGGTGTCGGCGAGCGTCTGCGACAGATCGCAGACGGCCGTCACCTCGAACAAATCACGGCGGCGCGACAGCAACGGTACGTACACCGCCTGCGTGACGGCTCCGCACCCGACAAGCGCGATCTTCAAAGCCCGCTCCTCCAGCGTGGTCTCACCGGCCAGCCCCTCCGGCATGGCCCGAACCGGCGTAAAGCCCGGTTCAAAGTCCGAGTGCCCTCAGCTTCTCGCGATTGGCGGCCTGATCGGCGATGTTCTGCGTAACTGATCGCCGTCCGGGCAGGGTGTCCTGCTCGACGATGACCCAGCCCTGATAGCCGATCTCCTCCAGCGTGCGGACCACGCCGGGCAGGTCGAGCTCGCCCTGGCCGAGCGGCGCGAAGCCGCCCCTGCCCATCAGCTCGCGCAGGTCCACGCCGTCGGCGATGGCCTGGGCCAGGATGCCGCGGTCGCCGTCCTTGATGTGCACGTGGCCGACGCGGGCGGCCCAGTCGCGCAGCGCGGTCACCGGGTCGCCGCCGGCCAGCAGCAGGTGGCCGGTGTCGAGGCAGAGCTGCACGTCGGTCAGCTCCAGCAGCCGCTCGACGTCCTCGGGGGTCTCGACGTAGGTGCCGAGGTGGTGGTGGAAGGCGGGCTCGAAGCCCGCGTCGCGGCAGCGCTGGGCGGCCTCCTGGACGCGGGCGGCGTACGCGGCCCACTGCGACGGCTCCAGCCCTGGAGCGTTCCCGCCGGGGCGGGCGAAGCGGGCGGGCGAGCCGGAGCACCCGAGCGTCGGGCGCGGAGCCAGGTGCGCGGGGGCGGCGGGCGCCGCCGCGAACACCTCCAAGGTGGCGTCGAGCGCGGTCAGCCCCCGCTTGAACTCCTCGGCGTCGCTGTAGCGCAGGTCGGCCCAGCCGCCGGCGAGCAGCAGCCCGTCCAGGCGCTCGGCCAGGTCGTCCTTGGTGCCGAGATAGTTGATCGGGCCGAGGTCGATGCCCTCGTAGCCCGCGCCGGCGATCGCGCGCACCATCTCGTCGGCGGTCAGCGGTGGCGGCGCGTCACTCAGTTCGAACACGCCGAAGCTCACCGGGGCGTTGGCGACACTTGTCAGGCGCATAGCGCCATCACCTCGTTCTCGTAGGTTTCCAGACGGTGCCGTCCCTCGTCGGCCGGGAGCAGCACCCGGTCGCCGCGGATCACCTGGCGGGCGCCGCCGGGGCGCACCAGGATGAGGCCGTCGGCGTCCAGGGCGAGCAGTTCGTCGCCCAGCCTGAGGAGCAGCGGTGCATCGGGGCCGGCGGAGATCGCCGTGCGGCCCGCGGAGACGGCGTCGAGGACCGAGCCGACGTCCTCGGCCAGCACCCAGGTGGTGGGCGAGCCGGGCAGGCCGTCGGAGCCGTGCTTGTGGAAGTCACTGGCGCCGATCCAGACCAGGTCGGACCGCCAGGCGTCGGCCCAGGCCAGGGGCGCGCCCCAGCGCCGGTCCCACCAGCCGGAGTGCCAGACCTCGGCGACGCGGGGCCGCTCGGTCAGCGGCTGCAGCCAGGCGCAGTCGCCGCCCAGCGGGTGGTTGATCGAGATCAGCCCGCCCTCGCGCCCGGCGTGCCGGACCCAGGAGTCGGCGGGCTCCCGGAAGTCCACCCAGCCGACGTCACCGAAGACGTTGGCGTGGCCGCGGTCGGTGGTGACCTCCTGGCCGGGCAGCAGCGTGATGCCCCGGTCGGTCTTGGCCAGCTCGGGGTGGTGACTGACGGTGTTGTGGTCGGTGACGGCCAGGAAGTCCAGGCCGCGTCCCCGGGCCAGCTCGGCCAGCTCGGCGACGGTCAGCGAGCCGTCGCTGTGCAGGGTGTGGGCGTGGAAGTCACCGGCGAACCACCGCATGCCGCCGAGGTCGGGAATGTCCCGGCGCGGCGGGCGCTCCCCGGCCGGCGGCTCCTCCACCTCGGGCCGGGCCGGCGGCACGCTGCCGGTGTGGATCTCCAGCGTGAAGTCGAGCCCCTGAGGGGGCACCCGGTGCAGGCGCAGCCACACGTTCCAGACACCCGGCTCCGGCTCGCCCGGCAGATAGCCGGGCGTCGCCCAGTCCTCGGTGATCGTGTACGAGTCCCGCGCGCCGCCCGACCAGCCACGGAAGCCCCAGGGCCCGCCGCAGCCCAGGTCGAGGACCCCCTGCGACCGGTCGTAGGCCAGCCGTACGGTCACTTCGGCGGTGCCCGCGGGCACCTCGAACGCCACCTCGCGCAGGATGCGCTCCAGCCGGTCGTCCAGGCTCCAGTGGCCCCGGATCACACTGATCGCGCTCATGCCGACACCAGCTCGCCGTCCCGGTAGGCCAGCGCGCGGTCGCGTCTGGGCACCGCGTACCCCTGATCGCCGAGCGCAGGCTCGCGCCCCTCGGGCACCACCGCCTGGACGAGCACGCCCGCCACCTCCAGGGTCACCAGGTGGGAGGCGCCCAGGTTCTCGACGATGACCACCGCGCCGGACAGGCCGCCGGTCGCGGGCTCGTCGGTGTAGGTCATGTATTCGGGACGGACGCCGTACACGATCTTCTCCCCATCGGTCAGGAGGCCCGCCGCCATGGCGGGGACGGGCACCTCGCACCCGGCCACCTCCAGCGTGTCACCCCTGACGACGGCGTCCAGCAGGTTCATCGGCGTGGAGCCGATGAACGAGGCGACGAAGGTGTTGGCGGGCCGCTGGAAGACCTCTGACGGCGTGCCGATCTGGCGGATGTGCCCGGCCTCCATCACCGCCATCCGGTCGGCCATGGCCAGCGCCTCCGCCTGGTCGTGGGTGACGAAGACGGTGGTGACGCCGAGCTCGCGCTGGAGCTTCTTGAGGAACGTGCGGGCCTCCAGCCGGAGCCGGGCGTCCAGGTTGGACAGCGGCTCGTCGAACAGGAACGCCTTGGCCTGCGTCGCCATCACCCTGGCCAGCGCGACCCGCTGCTGCTGGCCGCCGGAGAGCTGGCCGGGCCGCCGGTCCATGAGCTGCTCCAGGCCCAGCCTGGCGCCCACCTCGGTGGCCTTGGCCTGGCGCTCGGCCTTGGCGACCTTCTTGATGCGCAGCGGGTAGGCGATGTTCTCGGTGACGTCCATGTGCGGGAACAGGGCGTAGTCCTGGAAGACCATGGCGATGTCCCGGCTGCCCGGCTGGACGCCGGTGACGTCGCGGTCGCCGATGACGACCGCGCCGCCGGTGGCGGTCTCCAGCCCGGCGATCGTCCGCAGCAACGTGGTCTTGCCGCAGCCGGACGGGCCGAGCAGGGCGAAGAACTCGCCGTCGGGGATGCTCAGGTCGAGCGAGTCGAGCGCCTTCACGCCACCGGGATAGACCTTGGTCAGGCCTCGAAGTTCGATTGCGGCCATTTCAGGTTCGCGCGTAGGGAGCCGCCTGCTTCAGCCGACGGGGTATCCGCGCTCCCTCCCTTACGGATTCTGTCGGTGTCTGTCGATAGCGTGGTGATCTCGTCACTGAGCGTGGGAGGTGGGTGTGCGCAGATCGTTCAAGTTCCTGCTGCGCCCCACCGGCGGGCAGGCCAGCGCACTCACCCAGTGTTTGGCAGAGCTGAAGGAGATTCGCAAGGCCGACCCCGATGGGCAGGGCCGCTGGTCGGCCGGCTCGCAGCAGCAGACACTGCGACGCCTGGACAAGGCGTTCACCGCGTTCTTCCGCCGCGGGAAGACCGGCCGCACACCCGGATTCCCGCGTTTCAAGGGCAAGGGCCGGTTCGACACGGTCGAGTGGCCGGCGACGAAGAACGGCGCGACGTGGGACTCCCAGCCGCACGAGCGGCAGACCCGCGTCTACCTGCTCGGCATTGGCCATGTCCGCGTCCACCAGCACCGGTCGATCAAGGGCACGGTGAAGACGATCTCCGTGAAACGAGAGGGCTCGCGCTGGTACGTGATCATGTCGTGCGATGACGTGCCCGCCCAGCCGCTCCCCGCGACCGGCTCTGTCGTCGGCCTGGACATGGGCGTGGTCTCGCTCGTCACCACCAGCGACGGTGACCACCTGACAAACCCGCGACACCTCGCCGCGTCCGCTGACCGACTGGCCGGCGCCCAGCAAAATCTGGCCCGCAAAAGACGTGGGAGCAAGCGCCGCCGTAAGGCCCTTGCTCGCTTGGCCGCCCTGCATTCCAAGGTCCGGCGTCAGCGTTTGGACCATGCTCACAAGGCCGCGCTTACGATCGTCCGCGCGTACGACATAATCGTGCACGAAGACCTGAGAGTGGCGAACATGACCCGTTCGGCATCCGGCACGATCAAACAGCCCGGCCGGAATGTGGCCGCTAAATCCGGCCTTAACCGTTCGATCCTGGACGCGGGCTGGGGGGTGTTCCTGACGATCCTCGCGCACAAGGCTGAAAGTGCTGGTCGAGAGCTGATCGCAGTGAATCCCGCCAGCACCTCCCGCACCTGCGCCCGTTGCGGGCATAGCGCGCAGGACAACCGCGTCACCCAAGCCGATTTCGCGTGCACAGCGTGCGGGCACACCGCGCACGCAGACGAGAACGCGGCGGTCAACATCCTCAGGGCAGGGCTTGCCCTTCGTGAGTCTGCGGAAGCGGCTTAGCGAGAAGCCGCTTCCTTCAGGGAGCGGAGGAGTCATTTCAGCGCTTGATCCCTCCGTGGAAGCGGAAGCCGTACTTCTTGCTGACGAACAGGTACATGATCACCACGGGGATGGAGTAGAGCAGGCCGAACGTGGACAGCACCTTGAGGTTGGCCTGGCCGCCCTCGGTGTAGAGGGTGTACATGATGACCGCCGCCGGCTGCTTGTCGACGTCGCTGAGCAGCAGGTACGGCATCAGGAAGTTGCCCCACACGTTGGCCACGGTCCACACCGCGATGGTCGCCAGGCCGGGCCGCACCAGGGGGACGACCACGTGCACGACGATCTGCAACGGCGAGGCGCCGAAGACGCGGGCGGACTCCTCGTAGGACTTCGGCGTGGTGTCCATGAAGTCCTTGATCATGAAGATGGCCGCCGGGAGCAGGCCGCCGCTCAGGATGAGGATCAGCCCGGTGTGCGAGTCGATCAGGTTGAGCTCGATGGCGAGCTGGAACAATGGCACCATCGCGGCCGTGCCGGTGATGATCGAGGACAGCAGCAGCAGCGCGTAGAGCAGCGCGTCGCGCCCCGGCAGCCGCACCCGGCTCAGCGCGTAGGCCGCCAGCGCCGACAGCACCACCACGAGCACCGCGGTGCCGATCGACAGCACCAGCGAGTTGACCAGCGACCAGAGCGCGTACGGATGCTCGATGATCGTCTGGAAGTTCTCCAAGGTGAAGTCGGGCAGGCTGACCTCGTAGCTGGGGTCGGAGGTGAACGGCGCGGTGGCCAGCCACAGGAGCGGGATGGTGAAGAAGGCCAGCAGCACCGCGATCAGCGTGTAGACGCCGATCCGGCCGGCGACGAACCGCGTCATTTCTTGCTCCTGAGCAGCCGCAGGTAGAACACCGCCACGACCAGGTTGATCAGCAGGATCACCGTGGAGATGGCCGCGCCGTAGCCCAGGTCGCCGCTCTGCAACGCCGTCTTGTAGACGTGCACCGCCAGCACCTCGGACTTGCCGTCGGGGCCGCCCGCGGTGAGCAGGAACGGGCTGAAGTCGTTGAACGTCCACAGGCTGATCAGCAGCAGGTTGGTCAGGATGTGCCCTCGGATGTGCGGGAACACCACGTCGCGGAGCTGCTGCCAGCTGGAGGCGCCGGCCAGGCGGGCGCTCTCCAGGTGGGAGGGGGGCACGTTGCCCAGCGCCGCGCCGTACAACATCATCGAGAACGCGGTGCCGCGCCAGGTGTTGAAGATGATGATGGACAGCATCGGGTGGTCGAGCAGCCAGGCGAGGCCCTCGATGCCGAGCAGCGCGTTGAGGGTGCCGCTGTCACGGTCCAGCAGCGCCACCCACAGGAACGACACGACGGCGCTGGGCAGGATCCAGGCCAGGATGACCAGGCCCTCGACGATCCGCTTGAGCGGGCCGCGCCAGTCGCGCAGCATCCACGCGATCGTGAAGCCGAGCACCACCTGGCCGATGACGGCCGAGCCCAGCACGAACTGGAACGTCAGCCAGGTGGAGTTCCAGAAGCCGGGGTCGGTGACCGCCTGGAGGAAGTTGTCCAGCCCGACGAACTGCGGGTCGGCCGCGGCCAGGCCGGTGAGCCGGTAGTTCATCAGGCCCAGGTAGATGACCCAGAGTGCCGGGAACACCAGGAAGACGGCGATGAGGGCCAGGGCGGGCGCGACGAAGGCGCCCGCCCTCAGCCGGCCCAGGCCGGCCGCGTCGGAGCTGTAGCGGCCGGGGGCCGGGTCGGCGACCTTCGCGGAATCGGCCTTCACGGGATCAGCTGGCGATGTTACCGGCGCCACCGACGATTCCTTCGAGCTTGCTCTGGTACTCGGCCGCCGCCTGGTCGGCCGGGGTGCCGCCGACCACCGCGGCGGTGGCCTCCTGCAGCGCCACCGACACCTGCGGGTAGACCGCCACCGGCGGGCGGTAGGCCGTCAGCGGGAGCACCTCGTCGGAGATGTAGGTCAGCAGCGGCTCACCGGCGAGGATCTCCTTGTTGACGTCGGTGCGCGGGGTGACGCGCACGTTGCCGTCCTTGGTCTCCTCCTTCAGCGCCTCGGCCGAGAGGGTGAAGGCGAGCAGCTCGAAGGCCTCCTTCGGATGCTCGCTGGCCGGGTTGACGGTGCGCAGCGCGCCACCGGACATGCTGACGAAGTCCTGGCCGCGCACGCCCTTGCCGGGCTCGATGGCCGGGATCTTGGCGTACCCGACGACCTGGTCGCGGTCGGCCATCTTGGCCACGCCGTCCTTGGGGTTGACGACGCCGCGCCAGAAGTAGTCGCCCTCCATCAGGATGCCGATCTTGCCCTCGGCGAACTGCTGGAAGGACTTGTCCCGGCCCTTGGCCTCCTGCTGGAGCTTGGGGTCGCCGAGGCCGCCGCCGTAGATCTTCTGGTAGAGGCCGAGCGCGTCCTTGAGCGGCTGCGAGGCGCCGGTCCACTTGCCGTCCTTCTGCACCTCGCCGCCCGCGCCGGCGAGCAGCGGCAGCACGCCCTGCATCGAGGTGGCCTCGCCCATGGCGGTGCCGGCGTTGATCTGGATCGGCACGGGCACGCCCGAGGACTTCAGCTTGGCGCCGGCGTCGAGGATCTCCTGCCAGCTCTTCGGCTGCCAGTCGGCGGGCAGTCCGGCCTTGCCGAACAGCGTCTTGTTGAAGTAGAGGACGCGTCCGTCGGTGCCGACGGGCAGCGCGTACTTCTTGCCCTCGAAGGTGGCCAGGCCCTGGACGGCCTCGGGGATCTGCTGCCAGCCCTCCCAGCTGTCCGCTTCGGGGCCGACCACGTCCGTCAGCGGCTTGATGTAGCCGGCCTCGGCGAACTCGCCGGCCCAGATGCCGTCGATGTCGATCACGTCCGCGCCCTTGCCTGACTTGAGGTCCAGGGAGAGCTTGGTCTTGTACTGCTCGTCGTCGACGCCGCTGGGGACGAACTTGACCGATACGTCCTTGCCCTTCGCCTTCTGGGCCTTCACGAACTCAGGAATGATCCAGTTGGCGATGTGGTCGGCCGCCGCGGCGTTCTTGCCGCCGGCGATGGCGTTCTGGGTGATCGTGAGCTCGATGGTCCCGCCATCGCCGCCGCCCGACGACTGGCCACAGGCCGCCAGTCCCATCGCGGTCGCGGCGACCACCGCGGCCAAGCCCATCGACCTTCTGCGCAACACCATGAACCCCTCCGGCACGTTCTAAGACCTTGGCACGAGAGGCAACATAGCGGACATAAGAATGTCATGACAATATGCCATAGTGGGTGCGAAGGCTCCGTCTCTGGAGGTGCGTTGTACGACCTGATCACGATCGGCCGAAGCGGCGTCGACATCTATCCGCTGCAGACCGGCGTGGGTCTGGCCCATGTCGAGACCTTCGGCAAGTTCCTCGGCGGCAGCCCGACCAACGTCGCGGTCGCGGCGGCCCGGCACGGACTGAGCTCCGCCGTGGTCACCGCCGTGGGCGCGGACCCCTTCGGGGAGTGGGTACGGCAGGCGATCCGCGGATTCGGTGTCGACGACGCCTTCGTGGGCACCGTTGACGGGCCACCCACGCCGGTCACCTTCTGCGAGATCTTCCCGCCCGACCACTTCCCGATCTACTTCTATCGCGGCGAGCATCCTCCCGACCTGCGCCTCACGGCCGAGTCCCTGGACCTGGCCGCGATCACCGAGGCGAAGGTCTTCTGGTTCACCGGGACCGGCCTGAGCCAGGAGCCGAGCCGCTCGGCGCACGCCGCCGCCCTGTCGGCCCGCACGTCCGGCTGGACGGTGTTCGACCTGGACTACCGGCCCATGCTGTGGGGCACGCCCGAGACCGCCCGGCGCGAGGTGCGCCAGGCGCTGCGGCACGCCAATGTGGCCGTCGGCAACCTCGACGAGGTGGAGATCGCCGTCGGCACCCGTGACCCGGAGCGGGCGGCGCGGGCGCTGCTCGACGCGGGCATGGCGGTGGCGATCGTGAAGATGGGCCCTGGCGGCGTCCTGGCCAGGAGCCAGGACGAGCACGTGGTGGTCCCGCCGGTGCCGGTCGAGGTGGTCAACGGGCTGGGCGCGGGAGACGCGTTCGGCGGCGCGGTGGCGCTCGGGCTGGTGCGCGGCTGGTCGCTGGAGCGTACGGTGCGCTTCGCCAACGCGGCGGGCGCGCACGTCGCCGCCCGGCTGGCGTGCGCGGACGCCATGCCGTCGACGGACGAGGTGCTGGCCCTGCTGCCGAACGAGGTGCGTCCATGAGCGATGTCACGCTGCCCATGACCGCTCCCTACGAGCAGCTCATGAGCATCCGCGCCACCAACCCCGCGGAGATCGCCGCGGCGGCGGCCCGGCGGCGGCGGCGCGGCCTGCCCGGCGAGGGCGAGCGCCTGCTCATCATCGCCGCGGACCACCCGGCGCGCGGCTCGCTGGCCGTACGCGACCGGCCGCTGGCCATGGCCAGCCGCTTCGACCTGCTCGACCGGCTGCGGGTGGCGCTGGCCAGGCCCGGCGTCGACGGCATCCTGGCCTCGGCCGACGTGCTGGAGGACCTGCTGCTGCTCGGCGCGCTCGAAGGCAAGCTGGCCTTCGGCTCGATGAACAGGGGCGGGCTGCAGGGCTCGGTGTTCGAGATGGACGACCGGTTCACCGGCTTCGACGCCGCCTCGATCGACGAGATGCGGCTGGACGGCGGCAAGATGCTGTGCCGCATCGACCCGTCCGACCACGCCACCGTGACGACGCTGGAGTCGTGCGCGCGGGCGGTCACCGACCTGGCCCGCAGGCAGCTCATCGCGATGGTGGAGCCGTTCTGGTCGACCCGCCCGGAAGGCGGCACGGTCCGCAACGACCTGTCGCCCGACGCGGTCATCCGCTCCATCAGCGTCGCCCAGGCGCTCGGCGTCACCTCCGCCTACACCTGGCTGAAGATCCCCGCCGTGGCCGAGATGGAGCGGGTCATGGCCGCCACCACGCTGCCCGCGCTGCTGCTCGGCGGCGACCCGCCCGACGTGGCCGCCGCCTACGCCGACTGGGGGCGCGCCCTGCGGCTGCCCGGCGTGCGGGGGCTCGTGATCGGGCGCGCTCTGCTCTACCCTCCGGACGACGACGTCGCCACCGCCGTGGACGGCGCCGCCGCCCTGGTTCGAGAGGTTGACTCATGACTTTCCTTCCGTTCGGCAAGGCCGCCGGCGGGCCGTGGTCGGTGGAGATCACTCCCGCCGTGGCCGAGTGGGACTACTCCGGTCTGCGGATCGCCGACCTGACCGGCGCACCGATCTCCTTCGACACCGGCGAGGAGGAGATGATCGTCCTGCCGCTGTCGGGCTCCTGCACCGTCACCTGCGGCTCCCGGACGTTCGAGCTCGCGGGCCGACCGTCGGTGTTCGACGGCCCCTCCGATTTCGCCTATCTCCCTATTTCTGAGCATGTGGTGCTGGAAGGTACGGGCCGGATCGCGCTGCCCTCCGCCCGCGCCACCCGCCGCCTGGAGCCCCGGTACGTCCCCGCCTCCGAGGTCTCCGTGGAGCTGCGCGGCGCGGGGCAGGCCAGCAGGCAGGTGAACAACTTCGCCTCCCCCGGCACTTTCGCATGCGACAAACTCGTCGCGGTCGAGGTCCTCACCCCCGGCGGCAACTGGTCGTCCTACCCGCCGCACAAGCACGACACCGCGGGTCCTGACGAGGCCGAGCTGGAGGAGATCTACTACTTCGAGGTGGCCGACCAGGGGCTGGGCTACCAGCGCGTCTACTCCTCCGAGCGCGGCCGGATCGACACCCTGGCCGAGGTCTCCTCGGGCGACGTGGTGCTGGTGCCCTACGGCTACCATGGCCCGTCGATGGCCGCGCCTGGTTACGACCTCTACTACCTGAACGTCCTGGCCGGACCGGCCGGCGAGCGGTCGATGGCCTTCTGCGACGACCCCCGCCACGCCTGGATCCGCTCCTCGTGGAACGGCCAGGAGATCGACCCGCGACTGCCTTTCGGGAGGACCTCATGAGGCTGACGGTGGCGCAGGCCGTGGTGCGCTTCCTGGCCGCCCAGCACACCGAGCGCGACGGCGTCGAGCGCCGGCTCTTCGGCGGCGTCTTCGGCATCTTCGGCCACGGCAACGTGGCCGGGCTCGGCCAGGCGCTGGCCACCACCACCGAGGACCTGCCCTACCACCTGAGCCGCAACGAGCAGGCGATGGTGCACACCGCCGCCGCCTACGCGCGGGCCGCCAACCGGCTGTCCACCCTGGCCTGCACCACCTCGATCGGCCCCGGCGCGACCAACATGATCACCGGCGCGGCGGGCGCCACGATCAACCGGCTGCCCGTCCTGCTGCTGCCGGGCGACATCTTCGCCACCCGCGTGGCCAGCCCGGTGCTGCAGGAGCTGGAGGACGCACGCTCCTACGACATCTCGGTCAACGACTGCTTCAAGCCGGTCTCCCGCTTCTGGGACCGCGTCAACCGGCCGGAGCAGCTCCCCCAGTCGCTGCTGGCGGCCATGCGGGTGCTCACCGACCCGGCCGAGACGGGCGCGGTGACGCTGGCGCTGCCGCAGGACGTGCAGGCCGAGGCGGCCGACTGGCCCGAGGAGCTGTTCGCCAGGCGCGTCTGGCACATCCCCCGGCCGCGCCCCGAGCGGGCCGCCCTGACCCGCGCCGCCGAGCTGATCCGATCGGCCGCCCGGCCCCTGATCGTGGCCGGCGGCGGCGTCATCTACAGCGAGGCCGCGCAGGAGCTGCGGGCCTTCGCCGAGACCTTCGGCGTCCCGGTCGCCGAGACCCAGGCGGGCAAGGGCGCGCTCCCCCACGGCCACCCCATGGCCATGGGCGCGATCGGCGCCACCGGCACCACCGCCGCCAACGCGCTGGCCCGCGAGGCCGACCTGATCATCGGCATCGGCACCCGCTACAGCGACTTCACCACCGCCTCCCGCACGCTGTTCGCCGCCGACGCCGTGTTCGTCAACCTCAACATCACCGGCTTCGACGCCGCCAAGCTCTCCGGGCACCAGCTCGTCGCCGACGCCCGCGAGGGCCTGTCCGAGCTGGCCCAGGCCTGCGCGGGCTGGGCCACCTCCGCCGACTACCGCTCCCGGGCCGCCGAGCTGTCGCGGGCCTGGGACGCCGTCGTGGACGAGGCGTACTCCCTGGACGGCAGCCCGCTGCCGCAGTCCGCCGTGATCGGCGCCGTCAACACGGCCGCCGGCGACGACGGGGTGGTCATCTGCGCGGCCGGCTCCATGCCGGGCGACCTGCACAAGCTCTGGCGGCCCAGCGGCCCCGGCAGCTATCACGTCGAGTACGGCTACTCCTGCATGGGCTACGAGATCGCGGGCGGCCTCGGCGTCAAGCTGGCCGTCCCCGACCGCGAGGTCTTCGTCATGGTCGGCGACGGCTCGTACCTGATGATGGCCCAGGAGCTCGTCACGGCCGTCGCCGAAGGCGTCAAGCTGACCGTCGTGCTGGTGGACAACTCCGGCTTCGCCTCCATCGGCCGCCTGTCGGAGAGCGTCGGCGCCGCACGGCTCGGCACGTCGTACGCCTACCACGACGGCGCCCCGCTCCCCGTGGACCTGGCGGCCAACGCCGCCAGCCTCGGCGCCACCGTCCTGCGCCCCGAGACGCTGGACGACCTGCGTAAGGCCCTGGACACGGCTCGGGCGGCCACCGCCTGCACGGTGATCTACGTACGGACCGATCCCCTGCTCGACGGTCCGTCGTCGCAGGCGTGGTGGGACGTGCCGGTGGCGGAGGTCTCCGCCGACGCGGCGGGTCAGGACATCAGGACGGAGTACGAGACCGCCAGGCAGGGCCGCCGCCGCCACCTGGACCCGCCGGGCTGAGCATGATCCTTTGTCGCCCGCGGAGATTGCCGCGGGCGACCCGAGGGAAGCCTGTGACCAGGCAAGACTCGGGGGGCGGGGATGGGGCCTTGGCGGGCGCTCGGGTGGGTGGGGATCGCCGCGGTGGTGCTCTACTGCCTGTCCTTCGTGGGCACGGTGGTCCTGTCGATCATCATCGGCATCTTCATCACCGCGCTGCTCCACCCGCCTGCCCGCTGGGTGGCCCGCCGTGGCTACAACCGGGCGGCGGCCACCATCATCGTCTTCGCCGGTGGGCTGCTGCTGGGCGTGGGGCTGTTCGCGCTGCTCGTGCCGCCGACCATCGCCAGCGTGACGGAGCTGCAGGCCAGCCTGGGCCGGGTCCTGGAGGAGGTGCACCGGCTCGCCGCCTACTTCGGCCTCGACGACCGGCGACTGCTCGCCCAGGCCAGGCAGTGGCTGTCCCAGCGGGACCAGCAGATCACCACGGGCGCGGTGGCCGGGGTGCGGATCGCGGGCGAGATCGTCGTCGGCGCGGTCCTCGCCGTCATCCTGGCGGTGTACTTCGTGCACGGCGGCGACCGGCTCTGGCACTGGCTGACGGGGTTGTTCCCCTCCCCTGCCAGGGAGCGGCTGAGGGACACCGGCGCGCTCGCGTTCTCGGTCGTCGGCCGCTACATCCGGGGCGTGGCCATCGTGGGCGCGGTGGACGCCTTCTTCATCGGGGTCGCGCTGTGGATCCTCGGTGTGCCCATCGCGCTGCCGCTGGCCGTGCTGACCTGGGTCGGGGCGTTCCTGCCCGTGGTGGGGGCGTTTCTGGCGGGCCTGCTGGCGGCCGTGGTGGCGTTCGTGGCCAAGGGATGGCTGATCGCGCTGATCGTGGTCGGGGTGACCGTGCTCGTGCAGCAGCTCGAAGGGCACGTGCTCGCGCCGCAGATCTACGGCAAGGCGCTCGACCTGCCGGGCGCGGTGATCCTGGTGGCGATCACGGTCGGCAGCGTCGTCTTCGGCATCCCCGGCGCCTTCCTGGCGGCGCCCGTGACCTCGGTGATCGTCGCCCTGCTCAGCCAGGAGCCGTCAGCCGGAGCTCCAGCTCCAGCTCGTGCCTGATCGGGATGCCGTCGGACTCGGCCGGGATGCCCGGCTTGAGCTTGCGGGCCGCGTCCACCCCATGCCGGTGCAGCGCGATCAGGTCGAAGCCGTAACGCTGGTAGAACCGCAGGGCGCGGGTGTTGTCGTTGGTGGTCGTCAGCCGCAGGGCGGCCACGCCCTGCCCGATCGCCTCGTCGCGCACGGCGTTCATCAGCATCCGGCCGACGCCCCTGCCCGGCAGGAGCGCGTCGATCGTGACGATCTCCACGAAGTCGTCACGCCTGGCACAGGTGATGAGCCCCGCCACCTCGCCGCTCTCGTCCACGGCCACGAACCCGGGCAGCTCGCTCGCGTCGATCAGCTCGCCGCGCCCCAGCGCCACCACGGTGGTGCCGCCCCAGCTGTCGGTGAGGACGCGAGTGACCACGGGAAGATCAGCGGGCTCGACGGCTCGCACGGAGATCGCCATGCCTCATTATGCGACCCGGACGCCGCGACTTCACGCCCGCGCCACGCGCTGCTCCAGCACCTCGGCGATGCCCTCCAGGAACGCGTCGACATCCGCGATCAGGTAGCCGGGGCGGAACAGCACCGTGGAGAACTTCGCCTCGCGCACCTCGCCGACCGTGAGCGGATAGTCGGTCGTGCCGCGCAGCGTGGCCACGATCCGGTCCAGGAAGGCGTCCACCTCGTCCTCGTTGTAACCGGTGGCCATCCGGCCGGGCCGGAACGCCACCCGCTCGACCTTGGCCGCCTGGGTCTCGAACCACTCCTCGCGCAGCAGGTCGCCGGTCGGCTCCGCCATCGCCAGCCGCACCGGGCTCTTGGCCATGGTCTCCAGCGCCACCACGAACGCCTCCAGCGCGAAGTCCACGGCGGTCTCATGGTAGCCGCCGCGCCTGGTGCGGAACGTCGCCCTGCGGACGTCGTCGGCGGTGACGAGCTCGACCTCCCGCGGCCCCCTGCCGAGGGTCGCCTCGATCCGCCCGATCAGGGCGTCGACTTCGACGGGGTCGTAGCCTGAACGCATACCCATGACGCGTGGAAAGCGGTTCAAGCCTTTCCTCCTGAGATTGTGCTGGGCGATCGCCCCATAGTCCTTATCACGACAAGGCGCAGCGGCCTATACCGTTACACCACCATGCGCCTGACGAATGTGTCCTTCCGCTACACAAGACGTGATCAACCCGTCATACAGGGGGTTGACGCTCAGCTCGCCCCCGGCGACGTGATCGAACTGGCCGGTGCCAACGGCGCGGGCAAATCCACGCTGCTCCGCCTCCTGGCGGGGCTCACCCGGCCGACCAGCGGCACGATCACCGGCCGCCCGGCGGTCGTCGGCCTGGCCCCCGACCGCTTCCCCGCCGAGCAGCCCTTCACGGTGTCGGCGTACCTGAACCACATGTCCCGCATCCGCGGCGGCGCCCGCTGGGAGCCCTGGGCGGAGCGGCTCAACATGGCCGAACTGCTCGACGTACGCCTCGTCGCACTGTCCAAGGGCAGCGGCCACAAGGTCGGCCTCGCCCAGGCCCTGATGGCCGACCCCGGCCTGTTGCTGCTCGACGAGCCGTTCGCCGGCCTGGACGCCGACACCCGCGAGGCGCTGCCGCCGATCGTCGAGGAGCTCTCCCGACAGGGGGTCATCGTGATCGCCAGCGATCACCAGGGCGGCCTGCGCGGCCTGCCGTCCGCCCGCCGCTGGTCCCTCTCCGAGGGCCGCCTCCAGGAGCTGACGGCCGGTACGACGGACGACGTGCCGCCGGAGCCGGTGACCGTCGCGGTGACCGTCCCCGCCGCCGAGGTCAGGACCTTCCTGGACGGGATGCGCCGCCAGGGCTACGAGACCCGCGAACTGACCGCCGAGGAGACCAGGTGATCGCATCGCCCATCCCCGACCCCCTGGCTCCGCCCGCCCCCCTGCCCACGTTCGGACCGGCCGCTGAGGAGATCCCATGATCGCGCTGGCCGCGTTCAGGCTGGCCGCCTATGTGCGGTCGCATCGCGTCTTTCAGGCGCTGCTCCTGCTGTTGCTCCTGCTCGCCGTCATGCACGGCAACGCGGCGCCCGCAGGGCACGAGGCCGTCGTGCTGACGGACTCGGCGGCGCTGATCATCCCGGTTCTCGCCTGGGCCGCGCGGAGCCTGCTCGACACCGAGCCGGACCAGCAGCGGCTGATGTCCGCGACCAGCGTGGGCGGCAGCGGGCGTGAGCTGTCCGCCGGCATCCTGGCCGCCCTGGCCGCCTGCGCCGGCCTCGCCGCGCTCGCGCTCGCCTTCGGCGTGCTGCTCGGGCTGGCCGCCACCCCGTCGGGGCCGGTGCTGGGGGCCGCGGCGCTGCTGCACGTGCTGGCCGCGCTGGCGGGCACCGCGCTCGGCGCGCTCACCAGCAGGGTGATCCTGCCGTCGCCGGCCGTGTCCATCATGGCCCTGTTGTCGGGCGTGCTCGGGATACTGCTCCTGAGCGCGTCACCGCTCTACTGGCTGACCGTGCCGGTCATCGTCTGGATGCGGGCCGCGAACACCGATCTCCTGCTGGACCGGCTCCCCGAGCTCGCGGGCATCTCCCTGGCCTGGTGCCTCATCGGGCTCGCCGCCTACGCCTGGCTGCGCCGTACCCGCCCATGACGTTTCGGGCGCCGTACCCGCTCATGGGGTGGCAGTTGGTGTCAGGCGTACGCGCGCGAGTGTGTCGCGGCGGGAGGCTATTCGGTGGCGGCGAGCTGGCCGCAGGCGCCGTCGATCTCGCGGCCGCGGGTGTCGCGGACCGTCACCGGGACGCCGTGGAACTGCAGCCGCCTGACGAACGCCCGCTCGTCCTCCGGCCGCGAGGCCGTCCACTTGGAGCCGGGCGTCGGGTTGAGCGGGATCAGGTTGACGTGCACCAGCTTGTTCTTCACCAGCTTGCCGAGCAGGTCGGCCCGCCACTCCTGGTCGTTGATGTCCTTGATCAGGGCGTACTCGATGGAGACCCGCCGCTTGGTCTTGGCGGCGTAGGCCCAGGCGGCGTCCAGCACCTCCGAGACCTTCCAGCGCGTGTTGATCGGCACCAGCGTGTCGCGCAGCTCGTCGTCTGGCGCGTGCAGGGAGAGCGCGAGGGTGACCGGCAGCCCCTCGTCGGCGAGCTTGCCGATGGCCGGGACCAGGCCGACGGTGGAGACGGTGACGCCGCGGGCGGAGATGCCGAGGCCGTCGGGCGCGGGCTCCACCATGCGCCGCACCGCCGCGATGACCTGCTTGTAGTTGGCCAGCGGCTCACCCATGCCCATGAAGACCACGTTGTTCACCCGGGCGGGACCGCCCGGCACCTGGCCCGCCGCCAGCGCGCGAGCCCCCGAGACCACCTGCTCGACGATCTCGGCGGTGGACATGTTCCGGGTCAGGCCCGCCTGGCCGGTGGCGCAGAACGGGCAGTTCATGCCACAACCGGCCTGCGACGACACGCACATGGTCACGCGGTCGGGATAGCGCATGAGCACCGACTCGACCAGCGCGCCGTCGAAGAGCCGCCACAGCGTCTTGCGGGTGGTGCCGCCGTCGGTGGTGAGCTCCTTGACCGGCGTGAGCAGCGACGGCAGCAGCGACGACAGCTTCTCCCGGGCGGCGGCCGGCAGGTCGGTCATCTCAGCCACGTCGGTGGTGAGCCGCTCGAAGTAGTGGCGGGAGAGCTGGTCGGCGCGGAAGGCCTTCTCGCCGAGCTCGGTGACGGCCGCGCGGCGGTCGGCCATGGAAAGGTCCGCCAGGTGCCGAGCCGGCTTGGCCCTGCGCGGCGCGACGAAGGTGAGCTGGCCTGGCTGCTGGGACACGATCCTGCCTTTGCTGTGGTGGGTTACCGACCAGGGTAGTGAACGCCGGGCGGGGAGGTGACATTCCGTGGCAAGGCGCACGCCGCCCGGTGCTCCCGGTGCGGTAAGCCTCGCATGAGGGCGACCGGCCGATCTACAGTCTTCACGTATGGCGATTTTCCGGTCTGCTTCTGGCGAGGGGCACACCGAGGTCGTCCTCACCGCCGGCAACCCGTACGGCAGCCGGACGCTCGTGGTGGAGCGTGACGAGGACTCCTCGGTGGCCTACCTGTGCGCGCCCGACGGCACCGTGCACGGCGCGGTGTGGCTGGCCAACCACCGGCCCGCCCCGCCCGTGGTCGACCTGGCCCGGATCAACGCCGGTCTGCCGCCGCTGATGCCGAGGGCCAACACGCTGCACCCTACCGGGCGCCGGCCGCTCGGCCAGCTCACGCCCCTCTGGTTCGAGGAGGGCGACGGGGTGGCGCTCTACGAGGAGGACGACCTGCTGGCCGTCATCCCCGGGTGGGCCGACATGAGCCGCGGCATGCCCGGGTACGCCCGCGACGCGGTGGGCGAGTCGCCGTTCGCGTGGGCGCTGTCGGAAGCACTGGAAGGGCTGCGGCCGCGGATCGTCAACGCCCAGGCCTACTGGCGATGGCGATCGGCCGAAGGGTCGTGGCCGGCGTTCCAGGAGCTGGTGATGGGCCATCTGGACCGGACCCTGGGACCGGCGGGGCGCTACTGGGACGCCGGTGGCGAGCGGTTGCCGACCGTCGGCATCACCGAGCGGCCGCCGCGCGGCAGGCGTGAGTTCACCGTGCTGTCCACGGTCGGGATGAGCTGCCAGCGGATGCCGACGGTGGAGCAGTGGATCGACGGGCCCGGCGCGTACGCCCGGATCGAGCTGGCGGTCGCCACCCGCGAGGATCCGCGCGACGCGGCGCTGCTGCTGGTGTGGCTGGCGCAGTATCCCTGGCACTCGGTCACCTGGCTGGGCCACGGGCACACCGCGAAGTGGTATCACGAGCCGTCCACGTTCCCGCTGGGCTCGCAGTATTTGGGGGTCGTCATGCAGGCCGATCCACCCGGCATGCCGGATATGTCGGGATTCGGGTTCGGGGGCGAGGCCGTACGGTGGCTCTGGCTCTCACCCGTCACCCACGACGCGCTCGAAGAGCAGCGTCGCTAGACGAGCACCATCAGACGCACGCCGTCAGACGCTGTTGATCAGGCGCACGCCGTCAGACGCCGTTAGTCAGACGCACGCTGTCAGACGCCGTTGGTCGGACGCTGTTGGTCAGACGAACAGCGCGAGGAGCATCCAGACCGGCACCAGCGTGGTGATCAGCGAGTCCAGCCGGTCCATCAGCCCGCCGTGACCCGGCAGGATCGTGCCGAGGTCCTTAATGCCGAGATCCCGCTTGATCATCGACTCGATCAGGTCACCCACAGTGGCCAGCGCCGCGACGAGCACGCCGATCACGGCCCCCTGCCACAGCTCCCCGCCCAGCAACCACGCCATCAACCACGCCCCGACGGCGACACAGGCGATGACGGACCCGGCGAACCCCTCCCAGGTCTTCTTCGGGCTGATCGCGCTCATCTGGTGCCTGCCGAACAGCACCCCCGCGATGTAACCGCCGATGTCACTGGCCACGGTCACGGCGATGAACAGGACCACCCGATGCGCCCCGTCGTCCGGGGCCAGCAGCAACGCCACGAACCCGGCCAGCAGCGCCGGATAGAACAAGATGAAGACCGAGGCCGTCCCATCACGGACATATCCATCGGTGCCGGCGGCGAACATCCGCCAGATCAGCAACACGAACGCGAACACCACGAACGTGCCGAGCAGCCAGTCAGTCCCGCCCCAGTAAGCGCCCGCCTGCATGGCCGCCAGCCCCGCCAGCGCCGGCACCACCGGCACCTGGATGCCACGGGTCTCGAACGCCTTGATCATCTCGACCACACCGACGCCCACGGCCCCCACGACCACCAGGAGGAAAATCTCCTTGATCGTATAGACGGAGATGATGACCGAGGCACCGAGCCCCACACCCACCGCGATCGCGGCAGGCAGGTTTCTGCCGCTACGGCCGCCGCCGCTCGGTCCGGCGCCAGCCGTACGTTCTTCCACAGAGTCTCTCCAGAGCCACGGCCCCCGCCGTCAGGCGAGGGCCGTGCGGCGGGCCGCTCAGACCTCGAGCAGCTCGGCTTCCTTGTGCTTCAGCAGCTCGTCGATCTTCGCGACGTGCTTCTGGGTGATGTCGTCGAGCTCCTTCTCAGCACGCCGGACCTCGTCCTCACCCGCCTCGCCATCCTTGATCATCTTGTCGAGGATCTCCTTGGCGGAGCGGCGGATGTTGCGCACCGACACCTTGGCGGCCTCGCCCTTGTTCCTGGCGACCTTGATGTACTCCCTGCGCCGGTCCTCCGAAAGCTCGGGGAACGACACACGGATCACCTGGCCGTCGTTACCGGGGTTGACGCCGAGGTCGGAGTCGCGGATCGCCCTCTCGATCGCGGCCATCGAGCCCTTGTCGTAAGGCTGGATGATGATCATGCGGGCCTCGGGCACGTGGAACGAGGCCAACTGCTGGATCGGCGTCTGCGTACCGTAATACTCGGCGCTGATCTTGTTGAACATCGAGGGGGTGACCCGGCCCGTCCGAATGCTCGCGAAGTCCTCCTTCGCCACCGAAACGGCCTTGTCCATCTTCTCCTCGGCTTCGAGGAGGGTTTCGTCGATCACAGCGGCTCCCTGTCTACTAGCTGGCGGTATCGGGCTCACGCCCTCATTTGCCTGCGGGACTCACCAGCGTGCCGATTTTCTCACCGCGGACCGCTCGCAGGATGTTGCCCTCGCCCATGAGGTCGAAGACCACGATCGGCAGGTCGTTGTCCTTGCACAGGCTGATCGCGGTGGCATCCATGACCGCGAGGTCACGCATCAGCACCTCGCCGTAATCAAGATGGTCGAAGCGCACCGCGTCGGGGTTCTTACGTGGATCGGAATCGTAGATCCCGTCCACCTGCGTTCCCTTGAGCAACGCCTCCGCGCCGATCTCCAGGGCTCGCTGGGACGCCGCGGTGTCGGTGGAGAAGTACGGCGACCCCAGGCCCGCGCCGAAGATGACCACGCGACCCTTCTCCAGGTGCCTGATCGCCCTGCGCGGCAGGAACGGCTCGGCCACCTGCTGCATGGTGATGGCCGTCTGGACCCGGGTCTCGATGCCCCGCCGCTCCAGGAAGTCCTGCAGCGCGAGACAGTTGATGACCGTCCCCAGCATGCCCATGTAGTCGGCCCTGGCCCGGTCCATGCCGCCCTCGGACAGGGTGGCGCCGCGGAACATGTTGCCGCCGCCGACCACGACCGAGACCTGCACGCCCTCGCGCACCGCCTCGGCGATCGAATCGGCCAGGTGGTCCACCACGGCAGGATCGATGCCCAGCGGGTCACCGCCGGCGAACGCCTCACCCGACAGCTTCAACATCACCCGCTTCCAGCGCAGCGGGCTCTGGTGGGGCACCGGACCTGACTGGCCCGGCTGGTTCGGGGACGAAGAGACCGCCGACGTGGCGGGCTCCTTGCTGTCCTGCACGGCGGCGGCCTCCCTCTTTAGGCGGTTCGATGGATCGGAAACTCGCTCAAGCCTAAGCCTGGCCGACCTTGAACCTGACGAACGCGAGAACCTGCACGCCGTTCTCCTCGGCGTACTTGCCCACGCTCTTCTTGCTGTCCTTGACGAACTGCTGCTGGAGCAGGGTGAAGTCCTTGTACCAGCCGTTGACCCGGCCATCGACGATCTTGCTGATGGCAGCCTCGGGCTTGCCCTCCTCACGAGTCATCTCCTCAAAGAGCTTGCGCTCCTTCTCGATGACGTCGACGGGGACGGCAGCGGCCTTCAGGTACTGGGGAGCCATCGCGGCGGCGTGCTGCGCGATGTCCTTGGCCACCTCGGCGTTCGGCTTGTCGAGCTGTACGAGGACGCCGACGGCCGGCGGCAGCGCCGGGTCGGTGCGGTGCATGTAGGCGCCGATGTAGCCGCCCTCGAGCACCGCGAAACGACGGATCTCGATCTTCTCGCCCAGCGCGGCGTTGGCGGCGTCAAGGTGCTCCTTGACGCTCTTGCCGTCGAAGGAGGACTCGAGCAGGGTCGGCACGTCGGCCGGCTTGCTCTCCAGCACGTGCGCGACCACCTGCGCGGCGAGCTCCTGGAAACGCTCACCCTTGGCCACGAAGTCGGTCTCACAGTTGACCTCGACCAGCGCGGCGGAGGAGTCGCCGTCCTGCTTGAGCGCGACCAGGCCGTTGGAGGCGGTGCGCGTCTCGCGCTTGCCGACGTCCTTGGCGCCCTTGAGGCGGAGGAGCTCGATGGCGCGGTCGAAGTCGCCCTCAGCCTCCTCCAGAGCCTTCTTACAGTTCATCATGCCGGCAGCGGTGATCTCGCGAAGCCGCTTGACGTCGGCCATGTTCACGGAAGCCATTGCTTTTTCCTTGTGGGATTTCGTCGTGGATCGGGTGGGCACCGGGATCCGGCGCCCACCCTCTGTTGGTACGACACCGCGTGCCGTACAGGAAGCTCTTACTCGACCTGAGGCGGCGATTCGTACGATCCGAGCCCTGAGGCCCTTGACCGCTGGAACCCGCGTCTCCGGCTTACCCTGACCACTCGCCTGCAGTTAGCCCTTGCCTTGACCCATCGCCTTCGGACCCATCGCCTCCGGACCTGCCTTGGCCTGCCTTCGCCTTCGATGAGGCTTAGACCTGCCTTGGCGTAGGCCCTGGACCGGAGCCTGCGACCCCGACCGGCCTTCGGTTCCCCGAGCCGAAGACCGGAGCTTGCGACCCGGCCTTCACCCGGTTCCCCGAGCCGACCCGAGCCTGCCACCCCGACCCGGGTCTCGATCCGACCGGAGCCTGCGATCCCGACCGATCCTCGGTTCCCCGAGCCTGCGACCCCGACCTGCCCGACCCCTGGAGCCTTGACCGACCGGGTCTTCCGACCCCAGCCTGCCCGGCCCCTGAGGCCTTGGACTGACCGGACCCTACGCCCCGACCTTGCCTGAACCTTGGTCTCTGGCAGAGCCCTGCCGTCCTGCCGGACCTATGGCCTGGCCTGGCCTGGCCTGGCCTCTGGCAGAGTCCTCGCCGTCGCGCCGGAGTCCGACCGGTTGAGCCGCCAGCTCTGGACCTGTCCGAGATCCTCAGCTCTCGAACGGCCCAAGCTCTGCGACCCAGACCGCTCGTCCTCCGAACTGCCCTGGCCTCCGGCTTTCGAACGACCCGAAGGTGCTCGATCCGAGTCCTACGGTCCGAGGCCTGTTCCTGACCCGGGTTTCACCCCGAGGCCACGAACGCCCCGGACCGTGGCACGTGATCGTCAGACCTACTGCTGGGTCTCGTCCTCGGCCTTGACCTCGGTCTCGTCCTCGGCCTTCGCCTCGGCGGGAGCCTCGACCTCAACCTCGGCGGGGGCCTCAGCGGCAACCTCGGCGGGAGCCTCTGCCGGAGCCTCGGTCGCGGTCTCAGCGGCGGCCTGCTCGCCGGTGCCCTGCTCGATGAGCTCGCGCTCCCACTCAGCCAGCGGCTCGGCCGCGGCCGGCTTCTCGTCGCCGCGAGCGGCACCCGAGCGAGCCATCAGACCAGCGGCGACACCATCGGCGACCACCCTGGTGAGCAGGCCGACGGCGCGGATGGCGTCGTCGTTGCCCGGGATCGGGTAGTCGACCTCGTCGGGGTCACAGTTGGTGTCGAGGATCGCGACAACAGGGATGCCAAGCTTCTTGGCCTCGCTGATCGCGATGTGCTCCTTCTTGGTGTCCACGATCCACACCGCGCTGGGCACGCGGCCCATGTCGCGGATGCCGCCGAGGGTGCGCTCGAGCTTGTCCTTCTCGCGCCGGCGCATGAGGAGCTCCTTCTTCGTGAGCCCCGAGGCGGCGACGTTGTCGAAGTCGAGCTCCTCGAGCTCCTTCAGACGCTGAAGCCTCTTGTGCACGGTGGAGAAGTTGGTGAGCATGCCACCCAGCCAGCGCTGGTTCACGTACGGCATGCCGACCCGCGCGGCCTGCTCGGCGATGGCCTCCTGGGCCTGCTTCTTGGTGCCGATGAACAGGATCGTGCCGCCGTGGGCGACGGTCTCCTTGACGAAGTCGTACGCACGGTCGATGAACGACAACGACTTCTGCAGGTCGATGATGTAGATGCCGTTGCGCTCGGTGAAGATGAAGCGCTTCATCTTCGGGTTCCAGCGCCGGGTCTGGTGCCCGAAGTGAACACCGCTCTCGAGCAGCTGTCGCATGGTTACGACGGGGGCCATGTGCTGGTCCTCCAGGTCTGGGCGCCCCATGATCGGGCGCGATTCTCGGTTGCGTCGCGACAGCCGGCGGGCTGCCGCCCTGATGCCCCAGAACCGCTCCAGCCAGGCCGTGGCCTGGACCGAAGGCGCGATCCCTTGACGGGGCATGCGAAGTCGGCCTGTGAAGACAGGCCACCGAAAAGTCTACCTCCCGCACGAGCCCCACCTGACCGTTCAGGTCAACCAGCGCCCCACTCCCGCAAATCCCCCTCCCCCCACCCAGGCCCTACCACCCTCACCGCAGAACCCCCAAATACTCACACCCGACCCTGCACCAGACCACCACACACCCTCCAACGCGACCCCCACCCACGCCGCAACCGCCCGCCGCCGACAGCCAGCACATCGTGCCCAGAAGCCACCGTTCCTCACGCCAACGAAATCACCCAAGCCACCACCCACCGGCCACATCGCGTCGCGTCGCCGTCGCGTCGCCGTCGCGTCGCATTGCTGTCGCGTCGCATTGCTGTCGCGTCGCATTACGCCGCGTCGCTGTTGCGTCGCGTTGCCTGACGATGCGTTGCTTCCCATTGCCTCGTGTTGCCTCGCGTTGCGTTACGTCCCGTTGCGTTGTGTTGCGTCGCCTTGCCTCGCCTCGCCTCGCCTTGGAGAACGATTACGTCTCTTCCAAGATCGGCTGACTGACGTTTGCCCGGAACGCGGCCAGTCCGCTCTGACGCTCACGCGTCGGAGCTGGCACCGTGATCTTCGCTGGGCAGTCCCGGGACCGGCCGCTTGGCGTGAGGGAACAGGTTCACCTGCGCCTCCGCCACCCTCGCCCCCGGCGGCGCATCCTCTTGCCTGCGATAACGGGCCCTGTACGGCGCGAGCAGCTTTTCAATCTCTTCACTGAGCCGCGCCATCTCCGTCGCGTTGAGCCGCAGCAAGGTCCGATCGAAGCGGGTCACATCACGCCACTCGTCCGGCTCCTGCGCAGCGGCGGCCAACGCCCGTTCCACCTCACTGTCAGCGTCTCTGCGCACCGCCCGAATCAGCAGATTCTTAGCCTCACGGACATCCGGCTGATCACCCGGAGCGACGCCGATCGCCACCCGTTTAGCTGTGGCCCTCCACAGCCGCTCACGACCATCACCCCGGGGTGGCGCATCCTCCACGAACCCGTACTTGGCCAGCATCCGCAGGTGATAACTGGCCGCACTCGGCGTGATCCCAGCGATCTCGGCCACCTCGGTAGCCGTTGCACTGCCATCGACTCCAAGCCGGTTCAGAATCGCCAGCCTGGCCGGATGAGCAAGAGCCCGCATCGCTTTGGGATCGCTGAGCCCATCCCTGTCCTGCTCCATGCGCCAAAGGTACCCGGACGAATCCTGAAGGGTTGCCTTCATAACTCTGAAAGATTACCTTCATAGTTATGAAGCGCATCTTTCACGTCTGGCCGGCCAGCCCAAGCAGAGGCCTTACCTCGTAGGACACTTCCCGCCCACCGACATAGGCCCCAGCGCTTCGCCCTCCTTGTCCAGCGCCAGAACTCAGCTCACCCCCGCCGGAATCGCCGGATCCATGGAGACGATTGCAGTGTCAAACTCGACAACCCCGCATCGACCAACCCAACCAACGCCTGGCACCGCAGGGAAGCCGACTCATCATCAGCCCCTTCATCACCAGGCCCTGAACCACCAAGCTCCGAACCACACAGCCACGAACCACCAACCCAACGGCACAGCACCGGAAGCAGGCGGCACTGCCGACCCGAAGCTTGAGCCAGAGACGCCGGCCACCCCCCTCACCCCTTCTCCCTCAACGCCCACTGAGCGTCCCCTCCCTAGCCCTGTCCCCGGGGCCGAGCACTTTTCCAGGAGCACTGAGGCCGCAGGCGAGCACCCTCCCCCGGATACTGACGCCGTAGATGGGCGCCTCTTCCCCGATCCCCTTCTTGACCCTGCCGCCGTGGACGGACCCCTCCCCCCTGACACCGACGCCGTAGACGGACCCCTCCCCCCGAACGCTGACAACGCGGACTGGCATCTCCCCCTCCACAGTGATGATGCGGACGGGCAACCCCCCAATCGCGGTGACGACGTACCGGAGCCCCTCCACACCGTCCCCCTACGCAAGCAGCGCGACTACCGCCTGCTCTGGACGGCCCGCACAATCTCGATCACCGGCTCCGAGGTGTCCAAACTCGCCGTCCCCCTGACCGCGATCACCCTGTTGACCGCCTCCCCATCCGAGATGGGCCTTCTGACCGCCGCGTCCTTCGTCCCCGCCTTGCTGTTCGGACTCCACTCAGGCGCCGTCGCTGACCGGCTGGCCAGACACCGGCCGTTGATGATCGCCTGCGAACTGGTCGCCGCAACAGCAGCCGCGTCAGTCCCGCTGGCCTGGCTTATCGGCAGCCTGAACGTGACCTGGCTCATCGTCGTAGCTTTGATCATCGGCACCGCTGGGGTGATGTTCAGAGCCGCGAACTTCCCGCACATCGCCGCAGTCGTCCCACCAGAGCAGCGAACAGACGCCATGGCCGGTTTCAACGCCTCTTACTCAGTCGCCTCGGTCAGCGGCCCAGGGCTCGCCGGCTTACTGGTACAGACACTTACGGCACCGTTCGCCGTGCTCGCGGAGGCCCTCTCCTTCCTGGCATCAGCCCTGCTCCTGCGCGCCATCCGTACCCCTGAGAAGAACAATCCCGGCCCCTCCAGCGGCATGTGGCGCGACGTCATGGAGGGACTGCGCGCGAGCGCCACCCACCCAGTCCTGCGTGCCCTGCTGGGTGCGGGCGTGACCATCAACTTCTTCGCCATGGCATACACAGCCGTGTACATGCTCTACATGCTGCACACGCTGGACATCCCTCAGTTCATGATCGGCGTGCTCATCGCCCTCAGCGGCCTCGGCGGCCTGTTGGGTGCCTGGTCCACCGCCCGCCTGGCCAAGCGGTACGGCGAGAACCGGATCCTGCTCATCTCGGTGCTTTTCTTCCCCATCGAAATCCTGGCCGTAGGCCTACTGGACGGCCCGCTCTGGTGGAAGCTCTCGATACTCGCCCTGACAGGCACGATCACGGGTGGCATCGTCGTCGCCTTCGCCACCTGCATGGGCGCCATCATCCTTCGCGACACGACCCCACAGCTGAGAGGCCGCGTCAACGCCACCATGACCTTCGCCGTTCAGGGCGTCATGGCCCTCGGCGGCGTCACCGGCGGCTTCCTGGCCGAACTGCTCGGCCTGCGCCCGGTCATCCTCATCTGCGCAGCCGGCATAGCCATAAGCACCATCTGGATCTGGACTTCGCCCCTACGCCCAGCCGCTCTCATCTCGCCTCGCACATCGCTCCGGCGAACAAGCAGCAAACAATGAACGGTCTCACAGCCACCAAAAGCCGACCACCCATGTAACAAGTCTCAGAAAGCAAGCTACCACGAACTTGCGCGCTCCCACGATAGCGCATGTCCAGCGACTCAATAACGACGACCTAGCAGTATCACGATTCTTCAAGTGCGGCGCCATAGCTGAACGGCTTATCCACAGACGAATCCCCTCACCCTTGCGTTATCCACAGAATCGCATTCGCCTCATCTCATCAACCGGCGCACACCACATACTCTCCGCATGCACGTTGCCCAAACGACCAACACCGCCTCCCGCCTCCTTTCAGGCCACCCCTACCGCCCTCACCGGAAGCCGGACTACCACTACACCCCGCCCGACCACAGCACATCCACTACAAACCAGCGCATCGGACCATTCGCATTCATATGCCGGACCGCACCCCTTATACATTCCAATCCATCCACAAACCATCCCTCCTGTTTCACAAAAAGGCATGATTTCCCCTTCATCAAGGCACCAATTCGTCCCATTGTGATGGTTATCGCCCTCGTGTTCGTTGCCCCTCTTCTCTGCCCCATCCCAGCGATGTCAGCTGCCCCGGGAACGGCGGCACCCGCAACCTGGCGCTGGCCCCTCAACGGCCCCCCGCGGATCCTGCGTCGTTTCGCCCCGCCACCTGAACCATGGTTGACCGGCCACCGCGGCGTCGACCTCGCCGCGCCGGTCGCCACCCCGGTCCTGGCCGCAGGTCAAGGCACCATCGGCTACGCCGGCTCGGTGGCCGGGCGAGGCGTCGTCACCGTGAACCATCCGGGCGGCCTGCGCACGACCTACCTCCCCGTCGCCGCCGCAGTAAAACAGGGCGATCCGGTCTCCTCAGGCGACCATTTGGGCACCGTCGAGCCCGGTTCGCCACACTGCCCGGAGTCCTGTCTCCACTGGGGACTCCGCAGGTCCACCGCCTACCTGGATCCCCTGCTGCTGCTCGGCCAGGCCCGCATCCGCCTTCTGCCGTACTGGCACGCGAAGCCGCCCCCAATCATCAGCCCCACTCCCCCGAGCGCCACCCCCAATCCTGCCTTCAGCTCTCACATCCCCTCAGATGGCCACACACCTGAGAAACAGTCCGCACGCTCACCTCTCGCCCCTGCCAGGCGAGACGAGCAACACACCCATACACCCATCGCAACACCCGACCACTTCTCGCTGCGCTCCACCGCAATCCCGATGGTCTCCGCTTTCGGCATCGCGGCACTACTAACCGTGTTAATCCTCCTTACCCTGCTGCGCCGCCGAATGCGCACCAACAAATCCCGACATAACGCAGCAGGCGGAAGACACTCCACAAGAATCGATCACACCCTCACAGCAGAAACCCGCTTCCATACGACAGGCCAGCACCGAAAGAACCGCCGCAGACGGACCCGCCGACAGTGATGTGTGCTCGGCTATTTTCCGCTAGGTAGTTGTGCTCGAAACGAGTGACGACATGCCCTGCGCGGGCGATGCGCCGATTCAGTTGGAGCCGACAGTGAACGTTTTCCAACCCACTGGACGCGTGCCCTGATCACATCATGATCGCGATGCTGGTGTTCGGCTGGTGACGCAAAGAAGCTCCTGGTACACGGGTCAATCACCACAATCGTCACCGTCACAACCAGGAGCTTCAGGTGCTGTTCTATCGTGCCACCGTCGATTTGTCGCATCAGAGCCTGAACTACGTCGCCGAGATAATCCGGCGCCACCGTAAGTCCATGAGGTCGGTTGGTGGCGGCTGAACCCCTGCCAGCAGGCCCTGCCCGTCCTGGTCCACCTGCGCAAAGATGAGACATTTACCGAGCTAGGTGCGGGTCGGGGTATCGACCTCGACCGCGTGGCGGTATGTGGAGGAGACGGTGGCTCTCCTGTCAGCGCGTTCTCCCAAGCTCACGACGATGTTGCGGAAGGCCAAGCGGGACGGGCTGCACTACCTGGTGCTGGACGGCACACCCATCCGCACCGATCAGATCAAGGCCGACCGCCCCTACTACTCCGGCGAACACCGCGTACACGGGATGAATGTCCAGGTCATCGCCACACCAGACGGGACCATCCTGTGGACCTCCGCCGCGCTGCCCGGCAAGACACACGACCTGAGCGCCGCCCGTATCTGGGGAATCCTCCGCGAGCTGGATCAGGCCGGGATCATCACCCTCGCGGACAAGGCGTACCAAGGTGCCGAGGGCCCGCTCGTCACCCCGTACAAGGGCAAGAACAAGCCTGAGTCCCGAAAGCGGCCAACCGCTCCCACGCCAAGCTCCGCGGCCCCGGCCGAACGCGCCAACGCCCAGCTGAAGAGCTGGAAGATCCTCCGCAAGCTACGCTGCAGCCCTGCAAAAGCCGGCCACCTGTGCAAGGCCATCGCCGTTCTTTAAAACCACCGCGTCGCACAGGCAGCCTGAGGATGAAAGGAACCGATGATCGTGCAGGTGAAGATCACCATTCACCGAGTGCGGCTGGGAGCCTCGGAGTTCCGGGTGATCCGCCCGGTCAAACCTTTGGCCAATGGGGCACTCTACGACACCGGCAGTCAGTATCACATGTATGTGGATCGGACGGATGGCCGACGGATCGGCGCGTTGTGGCTGCTCGCAGCCCGATCGCCACGCTCTTTGGTCTACCTGCCGATGCGCGCCACTCCGGCCGTCCCTGGGATCAACCCCGACTGGGACAAGGAGGAGAGGTGCCCGGACCGGCCGCTTGATCTCGTGCTGGTCCACCACTCGCTGCAGTTCCCGCCCTCCCACTGGAAGCAGGTAAGAAAGCGGATCATCGCCGGAAGCCCTCCGTGCGAAATACGGACGGCAAGTGTGCCGGACACCGACCTACCCGCCGACGAGGAGATCGACTACCGGGCCCTGAACTACCAGGAAAACAAGGACACACTCCACCAGCGCATGCACGCCGAGACGCTGTTTCTGACCGGCAGCACTGCGGCGTTTCGGCAGCCGGCCCGTCACTTCTTCGCCGTGGCGAAGGAAGGGCCGTCTGCTGCCGCGACCTCGCTGTACATCTCGGGCGCCTGCAACTATCACGTCTGCCGACTGTTCTACTGGCCGAATCTGGATCCAGGTGCCGGGCAGGACATTCACCTGGAGTACGCCCCGCGATGGACGGTCTGACAAACCCATGACCTGCGACGTCAGGTTGGAAACCCTCAGTGAGCCTTTCACCCTGAAGGCACAGCCCAGAGCGGTGAACCGGTAGAGGCGAACACTCAGCCCGTCGCCGAGCAAGGCGTTGGCAATCCCACCCATTCCAAGCAATTCCACATCATCCGCTTCCGAGCTATCCGACCGGGAGGATGAAAAGGCTCCGTACCAGCAGGCGGCCTGCCCGGTGGTGAAGAAGGCTGACTGATCACTAGAATCCTGATTTCGCGCCGGCCAGTGTGCGCGACGCCCCATCGCGCCCGGGTTCATCGTCCCACCACGAGCGGGTTCTGGACCTATCGGTAGCGGCTGGCTGGCACCATGGCTGTTCTACGTCGAAGCAGGGGGAGGGCGGCGGGTCGAAGACCCGGTCAGGGCGAGAGCCGCCGCCCCGCTGCCGCCGAATTCCCTTACCGCGGCTCCGTCTGTTACCGACCTCTGGCGGACCATCATGATGGCTGCTGACGATCATGATTACTTCGAAGCTCCGGGCCTGCGGGGCCGTGGGCCGGCACTTCGGGGCCGCGGGGCCGGACTGCGGGGCCGCGGGGCCGCGGGGCATGGTGGCGCTATCTGCGGATTCTCCGGTGGTCCTGTTTCACTGAGGTGGATCTCAGCGAGACCTGACCACCGGCGATTGGGACTTCTTGGACGTCGTCCGTGGCGTTCTGGGCCTACCGGGGGAGTCGCCATACGCTGCAGCAAGTCTTACGCCCTGGGATGCGCCTGCCGGTAAGCGCTGCGAAGACGCTCGATGGAGACGTGGGTGTATATCTGCGTGCTGTTCAGCGAAGCGTGCCCCAGCAGTTCCTGAACGCTACGCAAGTCCGCGCCCCCCTCAAGCAGGTGCGTGGCCGCGCTGTGCCGCAACCCGTGCGGTCCCATGTCCGGAGCCCCTTCGACCTGCCGCACGCGCGCGTGCACCACCCGCCGCACCGTCCCCGCGTCGATCCGCCCGCCCCTGACACCGAGGAACAACGCCGGCCCCGACCCCGAACGCACCCACAGCGGCCTGCCGTGCACGCACCACCTGTCCAGCGCCCGCAGAGCAGGTCCCCCGAACGGCACTGACCGCTCCTTACGTCCCTTGCCCAGCACCCGTACGACACGACGATCGCGATCCACGTCATCCACATCCAGCCCGCACAGTTCGCTCACCCGAATGCCCGTGGCGTACAGCAGCTCCAGGAGGGCCTGGTCTCGCAGGTCCCGCGGCTCCCCCTCCGAGGGCGGCGCGTCCAGCACTTCCCGAGCCTGTTCCTGGTCGAGCACGGAGGGCAGCCGCCGAGGGGCCTTGGCCGTCCCCAGCAGCAGTCCCGGATCGTTCGGCAGCCAGCCCTGCCGATGGCAGAAGGCGGTGAAGGTCCTGATGCAAGCAGTCCGCCGCGCGAGGGTGGCTCGCGCCTTGCCCGCATCATGCTGCTCGGCCAGCCACCCCCGCAATGCGGTGACGTCGACACCATCGAGGTGTCCGTCCAGGTAGCCGAGCAGAGCCGTCACGTCCCCCATGTACGCCCGAACCGTATGGGGGGACATATCCCGCTCAAACCGCAGATGCGCCTCGAACGCGCTCAGCACCTCGCCAACGTCAAGATCCACGCGTCTCTCCGTTCACCGCACGCTTCGCGATCATTCTTTCAGGGACCTCTTACCCCGCAACGGGCCAGTGGTAGGTCCGTTCCAGCAGTGACCGGCGATACTTCGTTCCAGCAGTGGCTGTGAATACTCCCTTCCAGCAGAGACTAGGAATAGGTCCGCTCCTTTGTGACTGGATGTTGACGGTCAGAACGTCGGTGACGCGCTCGAACGACCCGTAGCCAGGAGGAAACCCATGTGCGCAGCGTGGTCCGACTGAGTATCGTGCTTGCCATGTCGAGCCCAGAGGCATCCAAGGTGGGGGCTTTCGGTCACCCGTCAGCCCCCTGAATCCACTGGACAGTCCTGCTCTGTCGCACGATGGCGACAGATGACAGAAGTAGCCGGGCCGCTGACCGCGGTGACGAGACGTCTCAGCTGATCTCTCTCATCACCTCGGAGTCTCTCGATGCCCCTGCCTCTCTACCTGCTTGCCGTGGCGCTCTTCGCCATGGGTACATCGGAATTCATGCTCGCCGGCCTGCTGCCGGACATCGCCGCAGATGTCGGCGTGCCGGTTGCGACGGCGGGGCTGCTCACCTCGGCCTTCGCCATCGGAATGGTCGTAGGCGCCCCGCTCATGGCTGGACTCGCGCGCCGATGGCCACAGCGATCCAGCCTGCTGGGCTTTCTCGGCCTGTTCCTGGTCGCGCACGTCCTCGGCGCCTGCACCGGCAGCTTCACCGTTCTGCTCGCTACCCGGATTCTCGCCGCGCTTGCCAACGCCGGATTCCTTGCGGTCGCTCTCACCGCAGCCGCTGCACTGGTCCCGCCGGATCGGAAGGGCCGGGCCTTGGCCGTCCTGCTGGCGGGCATCACGGCCGCCACCATCGCAGGGGTCCCCGGTGGCGCCTTGATAGGGACGCTGCTCGACTGGCGCGCCACCTTCTGGGGAATTGCGCTGTTGTGCCTGCCCTCGGCACTCGGCATAGTCAGCAGCATTCCCGTCAAAACACGACGATCCAAAGGAGAACGACCGGACAAGCCGGCCGGCCCGGATCTACGGCGGGAGCTCGCTGAGTTGCTGCGTCCGCGACTGGTCCTGGTCCTGCTGCTGGGGGCGCTGGTGAATGCCGCGACGTTCGGCACCTTCACCTTCCTCGCTCCCATCGTCACCGATGTCGCTGGGCTGGATCCGCTGTGGGTCTCTGTCGTGCTGGTGCTGTTCGGTCTGGGCTCCTTCGCCGGCGTCACCGTGGCCGGGCGACTGTCCGACCGGCGGCCCGGTGTCGTCGTCGCGATCGGCGGGCCGTTGCTGCTCAGCGGCTGGGTCGCCCTCGCCCTCACCGCGTCCACCCCGGTCGCCCTGCTGATCCTCGCGTTCACCCAGGGTGCGCTCTCCTTCGGCCTCGGGAGCACGCTGATCGCCCGGGTGCTCTATGAGGCCGCGGACGCGCCAACCATGGCCGGCTCCTACGCCACCGCTGCTCTCAACGTCGGGGCGACCGCCGGTCCCGTCATCGCAGCCGCCACGATGAACCCTGGGGCGGCTGAGCTGGGGCCCGTCTGGGCGAGCAGCGCCCTGGTCGCCGTCGCACTTCTTCTCGCGCTGCCTTTTCGTCAGGCCCTCGAACACAGCGACGACCAGAACAGCGTGCGATGACGCACCGTAACGCGCCGTTGCACCCCGAGGCGGCGACTCATCGACCAGCGCCGGACCCATCCCATCACCCCCGCCGCAGCCGTCATGAAGTGAGCCGGCGGCTCACGGTTCCCCAGCGAACGGCGGCATGGGGGAACGGGGGAACGGCCGAGCAGGTCCAGCGACGCCGGTGAGCGTAGGGGGAGGTGGCAAATGGCAATGCGGTGACAGGAAAACAGGCGATCACCCCGAAGCGGTCTGGGGTGGGACCACGGCCTGCACGACTGACGCCCCCTCCCCCGCCAGCACCGGAGACTCAGCCGCGGCGGACGGCCCCGACTCCGCGGACCACCCCGTTTCGTTGGGTGACCCCATTTCGGTGGGCGACCCCGACTCCGCGGGTGGCGGGGGGTGATCGGCAGGGGGTGTGCTGAGGGCGAGCGTTTCTCGGGCCTTGGGGTAGATGGGGGATGCGGTCTTGCGGGCGCGCCAACCTTTGGGCACGCGTTCGACGTAACCGGCCGCCGCCAGGCCGCCCAGGGCGCTCAGGGCCGTGGTGAGGTCTACGCCGGCGGCCACCGCTATGGAGGCGGGGCCCGCGCCGCCTCTGGCCGGGACGGCGTCCAGGACTCTCCTGACAGGCTCCGAGAGCGCGTCTCTCGGCAGCGCGGGGGCCCTGTGGAGCGGGGCCAGGTCGTCGCCGATGACGCCCACCAGGTCGATGAGCTCCTCCGGTGAGGTGACGCAGATGGCCTTCTGTTCGCGCAGGAGTCTGTGGCAGCCAGCTGACTGTGCGGAGGTGACGGGCCCCGGCACGGCTGCCAGATGTCGTTTCAGGGACAGGGCGTGCGTGGCTGTGTTGAGGGCGCCGCTGCGCAGGGCCGCTTCGACGACGACCGTGCCTCTGGACAGGGCGGCGATCAGGCGGTTTCTGATGAGGAAGCGGGCTCTGGTGGGGTGGACGCCCGGTGGGCATTCGCTGACGAGCACGCCCTGGTCGCGGACGGCGGCGAACAGGGCGTGGTGCTCGGAGGGGTAGGCGATGTCGACACCGCAGGCCAGGACGGCAACCGTGGGTGAGTCCGAGGCCAGGACGCCTCGGTGGGCCGCGCCGTCTATCCCGAACGCGCCCCCTGAGACCACGGTCCAACCGGACTCGCTCAGGCCGATGCCGAACTGGGCCGCGATGTGCACGCCGTAGGCGGTGGCCGCCCGCGCGCCGACCACGGCCACCGAGCGCAGGCAGGAGAACCGCAGGTCGGCTGTGCCGTGGAGCCACAGGCCGAGCGGCCGGGCGGCGCCCAGCTGGTCAAGCTGGGTGGGCCATTCGGCGTCGCCCGGGATGATGAGCCTCGCCCCGGACCGCTCTCCCGCCACCAGGTCGGACACGGGGTCGGAGGCCGTCAGACGGGCATGCCAGGTGCTCAGGCGCCTGCCTAGATCTGCGGGGCGCTCCAGGGACGCGTCGCCGACCGGGAAGCCGGGCGGAAGGGTGCGGGCGCGGATGGCCTCCACAGCCTGGGAGGCACCGCAGTGGGACACGAGACGGCCCATGACCGTGTCACCGACATCGGCCGCGCGCATGAGGGCGGCTCTTGCCTCACGCTCAGGGGTGGTGCTCAAGGGGTCCTCCGAAGTAGGGGCGGCCACGGATGTGAGATCGGGCGGGTGGCTCACCCCGACATCCCCAGCCACAAGGCCAATGCCGACGATGTCTCGGTCTCGTCCGGCTGGTCCTTGCCGGTGAGGTCCGCCAACGTCCAGGCCACCCGCACCACACGGTCCAGGCCCCGGGCGCTCAGGGTGCCGGAGTCGAGGCAGGTGGTGATGGGCTTCATGGCGGACTCCGACGGGCGGTAGCGGGCATGGAGGGCCGAGGACGGGATCTCGGCGTTGGTCCGCCACGGGGTCCCGGCGAACCGGACGGCCGCTCGCTGGCGAGCCAGCAGGACCCGCGCGGCGACCGTCTGGCTCGTCTCGACGAACTGCCGGTCCGCCATCAGCTCGCGTCTCGACGAACGCGCGACGGTGACCTTCATGTCGATGCGGTCGAGCAACGGCCCCGACAGCCTGCCCAGGTAACGGCGTCTGATCGTGGGCGTGCACTGGCAGCTGTCGCTCTGGTCCTGGGGCTGGGCGCAGGGGCAGGGGTTGGCCGCGAGCACCAGGATGAACCTGGCCGGGAAGGTGACCGAGCCCGCCGACCTGGCCACCGTGACCTGGCCGGACTCCAGAGGCTGGCGCAGGGAGTCGAGCACGTGACGGGGGAACTCCGGCGCCTCGTCGATGAACAACACTCCCCGGTGGGCCAGGGAGACCGCGCCGGGGCGCACGACGGTGCTGCCGCCGCCGATGATCGCCGCCGCGGTCGCCGTGTGGTGCGGGCTGACGAAGGGGGGCCTGTCGATCGTGGGGCTGTCGGGCGGCAGCACACCCGCCACGGAGTGGATGGCCGTCACCTCCAGCGCGTGGTCGAGGTCGAGCGGCGGCAGGAGAGTGGGCAGGCGCTCCGCCAGGAGGGTCTTGCCCGTGCCGGGCGGGCCCAGCATCCAGAGGTTGTGGTTGCCCGCGGCGCAGACCTCCAGGGCGCGGCGGGCGAGCGGCTGGCCGACCACGTCGGCGAGGTCCACGGTGGGGGCGGTGGCCGTCCGGGGGACGTCCTGGACGGGATGCCGAGGCGGGTCGTCGCCTCTGCGCAGCCACTCCACGAGCTGGCGCAGGTCGGCGACCGGCACCACCTTCACGTCGGGCACCAGGGCCGCCTCCGCCGCGTTGGCGGCCGGGACCACCACGGTGGCGCCCGGGTGGTCGGCGGCGCCCAGGACCGCGGGGAGCACCCCGCGCACCGGCCTGAGGCGGCCGTCCAGGCCCAGCTCGCCGAGGAAGAACTGCTCGGCGACGCGCTCGGCGGGAACGACGCCCGCGGCGCCCAGGATCGCCACGGCGATGGCCAGATCGAACTGGCTGCCCCGCTTGGGGAGACTGGCCGGGAACAGGCTCACCGTGATGCGGGCGTCCGGCCACGCGTAGTGGCTGTTGACCACCGCGGATCTGACCCGCTCACGAGCCTCGCTCAGGGCCGTGTCGGGCAGGCCGATGAGATGGATGCCCGCCAGGCCGTTGCCCACGTCGGCCTCCACCTCGACGGTGCGGCCGGTGACGCCGACCAGCGCGACGCTGCGGGTGCGTGCGACGGCCATCTAGCACGCCCCGCGCACGTGCCGCAGGGAGAAGTCGCCGGCGAAGCGGTCCAACGCGATCACGTCGACCCGGACCCGGGTGAAGACGCGGGGCTGGCCTGCGAGCCATCGGGCGGCCAGGAGCCTCAGGCGGGCCACTTTGGCGGGTCGCACGGACTCCAGCGCTGTGCCGTGGGACCTGCTCGACCGGGTCTTCACTTCGACGACCACCAGGCTGGGGCCGTCCTCGGCGATGATGTCTATCTCGCCGTAACGGCAGCGCCAGTTACGCTCGATGATCGTCATGCCCTCGGCCTGCAGGTAGGCCACGGCGAGTTGCTCGCCGTGCCTGCCGAGATCGTTCTTCGCGGCCATGTGCCACCTCCGGGCACTGACCTTCGCCTACTTCGACCGTGCCGCCGGCGGCCGAGCGTCGTTCTGGGGATATCCGAAGCCGACACCCCCAAGGCTGTGGACGACCGTCCGGTTATCCCGAGAAGCCCTCCTTCGGCATCTCCAGGTCGGCCTTGGCCAACTCTTCGACGTTGACATCCTTGAACGTAACAACTCGGACATTCTTCACAAAACGTGCAGGTCTGTACATATCCCAGACCCAAGCGTCCTGCATCTTCACGTCGAAGAACACGTCACCGTTCTCGGCGGTGCGCACGTCGAGGTCGACGGAGTTGGTCAGGTAGAAGCGCCGTTCCGTCTCCACGACGTAGGTGAACAAACCGACGACATCGCGGTATTCGCGGTAAAGCTGCAGCTCCATCTCGGTTTCGTATTTTTCGAGATCCTCTGCGCTCATCGCGGTCCTCCTGTCGTACCGGTCCCCCGGTGTGCCCGCTCAGGCAACCCCGGCCCCCATTTCATTCTCGCCCATCCGTCTGGCCACCGTAACGAAGGAGTAGCGGTGGTGCGCGCACGGGCCGTGCGTCTCCAGTGCCAGGCGATGCTGTGGCGTGACGTACCCCTTGTGATCGGCGAAACCGTACAGCGGAAAGTCGCCGTCCAGCGCGACCATCATCCGGTCCCTCGTCACCTTGGCCACGATCGACGCGGCCGCCATGCAGGCGGCGACCTGATCCCCCTTCCACACTGCCAGCGACGGCGCCGGAAGGCCCGGCACCGGAAACCCATCCGTGAGGATGTACCCAGGGTCACACGACAACCGCGCGACGGCCCGCCGCATTCCTGACACGTTGCACTTGTGCAGTCCCGTGGCGTCGATCTCCGCGGAGGAAATGGTGACGACGCCGACGTGGGCGGTGGCCATGATCTCGTCATGGAGTCGTTCGCGCACCGCCGGGGTGAGCAGCTTGGAGTCGGCCAGCCCGTCGATCCGCCTGCGCAGGATGACGGCCGCGACGACCAGCGGGCCGGCGCAGGCCCCGCGGCCGGCCTCGTCCACCCCCGCGATGGGAGTGAGGCCGCGGCGGGCCAGCGCCCGCTCGTAAGCGTAGAGTCCGGAATCGCGGCGGACGACGCTCGGTCGAGGGCGGAACGCAACTGTCATGACACAGGAAGCGTACGCCCCAAACGCCGCAAACCGCGACTGGAAGCGCGTTCTACTCGACCTTGGCGAAACTCTCGGGCTTGGTGAAGATCAAGCCCCGCGACAGCGGCCACCAGCGCACCACGGCCGTGCCGACGACCTGATCCACCCCGATGAACCCGCCGCCCGGCTCCTCCATGTGGCTGCGCGCGTCGGCCGAGGAGCTGCGATGGTCTCCCATCAGCCAGAGCTTGCCCTGCGGGACCGTCACCTTGAACTCGTCGCCTGAGGGGAAGTCACCGGGGTAGAGGTAGGACGACTCGTCGAGCGGCTTGCCGTTGATCGTGATGCGATCGTCGTCGTCACAGCAGACGACCTTGTCACCCCCGACGCCGATGACCCGCTTGATGGTGTCCTCGCCGTTCCAGCCCTTGAACACCACGATGTCGCCCCGCTCGGGCGAGCCGGCGAGCTTGTTGACGAACACCCGGTCGTCGATCTTGAGGGTGTTCTCCATCGACTCCGAGGGGATCCAGAAGTTGCCGATCACGAAAGCCTGCAGCAGCAGTGCGATCCCCACGCCCATCAGCAACATGACGATCGTTTCGCGGATGCTGCCCTTTTTCTTCTTTTTCTCCACGCCCTGCGCCTTCTTGGTGACGGCCATCAACGCCGTGCTCCGAGCCGTCCACGCCCTGCTCCGAGCCACCGCCGCCGGATCACGACCACCGGCACGGCCAGGACGAACCCGGCGACCAGCGGAACCGACCCACCGAGCGCCTGGAGCGCCGGCTGCGCGAACGTGTCGGGGATGGAGATCGAGGAGGCTCGCGAGAACGGCCAGACGATCACGAAGGCCCGTCCGATGACCTGGCTCTCAGGGATGGATCCGCCCCCTGGATCGCCGGTGTGGAAGCGGGAGTCCAGCGAGACCTGGCGGTGGTCGCCCATCACCCACAGGCGGTTGGGCGGCACCTTGATGTCGAAGTTCTCGCTGGACGGCAGGTTGCCCGGATAGAGATAGCTCGTCTCGTCGATCGGCACGCCGTTGACCGTGATGCGATGGTCGGCGTCACAGCACTTGACGTGGTCGCCGCCGACGCCGATGACCCGCTTGATGTAGTCCTTCTCGCCGGGGATCAAGCCGAACGAGGTGCCGATCCAGCGGAAGAAGCCCGCGACGGGGTTGGACGGCTCTTCGAGCTCGAACTCGCCGTCCCAGGAGTCGATGCCGGCGAAGACGACCACGTCGCCGCGCTCGATGTCGCGCGTGTGGTAGACCAGCTTGTTCACCAGCACCCGGTCGTTGATCAGGAGAGTGTTCTCCATCGACTCGGAGGGAATGTAGAAGGCCTGGACGACGAAGGTCTTGATGATCAGCGCCAGCGCGAGCGCCACTACGACCAGGACGGGGAGCTCTTTCCAGAACGACCCCTTCTTCTCTTTCTTCCCGTCTTCTGCTGGCTTCTGAGTCTCTTCGGCGACCACGTCCACCTCGTCCTCGACAGGGCGGCGCGGCGCGCCGTGCTCCTGGCTCTCGCTAGTCATTGTTGACGAGCCTAGATGATGCGCAGGCCCGACAAGCCTCGACCGACGTTACAACGGGCACGAGTCGCTCCACATAAAGGAAACAGCCCCGCAAAAGCCGAATGGCCCGCACGCCAGGCGGGCCATCCGGAAGGACATTCGCGTTACTTGGCGGGCGTGGCGTCGCGCTTCTCGCGAATGCGAGCGGCCTTGCCGCGCAGGTCGCGCATGTAGTAGAGCTTGGCGCGGCGCACGTCGCCTCGGGTCACGAGCACGATCTTCTCGATGACCGGGCTGTGCACGGGGAAGGTCCGCTCGACGCCGACGCTGTAGCTGACCTTACGGACGGTGAAGGTCTCGCGGGCGCCGCTGCCCTGGCGGCGCAGCACGAATCCCTTGAAGACCTGGACACGGGAGCGGTTGCCTTCGACCACTCGTACGTGAACCTCGAGCGTGTCGCCGGGCCGGAAGTCCGGCACGTCGCTACGCAGGGTCGACTTCTCGAGCTCCTGGATCTTCGTGTGCATGAGAGCTTTTCCTCAAGTCTCGTGAGCACGCGGAGGTCCACCCGGCCTGAAGCTCGCGGCGGACACGCCTGCTGATCTGATGAAACCCGAGAGTGCTTCTCGGGCATGACGGACCAACCACATGACGGTTGGCAACGCTTCAGTGTGCCATATCTTCCGGCGGGAGGCGAAACGCGAGCTCCTCCAGCAGCCGGCGGTCATGCTTGTCGAGGGTCTCGGGGTCGAGCGCCGCCGCCAGCTCCGGCCTGTTGGCGAGAGTACGGCGCAGCGCCTGGTCACGCCGCCACCTGGCGACTTTCCCATGATGTCCGGACAGCAGCACGGCGGGCACCTCGTGGCCCCGCCAGACGGGCGGCTTGGTGTAGACGGGCCCTTCGAGGAGGTTCTGCATGGCTCCGGGGGCGAAGGAGTCGTCGACGGCGGAGTGCGCGTTGCCGAGCACACCCGGCAGCAGCCTGCCGATGGCCTCCGCCATCACCAGCACCGCCACCTCGCCGCCGGCCAGGACGTAGTCGCCGATGCTCACCTCGTCAACCCGCAGCCGCGAACCGTACTCGGCCATGACGCGCGAGTCGATGCCTTCGTAGCGGCCGCACGCGAACAGCAGCCAGGGCTCGGCCGCCAGCTCCTGGGCGAGCTCCTGGGTGAACGGCCTGCCGCTGGGCGTGGGGACGATCATCCGCGGGGTGCCGTCGCCGATCACCGCGTCGATGGCCTCGCCCCACACCTCGGGCTTCATCACCATGCCGGGCCCGCCGCCGTACGGAGTGTCGTCGACGGTCTTGTGCACGTCGTGCGCCCACTCGCGCAGTTGGTGCACCCGCACGTCGAGGATGCCGCGCTCACGGGCCTTGCCCATCAGCGAGACGTCCAGCGGGGCGAAGTACTCAGGGAAGATCGAGATGATGTCGAGCCGCATCGCGCTCACAGCAGCCCTTCGGGCGGGTCGACCACCAGCCTGCCGTGCTCCACGTCCACCTCCGGCACCAGCGCCTTGACGAACGGGATGAGCGCGTCCTCCTGGCCGTCGCGCCGGACGACGAGAAGGTCCTGCCCGTGGTGGAGCACGTCGGTGACCTCGCCGACGGACTTCCCCGTGACGGTCACGACCGTGAGCCCGATGAGCTCGTGGTCGTGGAACTCGTCGGGGTCGTCGGAGGGCGCCACCTCGGCGGAGTCGATGACCAGCATGGTGCCGCGCAGCGCGTCGGCCGCGTCACGACCGGCGACCCCCGCGAGGCTGAGCAGCAGCATGCCCTTGTGCCAGCGGCGGCCCTCGATGACGAGCGGCCCCCTGTCGGCGGGGTCCGTGGCGATCGACGCGCCGACGGGCAGGCGCAGCTCGGGATCGTCGGTGCGCACCTCCACCGTCACCTCACCGCGCACACCATGTGGGCGGCCGATCCGGCCGACGACCAACTGCACGTGAACCTTGCCTCTCTAACGCAAGCGCCCCCATCGGGTGAACCGATGAGGGCGCGCGAACCTGACGCTAACGGACTGCTTCGTCCAGGTCGAGCAGATCGACCCGTACGTACTTCCCGTCGGCCAGGGCATTCACGACTGTGCGCAGCGCTTTGGCGGTGCGCCCGCCGCGACCGATGACCTTACCCAGGTCCTCGGGGTGCACCCGGACCTCCAGGACGCGACCGCTGCGAATGCGGCGAGCGCGGACCCGGACATCGTCTGGATGTTCGACGATGCCTCTGACGAGGTGCTCGAGAGCCTCCTCGAGCACGTCAGGCCTCGCCCTCGGCCTCGGCCTTGGGCTCGGCGACGGTCTCGGCCTTGGGCTCGGCCGGAGCCGCGGCGGGGGCCTCAGCAGCGGGAGCCGCAGGGGCCTCTTCCTTCTTCTTGGCCTTCTTCGGCGTCGTGGCCGCCGTGGCGGTGTCGCCACCGGACAGCGTCTCGCGGGCCGCGGCCTCGTAGAGGGCGTGACGGTCGGGAGCTTCCGCCGGCATCTTCATCGGCTCCGGGGCGGGCTCGCCCTTGAACTTCTGCCAGTCACCGGTGATCTTGAGCAGCTTGAGCACCGGCTCGGTCGGCTGCGCGCCGACACCCAGCCAGTAGGCCGCCCGGTCGCCGTCGATCTCGATGCGCGACGGGTCCTGCTTCGGGTGGTACAGGCCGATCTCTTCGATCGCCCGGCCGTCACGCTTGGTGCGGCTGTCGGCGACGACGATGCGGTACTGAGCGTTGCGGATCATGCCGAGCCGCTTGAGCTTGATCTTGACTGCCACGGGTGTGGTCTCTCCTGCATTCGAGCGCGGGTGAGCGGTGTCTCATCGAGTGGGGCACGACAAGGGTCCCGCTCCAGGGACAGGCGCGACCGGCGGGAGGTGAGAGGGCACCCACCTGATCGCGATGTTCCAACATGTCATTGTGCCAGATGTACGGCACTGCCTACGACCGCACGCCCGGACCGGATGGGCAAAGGTTACTTTTGACCGGGGAGCCGCAGCTTGGACGGGTCGAAGCCGGGCGGCAGGTCCATGCCCGGGGGCAGCTTGCCGCCGAGGTTGCCCAGCACGCCGCCCTGCTTGGGCTCGGCGGGGGCCTCCGGCGCCGGCTTGCCGAGGGCGGCCTTGCGCGGGTCGCCGCTCACCCGGCGCCCCTTCTTCGCCTTCTTCTGCGTCTTGACGCCCTTGCCCTTGCCGCCGGGCATGCCGGGGATCCCCATGCCGCCCGCCATCCGCTTCATCATCTTCTGGGCCTCGAAGAAGCGGGTGACGAGGTTGCTGACCGCGGTGACCGTCACGCCCGAGCCGCCGGCGATGCGGGCCCGGCGCGAGCCATTGATGATCTTCGGGTCCTGGCGCTCGGCCGGGGTCATCGAGCGGATGATGGCCGCGATGCGGTCCAGGTCACGGTCGTCGATGGAGTCGAGCTGGTCGCGCATCTGCCCCATGCCGGGCATCATGCCGAGCAGGTTCTTGATCGGGCCCATCTTCTGGACCATCATCATCTGCTCGAGGAAGTCCTCGAGGGTGAAGCTCTCGCCCGAGGTCAGCTTGCCCGCCATCTTGGCGGCCTGGTCCTCGTCGAACGTCTTCTGGGCCTGCTCGATCAGGGTGAGGATGTCACCCATGTCGAGAATGCGGGAGGCCATCCGGTCCGGGTGGAAGGCGTCGAAGTCCTCGAGCTTCTCACCGGTGGAGGCGAACATGATCGGCCGGCCGGTGATGTGCCTGACCGACAGGGCCGCGCCACCGCGGGCGTCGCCGTCGAGCTTGGTCAGCACGACGCCGTCGAAGCCGACGCCGTCCATGAAGGCCTGGGCCGTGCTGACGGCGTCCTGGCCGATCATCGCGTCGACCACGAACAGGACCTCGTCGGGCGAGACCGCGTCGCGGATGTCGGCGGCCTGCCGCATCATCTCCTGGTCGATGCCGAGACGGCCCGCCGTGTCGATGATGACGATGTCGTACTGCTGACGCTTGGCCTCGTCGATCGAGCCGCGTGCGACGCCGATCGGGTCGCCGACGCCGTTGCCGGGCTCGGGCGCGTAGACGGCGACCTGCGCGCGCTCGCCCACGACCTGGAGCTGCTGCACCGCGTTGGGGCGCTGGAGGTCGGCGGCCACGAGCATCGGCACGTGCCCCTGCTCGCGCAGCCACTTGGCGAGCTTGCCCGCCAGCGTGGTCTTACCGGCGCCCTGGAGGCCGGCGAGCATGATGACGGTCGGCGGCGTCTTGGCGTAGCGGAGCCTGCGGGTCTCGCCGCCGAGGATCTCGATGAGCTCCTCGTTGACGATCTTGACGACCTGCTGCGCCGGGTTGAGCGCCTGGGAGACCTCGGCGCCGCGGGCGCGCTCCTTGACCTGGGCGACGAACGCCTTGACCACCGGCAGCGCGACATCGGCCTCGAGCAGCGCGATGCGGATCTCGCGGGTGGTGGCGTCGATGTCGGCGTCGGACAGCCGCCCCTTGGATCGGAGGGAGGAGAAGACCGATGTCAGCCGGTCGGAAAGCGTCTCGAACACGTGGTAGGCCAGTCCTCGAAGCGAATGTGGGTCTGCAGTCAGCCTATCCGCTTCGTCAGCCGTTCCAGCCTGGCACGGCCATCCGAACTGAAAGGGCGTGCTCGACCAGGTTGATCAGGGCGCTTTTGACCGAGTCCTTGGCCCGGGCGTCCAGGCGGATGAGCGGGATGTGCGGGGCGAGGGTGAGAGCGTCGCGGATCTCCGAGTCGCTGTGCTCGTACTCCCCGTCCCACCCGTTCAGGCCGACCACGAAGGGCAGCTGCGCCTCTTCGAAGTAGTCGATGGCCGGGAAGCAGTCGGCCAGCCTGCGGGTGTCGACCAGCACCACCGCGCCGATCGCGCCTTTCACCAGGTCGTCCCACATGAACCAGAACCGGTGCTGCCCCGGCGTCCCGAACAGGTACAGGATCAGGTCACGGTCCAAAGACACCCGGCCGAAGTCCATCGCCACCGTGGTGGTCGACTTCAGCGGGGTCATACCGAGATCGTCGATCCCGGCCGAGGCGTCCGTCATCACCGCCTCCGTCGTCAGCGGCATGATCTCCGAAACCGCACCGACGAACGTCGTCTTGCCCACGCCGAAGCCACCGGCCACCACGATCTTCGCCGAGGTGAGCCCGGGACTAGAGCCTGCGAAGTCCACTGAGCACCCTTTCGAGCAAGTTGACATCTGGCCTACCGGATTCCAGCTGCGGCTGGTGCACGTGTACCAGGCCCTCCGCCGCCATGTCGGCGATGAGCACGCGCGCCACGCCGAGCGGCATCCGCAGCAGGGCCGACACCTCGGCCACCGAGCGGACCTGCCGGCAGAGCTGGCTGATCGCCTGATACTCCGGCGTGATGTGGGAGAACTCCCTGTGCTCAGCCGTGGCCGAGGACACCAGCGCCTCCATCGCGAGCTTCACCCGCGGCGCCGTCCGCCCCCCGGTCACCGCGTACGGACGCACCGGCGAGGCCGGGTCCGACGAGCGCGGAGGGGGCGGGGGCTCCCAGCCGCCGCTGTTCCAGCCGCCACTGTTCCATCTGGGATCCGTCACTCACATCACCTGGTCTGGGTGGCACGCAGCTGGGCACGCACCGCCGGAGTGAGCACCTGACCGGCACGGTCCACCATCAAGGTCATCTGGTAGGCCACCAGGCCCATGTCACAGTCAGGTGCGGCGAGTACGGCCAGGCAGGAGCCGTCACTGACGGACATGATCAGCATGAGCCCTTGCTGCATCTCCACCATCGTCTGGTTGACCACGCCGCCTTCGAACACCCTGGCTGCCCCTTGGGTGAGGCTGATCAGGCCGGAAGCGATCGCGGCCAGTTGGTCGGCCCTGTCGGGCGGGAAGCCCGACGAGGCCGCGAGTGGCAGGCCGTCAGAAGAGACGACAACGGCGTGAGCGACGCCTGGCACCGTGCTGACGAAGTCGGTGATCAACCAGTCGACTCCGCGAGCCGCGCGACTCAGATCGTTCATGCGCCCTCCTCCCTGTTCTCGTGGTTCCGCTGACCAGATTGCGGAGCCCGGCCACCGCTGATGTCGTCACGCGCGGCCCGGAAACCCTGCTGGAAGCTGGACAGGCGGCTGCGTACCCGATCCGGTGAGACCGAGGGCATCGGCACGACTCCCTTGGGCGCCGACGCGGTGTCGGCCGAGCCCGGCACGAGGTTGGCCTTGGGCACCCGCTTGGGCAGGCCGGAGGCCGTCGCACCGTCGCGCACCGGCTCCGCCGCGGCCTTGGCCGCGGTCCAGCCGGCGTCGGCCTTGGCCGACCCCCAGGCCGCGTCGGAGCCGCCCTGGTCGAACCAGGCGGATTCGACGGAGGCGAAGATCGGCAGGAACTCGTCGCCGGCGGACGGCGGCGGGCCGGACGGTGAGACCACCGGCATGGGGCCGGTGGCCGCCGACTCGGTCTCGGGGAAGTCGTGCTGCGGGCGCTGCGGGCCGGCGTTCACCCGGTCGTCGAAGCCGCGGCCGGGCAGCGGCGCGTCGGTGGGGCGCTTGGGCAGCGGGTTGCTCTCGCTGGACCAGGAGCCGGGAACGCGGGAGGGGATCCAGACGTCGTCGGTGTCGAAGCCGCCGCTGGTGCTGCGCGGGCCGGACGGCCAGGCCTCCCCTGTCCCGGCCGACGGCCACTGCGGCGCTGAGGGCCAGGAGGCGCTCGGGTCCGAGTTGGAGGGATAGGAGGGGTGGCCGGGGCCGGGCTCGTAGCCGCCGCTCTGCCACTGAGGGGCCGCCTGCTGGGGGGGTCCCGCGAAAGCCTCCGCCCGTCCGCGGTCCATCGCGGCCGGAGGGGTGTCCATGACGGGCGTCTGCGCGCCGAGCAAACTCTCCGGCACCAGGACCATCGCGGTGAGCCCGCCGGAGCCCTGGGAGCGGAGCTGTACGCGGATGCCGTGCCGGTGCGCCAGCCTGGCGACCACGAACAGGCCCATGCGGCGCGACACCGACACGTCGACGGCCGGCGCGTCGGTCAGTCGCTCGTTGGCCTGGGCGAGTTCCTCCGCCGTCATGCCGATGCCGGAGTCGGTGATGGACAGCATCACGCCGCCGCCGTCGATCCGGCTGCCCGACATGGTCACGCGGGTCTCGCGGGGGGAGAACGACAGGGCGTTCTCCACCAGCTCGGCCAGCAGGTGGATGAAGTCGTTGACGGCCTGGCCGGCCACGGAGACGCCGTCGGGCACCTGGAGCAGGACGCGCTCGTAGTTCTCGACCTCGGACAGGGAGGCGCGGGCCACGTCGATGAGCTTGACCGGCTGGCTCCAGCGGCGCGGCGGGTCCTGGCCGGCGAGGACCAGCAGGTTCTCGCTGTTGCGGCGCATGCGGGTGGCCAGGTGGTCCAGCTTGAACAGGTTGGCCAGCCGGTGCTCGTCCTGCTCGCCCTGTTCCAGCCCGTCGATCAGGGTGATCTGCCGCTCCACCAGCGTCTGACTGCGGCGGGACAGGTTCACGAACATCGCGTTGACGTTGGCGCGCAGGCGGGACTCCTCGCCCGCCAGGCGGACCGCCTCGCGGTGGACCTCGTCGAAGGCCCGCGCCACTTCCCCGATCTCGTCGTTGGAGGCGACGCCGATGGGCTGAACCTGGACGTTCTCGCCGGTGGCCTCCGCCTCGCGCAGCTGGCGCACGGTATCGGGCAGACGGCGTCCGGCGATGAAAAGGGCTTCCCTGCGCAGTCGGCGCAGCGGGCCGCTCAGCGAACGCGCCATGATCACGGTGACGAGCAGCACGAGGAGGAGCAGGGCCAGGATCGCGCCGGCCACGATCGCGGCGCTCTGCTGCTCGGCGCCTTCCAGGGCGCGGCTGCGCAGCACGATGGAGTCGGCCGCCTGCTGCTCGACCTCGCGCATGCCGTCGACGGTCTCACTGATGGCGTTGTACCAGGTCTCGCCGTCACGGATGAGTCCGAGCTTGCGGTCTCTCAGGGGGAGCCCGGCGTCTTGCAGGACCAGGGCTCGGGCGGAGAGGATCTCGGCGCGGTCGACGGCCGCGCCGCTGACGGTGTCGTCGTACAGCTGGCGGAGCGCGAGGGAGACCTGCGCCCTGAAGGTGGCGAGCTCGCTGTTCTTCTGAGCGCGCGCGGCGATGAAGGCGTCGAGTTCGTCCTTGCCGAAGGCGCCGGTGGCCAGGGCGCCCGCGAGCAGCGCACGCTGGGTGGACACGTACTGCTTGGCCCTGGACAGGGCCGCGAAGCCGGAGACGCTCGCTGACAACTCCTTGTCGACAGCGCCCAGGTCGATCTTGCCGTTCAGCGAGAGCAGGTCCGAGATGGACCGGTCGTAGAGCGCGATGACCGAGTTCTGGTCGAGCTGCGAATCGATCGCGGTCGTGCGCGAGGTGGCGAGTTCGTTGAGGCGGTTCTTGATGCTCAGGGCCTCGGCGGCGTGCGGGCCGTCAGCGACCTCGAGTTCCTCGACGCCGCTCCTGACTTCGATGACGAGCTTGTCGACGCGCTCGTACTGAGCGCTCACGTCCGCCGGTCGGCCGCCTCTGCGTCCCTGAGCGACGTACTGGGCGCTGAGGTCGCGCTCCACCTCCACCTCGTGCGCGAGTGTGGTCAGCCGGCTCGCCAGCACGGCGACCACGTTGACCTGCGCGTACTCGCTGGCGGTGGCGATCGAGGTGGTGACGCGCAGGCCACCGAACACGAGCGCCGCGAGAGTGGGGATGACCACCAGGACCAGCAGCTTGGAACGGACCCGCCAGTTGCGCAGAGAGAAGCGGGGGCCCGTCCTGCGCTTGCCGGCTTTCGCACCGCCCGGCGTCTGTGGCCCACGGGACACGCGTCGGGGAGCTTCGTCTCTAAAGCCCTGATCCCCGCCCGCAGCACGGGTAACGGTCTTCACCTGCTCCGCAACCTCTCTCCGATGGTCTGGTGCATGAAGATCATGTCACGCATGAGCCAGCCGTGACGCAACGCACCCTTGGGGCGAGAGCAATTGGAGCACATCACCAGGAGATCGGCCAATGCCCCACGGGTCACAATCGGTCCATAACACGGCATTTTACGCAGATCACAGCGCTAATCTCGCCCCTTCGACATCAACAGCAGCGGTGCAATCAAGTCAGACAAACGTTATAAATCACCCTATATATGCATATTTCGAGTTAACGTCCGATGTTCTGGCTGCGGAGAGGTGTGGTAGCTGCGCTAGGGTGCCACCGTCGCTGATCACTCCCTTCGCATCACCCCCCGATTCAAAGGAGACCCGCAATGCGGTTCGGTACATTAGGGCGTACCGCCCTGGTTGGACTGGTTGCCACCCTCGTCGTCACGGGATGTTCCAGTTCGGGCGGACAGTCAGATGCCGCCGGCACCTCCTCTGACATGAAGACTGACCTGCTGATCGGTCAGTATCCCGGCGCCGACTCGGCCCCGCTGTTCATCGCCATGGAGCGCGGCTTCTTCAAGGAAGAGGGCCTCAACGTCAAGCAGGAGGCCATCCAGGCTCCCCAGGCGGTCCTGGGCAAGCTCTCCAACGGCTCCATGGACGTCGTCCTCGGCAGCTACGCCACCATCCTGTCGATTCAGGAGGCGGGCACCGAGAAGTTCAAGTACATCGCCGACTCCTACCAGGGCGCCGCGGGCGCGTTCGGCGTGATGGTGAAGAAGGGCTCCCCCATCAAGCAGGTCTCCGACCTCAAGGGGAAGAAGATCGGGACCAACGCCCTGGTCGGCCTGGGCGTGCTCACCATGAACCCGCACATGAAGATCGCCGGTCTCGACCCTGCCAACAACAAGGACATCCAGTACGTCGAGGTGCCGACGACCAACTGGCTCTCCGCCCTCGACAAGGGTGACGTGGACGCCGTCTGGATGACCGACCCGTACGTCAGCCAGGCCAAGAAGGAGCTCGGCGCCACCATGCTCCTGGACACGATGTCCGGCCCGACCGACGGCCTGCCGATCACCGGCTGGGCGGCCACCGAGAAGTGGGTGGCGGAGAACCCCAAGACGCTGGCCGCCTTCCAGCGGGCCATGGCGAAGGCGCAGAACATCGCGGCCACGGACCGCGCCGCGGTGACGAAGATCCTGCCGACCTTCACCAAGATCCCGGCTGAGACCGCTTCCACGATCAACCTCGGCAACTACCCGACCTCCCTGAGCGCCCAGCGCATCCAGCGGGTGGCGGACCTCATGCTCGACGCGGGCATGCTGAAGCAGAAGATGGACGTCAGCTCCATGATCTATTCCGCTCAGGGATGATGACCGCAGTCTCTCCGGCGAGGCGTGGACGTGGACCGCTCACCCGTGCCAGCCTGGTGAAGCTGTCCCGCCACGCCACCGGCGTGGCGGGTTTTCTGCTTGCCTGGCAGCTCCTCGGCGTCTCGGGCCTGTTCAAGTGGCTGCCACCGGCCGGGGACACCCTGTCGAGGACCGTGGCGCTCGCCGTGGATCCCGTGTTCCTCGAGAACCTGCAGGGCACGCTCACCGCCTGCGCCATCGGACTGCCGCTCGCCGTCCTGGTCGGCGTCCCCATCGGCGTGCTCCTGGGAACGGTCCCGGCGGTGGAGGAGATGACCCGGGTCTTCGTGGAGTTCCTCCGGCCGATCCCCTCGGTGGCGCTGATCCCGCTGGCACTGTTCTTCTTCACACCGGAGATCAACGCCAAGGTCGCTCTCATCGTCTTCGCCTCGGCGTGGCCCATCCTGATCAACACCCTCTACGGGGTGCGGGACGTTGACCCGCTGGCCAAGGAGACGATGCGCGCGTTCGGCTTCGGGCCGGCCGCAGTGATCTGGCGGGTTTCCCTGCCGAGCGCGGCGCCCTTCATCGCGACAGGAGTGCGGCTCGCCGCCTCCATCACGCTCATCCTGGCGATCAGCGTGGAGTACATCGTCGGCGGTGCGAGCGGCATCGGCAGCTTTCTCATCCAGGCGAGCACGGGCATCGGCGCCGACGCGATGATCGACGTGATCGCGGCCCTCCTGTGGGCCGGCACGATCGGTCTCGTCGTCAACATCGTGCTGGTGCGCGCCGAACGACGTCTGTTCAGGTGGCGAACGCCATGATCCGTACGTTGATCAAACGGCTGTGGCTGGTCCCCGTCGTGCTGGGCGGCTGGGAACTGCTCGCCCTATCACTCGAGAACCCCTTTTTCCCCACGCCGACCAGGATTCTGTCTCGGATGTACGAGATGTGGTTCTCCGGGCCGTACATCCTCACCGAAGAGGCCGTCGACAATTTCCTCCCCAGCCTGATCAGAGTCACCGGAGCCTGGGGACTGGCCGTGATCGTGGGTGTGGGGCTGGGCGTCGCGCTCGGCCGGACGCCCTGGCTGGCCGACTACTTCGAGCCACTCGTCGAGTTCGGCCGGGCGGTGCCGCCACCCGCCATGCTGCCGGTCTTCCTCGTGCTCTTCCAGATGGGCACGCAGGTGCAGGTGGCGACCATCGTCTTCGGCATCGTCTGGCCCATCCTGCTCAATTCCATCGACGGCGCGCGCAACCTCGACAACCTGAAGCTCGAAACCGCCACCGTCTTCGGTGTGCCCGCGTATCTGCGGCTGACCCGGATCATCCTGCCCGCGGCCGCGCCGAAGATCTTCGCCGGCCTGCGCCTGAGCGTGTCCCTGGCACTGATCCTGATGGTCATCTCCGAGCTCAAGGGCAGCACCGAAGGCATCGGCTACCTGCTCAACCTGGCCAGCAACAACGCCGACATGCCGGCCATCTGGGCCGGCGTCCTGCTGCTCGGCGTGCTCGGCTTCGCATTCAACACCCTGTTCCTCATGGTGGAGCGGCGCGTGCTTGCCTGGCACCGCGACGCGCACCGGATCGCTTAGGAGAAACCCCCGTGTCCGAGCTGCTGCTGAAGAACGTACGGGTCGTCACCCACGACCGGGACGAGCCCACGAACGCGGACATCGCCATCGTGGACGGCCGCATCGTCGACGTGCGGCCCGGACTGCCCGAGACGGGCGAGGTGATCGACGGGGGCGGCAAACTGGCCTTCCCCGGGGTCGTGGACGCCCATCAGCATTGGGGCATCTACAACCCGCTGTCCCAGGACGCCGAGTCGGAGAGCAGGGCGAGCGCCCAGGGCGGCGTGACGACCGCGCTGACGTACATGCGGACCGGGCAGTACTACCTCAACAGGGGCGGCTCCTACGCCGACTTCTTCCCCGAGGTGCTCAAGCAGGCCGAGGGCCGGGCCTACATCGACTACGGGTTCCACCTGGCGCCCATGTCGCGCGGGCACATCGGTGAGCTGCCCGACCTGATCGAGCGGTTCGGGGTCCCGTCGTTCAAGATCTTCATGTTCTACGGCGGGCACGGGCTGCACGGCCGGTCCGACGACCAGCGGGCGTTCCTCATGCTGCCGGAGGGCGAGCGCTACGACTACGCGCACTTCGAGTTCGTGATGCGCGGCGTGCAGGCGGCCAGGGAGCGCCTGCCCGAGCTGGCCGACGAGATCTCGCTGTCGCTGCACTGCGAGACGGCCGAGATCATGACCGCGTACACGAAGCTCGTCGAGGAGGCCGGTGACCTGAGCGGGTTGGCCGCCTACAGCGCCTCCCGCCCCCAGCACTCCGAGGGGCTGGCCGTCTTCATCGCCTCCTACCTCGCCCACGAGACGGGGCTGGCCAACATCAACCTGCTGCACCTGTCCTCCCGCAAGGCCCTGGAAGCGGCCGTCCGCATGGCGGCGACGTTCCCGCACATCGACTTCCGGCGTGAGGTCACGATCGGTCACCTGCTCGCCGACGTCGACACGGCCAGCGGCCTCGGCGCCAAGGTCAACCCGCCGATCAGGCCGCGCGAGGACGTCGAGGCGCTGTGGGAGTACGTGCTCGACGGCACCGTGGACTGGGTGGTCAGCGACCACGCCTGCTGCCGGGACGAGCTCAAGTTCGGCGACCCGCGCGACGACGTCTTCGTGGCCAAGGCCGGATTCGGCGGGGCCGAGTACCTGCTGCCCGGTCTGATCAGCGAAGGCCGCCGCAGGGGCCTGCCGTACGGCCGGATCGCCGCGCTGACCTCCTGGAACCCCGCCAAGCGGTACGGCCTGCGCACCAAGGGCACGATCGCCCCGGGTTTCGACGCCGACCTCTGCCTGGTCGACCCCGCGAGCACCTGGACGGTGCGCGCGCAGGACTCGGAGTCGACGCAGGAGTACACACCGTTCGAGGGTTTCGAGCTGACCGCCAAGGTGACGGACACGTTCGTGCGCGGCAACCACGTGCTGGACGCGGGCAAGATCGTGGGCGACCGCGTGGGCCGATTCGTGCCCCGGCCCGCCTGAACACCCCGTCCGGAAGAGAAGACAGACCATGACGACGCACCTGAACACCCCTTCGGGCGCTCCCGCACCCGAGGCCGACCCCCTGCGCGAAGCCGTACGTGGCGGAGTGACGATCTATGACCTGGGCAGACCGCTCTTCGCCGGCATGCCGCAGTCACCCAACCACCCCGCCTACACCCACACCCTCCCGCGACGGCACGGGGACAGGACGCGCTCCGACGGGGGATCGGCCGCCAACGACCTGATCTCCATGGGCACCCACGTCGGCACGCACATCGACGCGCTGGCGCATGTGTCGCAGGACGGCAGGCTGTACGGCGGGGCCGACGCCGCCGCGGCCTGCGTGGGAGGCCGCTACCCTGAGCACGGCGTGCACACGATCGCGCCGATGGTGCGCTGCGGCGTGCTGCTGGACGTGCCGGCCGCGCTCGGCGTGGAGCTCTGCGAACCGGGCTACGAGATCACCCCGGCCGATCTGGACGCGACCGTGCGGCGCCAGGGCACCGAGCCCGCCCCGGGCGACGTCATCCTGGTCCGCAGCGGGTGGGGCCGCCACTTCACCGGCTCCGACCCACAGGTCTACCTCGGTGGCGAGTCGGGTGTCCCCGGAGTCGGCGAGGCCGGGGCCCACTGGCTGGCCGAGCGCGGCGCGCATGCCGTGGGAGCCGACACCATCGCCTTCGAGCGGCTGGCCCCCGGACAGGGACACAGCGTGCTGCCCGCGCACCGGGTGCTGCTGGTGGAGTCGGGCATCTACCTCATCGAGACGATGGAGCTGGACGAGCTGGCTCGCGACGGCGTCCACGCGTTCACGTTCGTGCTGTCCCCGCTGCCGTTCTTCGGCGCGACGGGCTCGCCGGTGCGCCCGCTGGCACTGGTGACCGCTCAGGCAGGGGAAGCGCGCCGTGACTGAGACGACCCTCGGCCGGCGACTGGCCGACTTCGCGGTCGACGCCTCCGCCGCCACGCTGCCGGACGCCGTCGTCGACAGCGTGCGCAAGCGCGTGCTCGACGTGCTCGGCCTCTGCGTGGCCGCGCACCGGCTGCCGACCAGCGGCGGCATCGTGGACTACGTCCGCGACCAGGGCGGGCGCCCGCAGGCGCACATCGTCGGCGGCGGCTCTCAGGTGCCGGCCTCGCTGGCCGCCCTCGCCAACGGGGTGCTCGCGCACTCCCTCGACTACGACGACACCCACCTGCCCTCCGTGCTGCATCCCAGCGCCCCGGTCATCTCGGCCGCGCTCGCCACGGCCGAGATGGTGCACGCCTCGGGCGGGGACACGATCCGCGCGATCGCCGTCGGCCTGGAGGTCTGCGTGCGGCTGGGCATGGCCGGATACGACCCAGAAGCCGGCAATTCGCTCTTCTTCGAGCACGGGCAGCACGCCACCTCGATCTGCGGGACCATGGGCGGCGCCGTCGCGGCGGCCCTCCTGCTCGGCCTCTCCCGTGAAGGCGTGCTCGACGCCCTCGGCCTGGCCGCGTCCACGGCCTCGGGCATCATCGAGTCCAACCGGGCAGGTGGGACGGTGAAACGGCTGCACTGCGGGTGGGCGGCGCATGCGGCGGTGACGGCGGCGGATCTCGTCGGGCGCGGGTTCAGCGGGCCGCCGACCGTCCTTGAGGGACGTTTCGGCTTCTTCGAGGCGTTCCTGCACGGGCGCTACAACGCGGCGGAGATCACCCGGGACCTCGGCACGGAGTGGGCCGTGCCCGGGATCTTCTTCAAGCCCTATCCGGCGAACCACTTCACCCACGCGGCCATCGACGCCGCGATCGGGCTGCGCGAACAGGGGCTGGACCCCGCTCGCGTGGAGAGCCTGACGTTGGGCGTCCCCGCTCCCGTCATCCGGACCATCGGGGAGCCGATGGAGCGCAAGCGCGCCCCGCGGACGGGATACGAGGCGCAGTTCAGCGGGCCGTACGCGGTGGTCGCCGGACTGCTCGGCGGCGGCGGTCTCGGGGTGGGACTGGCCGACTTCACCGACGACCTGGCGCGTGACCCGCTGCGGCGCGAGCTGATGGCCAAGGTGGACGTGGTGCCCGACGACCGCGCGACGAAGATCTTCCCGCACCAGTTCCCCGCCGTGCTGCGCGCCCGCGACCTCGACGGGCGCGACTGGCATCAGGAAGTCCTCGCCAACCGTGGCGGCCCTGCCCGGCCGCTGTCCGCGGCCGAGCTGGCGATGAAGTTCCGTGACAACGTGGCCGGCCGGCTCTCCGGCGCCACCGCCGACGCCGTGGTGGACCACGCGGGCCGGCTGGACGAGGTCGGTGACATCGGCGAGCTGCTCCGTCTGGTGGCGGAGTTCGAACCGGCGACGGGAGCCTGACCGGTCGTCAGTCGCGCGACCCGGTGACGAAGCGCACGGTGCGGGCCAGGACGTAGCGGTCCTGCGTCAGTGACGACTCCAGGGCCGCCCTGGCCTCGGCCCGCTGGGAGGTCGGGATGCTCTCCAGCGGGGCCCTGCGGGCGGCCGACCAGAGCCAGTCCCACACCTGGCCGGCCTCGATGGCCACCTCGAACACCACGTCCGCGTAGCGGACATCGCTCAGGCCGCCCCCTTGGAGCAGCCCGGTCAGGTCCTCGGGTCCGCCCAGCTTGTGCTGGAACGGAGCGCTGCCCGCGCCGGCGGCGTACGGCTGCAACGCCCGCTCCACCAGCGCGAGCAGTTCGGCCTCGGCCGGGCTCGACCGGACCAGCAGGCTGGCCGCCAGCACCCCGCCGGGCCGCAGCAACCCCGCCATGGAGCGTACGGCGAGGGGCGGGTCGGGCAGGAAGTACAGCATCATCCCGGCGAGCACGACGTCGAACCGCTCGCCGGGCAGTAACTTCTCCGCCTGTTCCGCGTCGCCCAGCAGGGCGATCGCCTGGCTCAGGCCGTGCCGCTCGATCTCGGCGGCGGTGGCGGCCACCATCCCCGGCGCCAGATCGAGCCCGACGACCCGGCCGCTGGGACCGACGGCATGCGCCGCCGGCACGAGCGAGGCACCGGTCCCGCAACCGGCGTCCAGGACATGGTCGCCGGGCGCGGGCGCGGCCCGCCGTACCAACTCGGCGGCGACGGGTGCGAAGAACGGCACGCCGACCCGCTCGTAGGTGCCGGACGCGCGGTCGAACACGCCGGCCATGTAATCCTTGGCATCCATCGGCTTCCCTCACAAGCGCATGATCAGTGATCTTGAGCCTGTCACGGAAGCGGACGATCAACAAGGGCCGAAAGCCGCGGCACCTGCCCCGGCAGGGGTCAACCGCTCCAGCCGGGGACGGCGGTACGGACGGTCAGCGCATGCTCCACCAGGTGGATCAGCGCGCTCTTCACCGACTCCTTCGACCGCGCGTCGAGCCGGATGAGCGGGATGTGCGCCGCGAGCGAGAGCGCGTCCCGCACCTCGGCGTCGCTGTGGGCGTAGTTGCCGTCCCAGCCGTTGATGCCCACGACGAACGGCAGCTGCGCCTCTTCGAAGTAGTCGATGGCCGGGAAGCTGTCGGCCAGCCTGCGGGTGTCGACCAGCACCACCGCGCCGATGGCACCGCGTACCAGGTCGTCCCACATGAACCAGAACCGGTGCTGACCGGGCGTCCCGAACAGGTAGAGGATCAGGTCACGGTCCAAGGACACCCGGCCGAAGTCCATCGCCACCGTGGTGGTCGACTTCAGCGGGGTCATACCGAGATCGTCGATCCCGGCCGAGGCGTCCGTCATCACCGCCTCCGTCGTCAGCGGCATGATCTCCGAAACCGCACCGACGAACGTCGTCTTGCCCACGCCGAAGCCACCGGCCACCACGATCTTCGTCGAGGTCAACCCCGGACTAGAGCCTGCGAAGTCCACTGAGCACCCTTTCCAGCAAGTTGACATCCGGCCGGCCCGCGTCTTCCAACGCGGGCTGGTGCACCCGCACCAGTCCTTCGGCCGCCATGTCCGCGATCAACACCCGAACGACACCCAAGGGAATACGCAGCAGGGCCGACACCTCGGCCACCGAGCGGACCTGCCGGCAGAGCTGGCTGATCGCCTGATACTCCGGCGTGATGTGGGAGAACTCCCTGTGCTCAGCCGTGGCCGAGGACACCAGCGCCTCCATCGCGAGCTTCACCCGCGGCGCCGTCCGCCCCCCGGTCACCGCGTACGGACGCACCGGCGAGGCCGGGTCAGCCTGTAACCGCGGCTGGGACTCGGGCTCCCAGCCACCGCTGTTCCACCGTGGATCCGTCACCACATCACCTAGTCTGGCTCGCGCGCAGCTCCGCACGGACCGCCGGTGTCAGCACCTGACCGGCACGGTCCACCATCAGCGTCATCTGATACGCCACCAGTCCCATATCACAATCAGGGGCTGCTAAAACCGCTAAGCATGAACCATCTGAAATCGACATGATGAGCATCAGCCCCCTTTGCATTTCGACGATCGTCTGATTGACCACGCCGCCCTCGAACACCCGGGCCGCGCCCTGGGTGAGCGACACCAAGCCGGACGCGATGGCCGCCAGCTGGTCCGCCCGATCCGCCGGGAAGCCCGACGAGGCCGCCAGCGGCAGCCCGTCGGACGACACGACCACCGCGTGCGCCACTCCTGGCACGGTGCTGACGAAGTCGGTGATCAGCCAGTCGACGCCACGCGCCGCATGGCTCAGCTCGTTCATATGTTCTCCTCCGGATCGTCTCCGCCGTCCACCGCCCGCATCGGGCCGCCGAAGCCGGACCCGGTGGCGCGCCCGCCGTTGATGTCCTCGCGCGCCGCGCGGAAGCCCTGCTGGAAGTTGGACAGCCGCGACCGCACCCGGTCCGGGGAGACCGAGGGCACCGGTGAGACCCCGCGCGGAGAGTTGACCGTCTCCGCCGAGCCCGGCACCAGGTTCGCCTTCGGCACCCGCTTGGGCAGTCCCGCTGCCGTCGCGCCGCCGCGCGCCGGTTCGACCGCGGCCTTGGCCGCCGACCAGCCCTCGTCCGCCTTCTCCGAGCTCCAGACCGCGCTGCTTCCGCCGCGCTCGAACCACGCGGATTCGACGGCGGCGAAGATCGGCAGGTAGTCGTCTCCAGCGGGCTTCAGTCCGGGGTCGGTCGTCGCGCCCTGCTCGATCTCGGGGAAGTCGTACCTGGGACGCTGCGGCGGGTCGATCCGCTCGCCCTTCGCCCAGCTCGGCGGCTGGCCGGGAGCGGGGCGCCGGGGCAACTGGTCGCCGTTCCAGCCGGGCTCGCGCGGGGGCAGCCAGACGTCGGCGGAGTCGAAGCCGCCGACACCGGCCCCGGGTCCGGGGCCGCGCGAGTCGACCGGCCAGCCGCTGCCGTTGCTGCTCCCGCCACCGCCCCCTCCGGCACCACTGCCACCGCCGTCGCTCGGCGGCCAGGGTGGGGCGGGCCAGCCGGGGCCGTCGGGGTTGGACGGGTAGGACGGGTGGGCCGGGCCCATCTGGTAGGGCCCCGCACCGAACTCCGGCATGGGGGCCGCGTGCGGTCCCACGTACGGCTGCTCCTCGCGAGGGCCGCTGGAGGCGCCCGCGAGAGCGGCCGGCTGGGCGAGCAGTGACTCGGGCATGAGCACCATGGCGGTCAGCCCGCCCGAGCCGTGCGGTCGCAGCTGCACCCTGATGCCGTGCCGGTGCGCCAACCTGGCGACCACGAACAGGCCCATCCTGCGCGAAACCGACACGTCCACGCTGGGCGCGTCGGTCAGCCGCTCGTTGGCCTGGGTGAGCTCCTCGATGGTCATGCCGATGCCGGAGTCGGTGATGGACAGCATCACGCCGCCGCCGTCGATCCGGCTGCCGGACACCGTCACGCGGGTCTCACGAGGGGAGAACGACAGCGCGTTCTCCACCAGCTCGGCCAGCAGGTGGATGATGTCATTGACGGCCTGCCCGGCGATCGAGACGCCGTCGGGCACCTGCAGCACCACGCGCTCGTAGTTCTCCACCTCCGACAGGGAGGCGCGGGCCACGTCCACGAGCTTGACCGGCTGGCTCCACCTTCGCGGCGGGTCCTGACCGGCCAGGACCAGCAGGTTCTCGCTGTTGCGGCGCATGCGGGTGGCCAGGTGGTCCAGCTTGAACAGGTTGCCGAGCCGCTGTTCGTCCTGCTCGCCCTGTTCCAGCCCGTCGATCAGGGTGATCTGCCGCTCCACCAGCGTCTGACTGCGGCGGGACAGGTTCACGAACATCGCGTTGACGTTGCTGCGCAGCCGCGACTCCTCGCCCGCCAGGCGGACCGCCTCACGGTGCACCTCGTCGAAGGCCCGCGCCACCTCCCCGATCTCGTCGTGCGTGGTGACGCCGATCGGCACCACCGGACCGGCCACGCCGTCCGCGCTCTCCCGCAGCTTGCGCACGGTCTGCGGCAGGCGCTGGCCCGCTACCTCCAGGGCCTCGCGGCGCAGCTTGCGCAGCGGCCTGATCAGCGATCGGGCGATGAGCGCGATGATGGCGAGCACCACGACCAGCAGGATGAGGATGAGCACGCCGGAGACCAGGGCGGTGGTGTTGGCGCCGTTCTCCAGAGCGCGGGCGCGCAGGATGACCGCGGCGGCCAGCCCCTTCTCCACCTCGCGCATCGCGTCGATCTTGCCTGTGCTGACGTCGAACCAGGTGGCCACGTCCCTGGCCGGTCTGGTGCCGATGCTCAGCGGTTTGCTCTCCGACGACTGGGCGATGGCCCGCAGCCGGAACAGGTCGGTCTGGTCGACGTCCCGGCCGACGACGCTGTTGCGGTAGAGCTCCAGCTGCTCCTGGGAGGCGAGGGTGGCGAAGAGGGTCTGCTCGCTCTCCTCCCGGGCCTTGGCGGCGGTGAAGGAGTCGAGCTCGCCGGCGTCGAACCCCTTCTTGTCCAGGGCACTGGCCAGGATGCCGCGCTGCTTGGAGGCCTGCTCCTTGGCCCGCGCGATCGCCGCCCCGGCGCCCGCGCCACGGGAGACCTGGTCGTCGACCGCGACCTCGCCGACCTGGTCGTGGAACTGGAGGAGGGAGGAGATGATCTGGGAGTACTTGGAGATCGTCGGCAGCGGCTGGATCTTCCCCTTGACCGCGGTCTCGCGCAGCGTCGCGACCTCTTCCAGCCGCCGCAGCACCGAGCGCACCGCCGCCTCGTGGGTGCCGGCGAGCACCGTGGCACGCTGCTTGGCCGCCAGGACCAGGTCGTCGACCCCGTCATAGGTGTTGCGGAGCTGCGGCTCGCTGGCCGGGGGGCGGCCCTGGGCGATGTAGAGAGCGGTCTGGTCACGTTCGAAGGCCAGTTCGTGGCTGACGGCGCCGAGAGCCTCGCTGAACTCGGCGACCTCTCGCAGTGTCTGGTAGGTGTCGGCGTCCCGGAGCGAGGTGAACACGCTCAGACCGCCTAACGCCACGGCCACCGCCGTGGGTACGACGATCAGCGCGACGAGTCGCGATCGGACGTGCCAGTTCCCCAGCCCGAATCTTCTCGTAGAAGGCTTGGGCACCCGGCGCTTCTGATGGCCGTGCGCCTCGCGGTCAGCGGTAGCTCCAGCGTTCTGCGTAGTCACTGCCTTCGCAACCTCTCGCCCCAGAGGGGAAATCTCGATCACCATGCTTGCTCGTCGCATGCGGGGCTCTGTGTACTATCGAAATGAGGGCCATTTGAGCATACGACGATGACCGGGATCAAACATCAGGAAATGTCACACTGTGCATATCCCTATTTGTCGCACATGACAAGACCGGTCCGCCACGCTGAATAGCAAAACGGACTGACTCGTCTCAGCTCGCATGAGCCGATCTTCGACTCGCCCCACCGGCATCCGCTTCCCCGGGCGTCACCTCCTTCCCCTGAGGGCACGAACCGCGCCATATTAGGCGAAAGCACGAAGACTGTTTACTGGTCGGGTCAATCCTTACGATATAGCGCCAAACTGGCGATGCAACCACAAGTGTTATTTTCTCGATGATGGCGCATCATGTGGTGCTACCGTCAGGTCCTGTCGTGCGCCATGCACACTGTCCCGCGAGTAACCCCAGTAACATTCACCCCTCCTTCCCCTCCAGGCTCCACCTCATCGTGTGAAGGGAGTCCAAGACATGAGGCTTGGCCGTCCCGCCCGGGCCGCCATCATCGGGTTCGCCCTGGCGCTAGGAGTCGCCGCCTGCGGCGGCGGATCCGACACAGCCAGTCCACAGACGTCCGCCGCCGCCGGTAACGGCGGCTTGGAGAAGACCGAACTGAAGGTCGCCGCCCTGCCGGCCATCGACAGTGCCGCGCTGTTCGTCGCCATTGATCAGAAACTCTTCGAGAAGGAGGGGCTCAAGGTCACGCCGGAGATCGTCCAGTCGTCGCCCGAGGCCATTCCGATGATGCTCAACGGCGAGATCGACGCGATGTTCGGCAATTACGTGTCGATGTTCCAGGCGCACGATCAGGGCGCGCTGAAGCTGCGGATCCTGGCCGAAGGATCGCGCGCCGCACCGGACTCGCTGAGCATCATGGCTCTGCCTGACTCACCGATCAAATCCGCCAAGGACCTCGAAGGCAAGACGATCAATGTGAACGTCCTGCGTAATTTCCAGGAACTCGCGCTCACCCAAGTCCTGAAAGCCAACGACGTCGACCCGACGAAGATCAAGTACGTTGCCGTGACGTTCCAGAACATCATGCCCGCGTGGCAAAAGGGACAGCTCGATGCCGCATATTTGGGCGAGCCGATGGTAACGGCGGCGACGTCCTCGATGGGCGCCAGAAAGATTCTCGATCCCGCCTCCGGCCCCGCGGCCGAATTCCCCATCTCCGGCTATATCGGCACGCAGGAGTGGTACGACAAGCATCCGAAGACCGCAGCCGCATTCCAGCGGGGGCTGCACAACGCGGCCAAGATGATGGAGAACAACCGTGAGGTGGTGGCCAACGTGCTGCCGAACTTCACCCAGATCGACAAGGACACGGCCGCGACCGTGACGTTCCCCTACTTCTCCAGCTCCGACAACCCGGTCCGGCTGCAACGCGTGGCCGACTGGATGCTGGAGGCCAAATGGCTCAGCAAGGAGATCGACGTCAAGTCGTTGATGTCCCCCACCACCTCCGGGTGAGCGCCCGGACCCGCACCCGTGACCGCCCGTCCACGACCACCGCACGGTGGTCGCGGCGGGCGGTCGGGGTGCTCGCCTTCGCCGCGCTGTTCGAGGTGCTCGGCCGGGCCGGGCTCGTCGACGCCGGCTTCCTGCCGCCCACCTCGGTGATCCTCCTGCGCGCCGGCGAGCTGCTCTTCGATCCCGCCTTCCGCGCGCACGCGGCGACCAGCATGCTGGCCTGGGCCATCGGCCTCGGCGTGGCGGCGCTGATCGCGGTGCCGCTCGGTCTGCTGTTCGGCAGCGTCCGGCTGATCGACGCGGCGACCCGGGCGATCGTCGAGTTCCTCCGCCCCATCCCGTCGGTGGCGCTCATCCCCCTGGTGGCGCTGGTCATCGGGACGGGCCTGCAGCTGCGCATCACCCTGGTGATCTACGCCTCCCTCTGGCCCATCCTCTACAACACCATGTACGGCCTGCGCGGCGTCGACCCGGTCGCCAAGGAGTCGCTGCGGTCCTACGGCTTCCGCGCTCCGGCGGTGCTGTGGTGGGTATCGCTGCCGTCGGCGGCGCCGTTCATCATGACCGGGTTCCGGCTGGCTACCGGGGTGGCGCTGATCCTCACGGTCAGCACCGAGATCGTGGCGGGCCGGGGCGAGGGCATCGGGGTGTTCATCTTCTTCGCGGGCATCGCGGTGCCGGCGAGGATGGACGACATCCTGGCCGGGGTCGTCTGGGTGGGGCTGTTCGGGGTGGTCGTCAACGCGCTGCTGGTCGCGGCCGAGCGACGGCTCTTCGCGTGGCAGCACGCCAGGCTCGGGGCGCCCTCCGGCGCGACGGTCGCCGTGGGAGCCGGGCGGTGATCGCGGTGAGAAGGGCGGCCGCCGTCCGTGTGAGCGCGGTCCGTGTGGGCGCGGTCAGGACGTTGAGGGCGGTGCGCGCGGTCATCGGCCGGCTCGCGCGGGCGCTCGCCTCCCGGTGGCTGCTACTGGTCGTCCTGGTGGCGGCGTGGGAGTGGGGTACGACACTCGCCGGCAGCGCGTTCTTCCCGCCACCGTCCACGATCGTGACCCGGATGCACGCGATGTGGTTCTCCGGCCCGCCCGGAAGGCTCTTCCTGACCGACATGGCCGTCGAGAACGTCCTGCCCAGCCTGGGCCGGATGGCGGGCGGCCTGGCGGGCGGCGCGGTCATCGGCGTCGCTCTCGGGCTGGCGCTGGGGCTGTCGGCCAAGGCGTACGACTATCTCGACGGCGTCCTGCAGTTCCTGCGCGCGATCCCGCCCCCGGCGCTGGTCACCGTCTTCCTGGTGGTGTTCGGGTTCGGGCTGCGCATGCAGCTGGCCTTCATCGTCTTCAGCATCCTGTGGCCGGTGCTGCTCAACACCGCCGACGGCGCCCGCTCGGTGGAGCCGCTGCACCTGAACACCGGGCAGGTGTTCCGGCTGTCGCGGGCGCAGCAGGTCTACCTGATCGTCCTGCCCTCCGCGCTGCCCAAGATCTTCGCCGGGCTGCGCCTGGCTCTGTCCCTGTCGCTGATCGTCACGGTCTTCGCTGAGCTGCTGCCCGGCACCACCAACGGCATCGGCTTCCAGCTCACCGTCGCCTACTCCACCTTCAACCTGCCGGCGATGTGGGCGGGCATCCTGCTGCTCGGCATCCTCGGCTATCTGCTCAACGAACTGTTCCTGGTCGCCGAACGCCGCGTGCTGGCCTGGCACCACAGCGCCCAGCGGGTGGAGGTGTGAGCCGATCTCACAGTCCTTCGGTCACCCACCGGCTGCGGGGCGCGGCGTAGGGAGGCGTGTCCACACCCCAGGAGGAGATCCAGGTCGGCATGATCGCCAGCCAGATCGGCTCGAACCTGGGGTTCAGCTCCTCACCGCCCTGGAGGTGGACCCTGCCGACCCCGTGGACGGCGACGCCGCGGGGCCCGTCGTCGGTGAAGTCGTCCACCACGAGGGCGACCTGCTCGTTGTGCCGGACGTTGTGCCGGTAGCGGCGGGGACGGACGCCGTCGGGCAGCAGGTGGGAGCCGATCGCGAGCAGATTGCGCTCGGGGTCCAGCTTGAACCGGACGGGAACGACGTGGGGCGCCCCGGCGGCCGTGGCCGTCGCCAGCCTCGCCAGGTCGTGGGTGCGCAGGTAGGCGAGCTCCGCCTCAGTGAAGCCATTCATCAGGCACCACACACTACTCACGCGCGCTGGCCATAGTCATGTGCAAGATATGACCCCTTCGATAGAGTCGGCCTGTTATCGCTGGACTCGGCCCTAGGAATTCATTTTGCTGGAGATAGAGAACCTCACGCACATATATGGCGGCGGTGGGCCGAACGAGCATCACGCCATCGACGGGCTCGACCTCAAGGTGGCCGACGGCGAGCTGCTGTGCATCGTCGGGCCCTCCGGCTGCGGCAAGTCCACGTTGCTGCGCTCCATCGGCGGGCTGATCACGCCCACGGGCGGGCAGGTCAAGGTCGACGGCGTGCTGGTGAAGCAGACGCCCGCCAACCTGGCCGTGGTGTTCCAGGACTACAGCCGGTCGCTGTTCCCCTGGATGTCGGTGGCCGACAACGTCGCGCTGCCGCTGCGCCGTAAGGGTCTCGACCGGCGCAAGCGGCGTGAGGCGGCGCAGGAGGCGCTGGCGTCGGTGGGGTTGACGGACGCGGGCCGGAAGTATCCCTTCCAGCTCTCCGGCGGCATGCAGCAGCGGGTGGCGATCGCCCGCGCGCTCGCCTACCGGCCGACCCTGATGCTCATGGACGAGCCGTTCGGCTCCGTCGACGCGCAGACCCGGGAGGATCTGGAGGACCTCGTACTGGAGGTGCGCCGGCTCCACCAGATGACGATCGTGCTCATCACGCACGACATCGACGAGAGCGTGTACGTCGGCGACCGCGTCGTGGTGCTGTCCAAGGCGCCCGCGCACGTGGTCGGCGACCTGAACGTGGAGCTGCCGGGGCCCCGCGACCAGATCACCACCCGCGAACACCCTGACTTCGTCCACCTGCGGGCCGAGGTCGGGCGGCTGGTGCGCGGCCACACGGTCGCGCACTGATCCACGTACTGATCGATGGGGATCGTTCGCCGCCTCAGCGGTGCCCGCGGCACCGCTGAGGCGCTCGGATCACGCCGGAGCGTGCGAGTGACGCGTCAGCGCGTGCTCCACGAGGGTGATCAACGTGGTCTTGACCGCGTCCCTGGATCGGGCGTCCAGGCGCACGACGGGGGTGTGCGAGCCCAGTGACAGCGCTTCGCGCACGTCGTCCTCCCCGTGCGCGAACTGCCCGTCCCAGCCGTTGATCCCGATGATGAAGGGCAGCTTGGCCTCTTCGAAGTAGTCGATGGCCGGGAAGCTGTCGGCCAGCCGGCGGGTGTCCACCAGCACCACCGCGCCGATCGCGCCACGCACCAGGTCGTCCCACATGAACCAGAACCGGTGCTGACCGGGCGTGCCGAACAGGTAAAGGATCAGGTCACGGTCCAGCGACACCCGGCCGAAGTCCATCGCCACGGTCGTGGTCGTCTTGTTCGGCGTGAGCGAGACGTCGTCGACCCCCGCCGAGGCGTCGGTCATCACCGCCTCCGTGGTCAGCGGCAAGATTTCGGACACCGCTTTCACGAACGTCGTCTTGCCAACGCCGAACCCGCCGGCCACGACGATCTTCGTCGAGGTCAGGCCGGCGCTAGAGCCTGCGAAGTCCACTGAGCACCCTTTCGAGCAAGTTGAGGTCCGGCTTTCCCGCTTCCAGCGCAGGCTGGTGCACGCGGATCAGGCCTTCCGACGCCATGTCGGCGATCAGCACCCGGACCACCCCAAGGGGCTGGTGTAAGAGGGCTGAGATCTCAGCAACCGATCGGACGTTCCGGGTCAGCTGAATGATCGCCTGATACTCCGGACTTAATAGAGAAATATCTTGATATTCGGACGTCACCGAGGACACCAGCGCCTCCATGGCGAACTTCATCCGCGGCGCAGTCCGCCCCCCGGTCACGGCATAGGGCCGTACCAGGGAGCTCGACTTCGGCGGACGGGGAGCCGACGGATGCGGCGGAGTGCTATCACCAGCCCAACCCTGACCTGACACCATGATCTCCTGTCACCGCCCGTCTAGCGGGGGCGGGCCGCCTGCAGTTCGGCGCGTACGGCCGGTGTGAGCACCTGGCCCGCACGCTCGACCAGCAGCGTCATCTGGTAGGCCACCAGGCCCATGTCGCAGTCGGGTGCCGCCAGCACCGCGAGACAGGACCCGTCGCTGATCGACATGATCATCAACAGTCCACGCTGCATCTCGATGACGGTCTGGGTGACCATGCCGCCCTCGAAGACGCGGGCGGCACCCTGGGTCAGACTGATCACACCTGAGGCGACAGCGGCAAGCTGGTCGGCTCTGTCCTTGGGGAAACCTTCGGAGAAGGCCAGAGGCAGGCCGTCTGACGACACCACGACGGTGTGCGCCACACCAGGCACGTTGTTGACAAAATCGGTGATCAGCCAGTTGATGCCACGCGCTCCCTGGCTCAGTTCTCTCATTGCTGCTCCTCCTCATTCTCGTCTCCGCGGGTGAACGCGCGGCCTTGCCGTACGCCTTGCTGGAAGCTGGACAACCGGCTTCGCAGCCGTTCGGGAGAGATCTGCGGGGCCGGCGAGGTGACTGGGGGTTCAGCCAGGCTCGCCGTTCCGGGCACCAGGTTCGCCTTCGGGACGCGGCGCGGCAACCCGGACGCGGTGGTGCCGCCCTTGGCGGGCTCGGCCGCCGCCTGTGCCGCCTGCCAGCCGCTGTCCGCCGGCGAGGTCCACGACGGGGTGACACCCGACTCACCCGGCCTGCGCTGCGGCAGCGCGGGCTTGTCCAGCGACGCGGGCTGATCCGCCGACGCTGCCTCGACCGGCCGGACCGCGGGCTGCGCCTGCGTCTCCGGTTCGGGGTCGGGCTGGCGGGGGGCGACCTGCTCGGGTTCGGGCCGGCGGAACCAGTCCGATCCGACGGAGGAGAAGATCGGCAGGAACTCCTCGCCCTGCTCCTCGATCGGCGAACTGCGCACCACGGGGAGCGGGCCGGTCAGGTCCTGCGAGGAGTATTCGCCGGGCCCGAACGGGTTGACCGCCGCGTGGCCGTTCTGCGGGATCGACTCGGGGGCCTTGGGGCCCTCGGCGAAGGACGGCCAGCGCTGGTCGTCACCCGCGAGCGAGTTCCACCGCTGCTCGTCGGCCGCGAACGGCGACGGGCGCTGCTCCTCGCCGAAGGGCCGCTGCGGAGGCTGGGGAGGCTGCTGGCCGAAGGAGGTCCAGCGCGGCTCCTCCTGCGGCTGAGCGGGCGGCTCCGTGGCGAACGACGGCCAGCGGGGCTCGTCCTGCGCCAGCGGAGGGGGCTCCTCGGCGAACGACGGCCAGCGCTGATCGCCGAGCGCCGGCGCCGGCGGGGGCGTCTCCTCGGCGAACGAGGGCCAGCGGGGCTCGTCCTTGGCCGGCGCGGGCGGCACCTCGCCACCGAAGGACGGCCACGACTGCTCCTGCTGCTTCTGCGGCTCGGGGAACGGCGGCCAGGCCTCGCCCCCGGGCGCGGGCAGCGAGCCGGGCCACTGCGTGTCCATCGGAGCGCTGTCCTTGCCCCTGATGTCGGTCGTGTCCAGCCCGGGCGGCATCGAGGCCAGGCCGGGCGGCGCCGCGTAGACGCCGGAGCCGTTCGTCGCCGGGCTCTGGTCGAACATGGCGGGGTCGAAGTTGGTGAACGCGTCGTACTGGGAGCGCTGCTGCGGCCCGCTGCCCGGCGTGCCGGCCAGCAGCATGTCGGGCAGCATGACCATCGCGCTCAGGCCGCCGCGCTCGCGCATCAGCAGCTGCACCCGGATGCCGTGGCGCAACGCCAGGCGGCCGACCACGAACAGGCCCATGCGCCGCGACACCGCGACGTCCACGACGGGCGGGTTGGCCAGTCGCCAGTTGGCCTCGGCCAGCTCCTCGGGGCTCATGCCGATGCCCAGGTCGTTGATCGTCACCAGCACGCCGCCCTCGTCGACGGCGCTGGTGACCTGGACCTTGCTCTCTCGCGGCGAGAACGACACGGCGTTCTCGATCAGCTCGGCCAGCAGGTGCACGGCGTCGGTGACGGCCGGGCCGGCGACCATCGGGCCGGACGCGATCTGGATCTGGACCCGCTCGTAGTTCTCGACCTCCGACAGGGAGGCGCGGGCCACGTCGACCAGGGGGACCGGGTCACTCCACTTACGCGCGGCCTCCTGGCCCGCCAGGACCAGCAGGTTCTCGCTGTTGCGGCGCATACGGGTGGCCAGGTGGTCCAGGCGGAACAGGTTGGCGAGCCGGTTCTCGTCCTCTTCACCCTGCTCCAGGCCCTCGATGAGCTGGAGCTGCCGCTCGACCAGCGTCTGGCTGCGTCGCGACAGGTTGACGAACATCGAGTTGACGTTGGCGCGCAGCTTGGCCTCGTCGCCGGCCAGCCGGATCGCCTCGCGGTGGACCTCGTCGAAGGCGCGGGCCACTTCCCCGATCTCGTCCCGGGTGTCGATGCCGACCGACGGCACCTCGGGCACCCGGGCCGCGTCGCCAGACTCACGCAGCACGCGGACGGTCTCGGGCAGCCGGGTGGTGGCGACCTGGAGGGCCTCGGCCCGCAGCCGCCGCAGCGGGCGGACCAGCGAACCGGCCACCCGGGTGGTGATCACCAGCACGAGGAGCAGCAGGACCAGGATGATGGCGCCGGAGATGATGGCGTTGCGCTGCTCGGTGTCGCTGAGCTCGCGGGTCTGCGTCACGATCTTGGTGGCCAGGCCGTCCTCGACCTTGCGCATGGCGTTGGTGGTCAGCAGGGTGCTCTCGTACCAGAGATTGATGTCCCGGCGTGAGGTGGTGTCGAGGTCCCGGATGCGCGCGTACTCGCGCAGCTGGGCCAGGGCCCGCTGGCGCATGGAGTCGGCGCGGTCGATCTCGATGCCGCGCACGGCCTGCGAGTAGGCCTTCAGGTCCTGCGGATCGGCCTCCTGCTCGAAGGCGGCGAGTTCGGCCTGCTGACGGTTCCACGAACCCAGGAAGTCGGACAGGTCGTCGTAGTCGAGCGACCGCTCCTCCAGCGCGACGATCATGATGCCCTGCTGGCGGGAGACCTCTTCCTTGGCCCGCTGGAGCGCGCGCAGCGCGTTCACGTCGCCCTGGAGGTCTTCGTCGTTGACGCCCTCGCCCAGGTCGGCCTGGAGCGCGGCGAGGACCTCGATGAGCCGCGAGTAGGTGCTGATCGAGGCTCGGGGCGGGACGCTCTGGCCCAGGAACGACTCACGCAGCCCCTTGAGGCCGTTGAGCCACCGGTTCATCTCGGCGACCTCGGCGCGCACCCGCGCGGAGTGGGAGGCGTCGATGGTGGCCGAGGCCTCCAGCACGCGCTGCTTGGCGGCGTCGACCGTGCCGCGCTGCGTGCGCAGCTGGGTCATCCGGCCGGGACGCCGGTCGTCGGCGACGTACCACGCGGTGAGGGTACGTTCCTTCCCGAGTTCGTGGGAGAGCACGCCGACGCGCTGCACCAGCTCGGCCACCTGGGTGAGCCGGCGGTACTCGCTGCTGGTGCCGATGGCGTCGGCCAGCTGGATGCCTGCGAGCAGCACACCCACGATCGTGGGAATGAGGATCAGCGCCACCAGCCTCGAGCGCACGCGCCAGTTCGCCAGCCGGAACCGTCCGCCTGTGTACTCCCCCGGCCTCGTGTGCTTGGGGTTTTCCGTCCTCACTGACTCTCGCAACCTCTCGCCGTTACGTGCTCGAAGGAAATCAGACACGCGTGTGGCGCATGGGATTCTGCCGGGCTGGGTAATTGGAACACAACCCGTACCAGATCGGCCAACCGAACATATCCCATCAAAGTCTCCCAAAGCAGGACTTTGGGCGACATTACGCCGTCCACGTTTCTCAGGCTGGGCGGAACGAGTCGCGTTCCGCGGGTGCCGTATGCTTGATCATCAGGTGGCGGGTCACGGAATACTCCTGGACCGCCTCCTGGCTCATGTCCTTGCCGAAGCCGCTGCCCTTGACCCCGCCGTGCGGGGCCTCACTGGCGATCGGCAGGTGATCGTTGACCCACGTCACCCCCACGTCGAGGCGGTGGGAGACGCGCATCGCGCGGGCGACGTCGGCCGACCACACCGACGAGGCCAAACCGTAACGGGTGTCGTTGGCCAGCCTGACCGCCTCGTCCTCGCCGTCGAACGGCAGCACCACCAGCACGGGCCCGAACAGCTCGCCCTGAACGATCTCGCTGTCCTGCGCGACGTCGGTCACCAGGGTGGGCGGGTAGAAGAATCCCGGCCCGTCGACCGGCGACCCGCCGTGCAGGATCCGCCCGCCCGAGCGGGAGACGAAGCCGTGCACCCGGTCCCGGTGCGCCGAGGAGATCAGCGGCCCGATGTCCGTGGCCGGGTCCCAGGGGTCGCCGACCCGGATCTCGGCGAGGGTCGCCCGGAGCGCCTCGACCGTCTCGCCGTAGACCTCGCGGGCGACGTAGACGCGGGTGGCCGCGGTGCAGTCCTGGCCGGTGTTGTACGTGGCGCCCAGGGCCACCCCGCGCGCCGCCTCGGCCAGGTCGGCGTCCTCGAAGACCAGCGCGGGCGCCTTGCCGCCGAGCTCCAGGTGGACCCGCTTGAGCGTGCCGGCCGCGCCCGTCATGACGGCCCGGCCGGTCTCGGTGGAGCCCGTCACGCTCACCATGTCCACGCCCGGATCGGTGACCAGCGCCTCGCCCACCTCGGCGCCGCCGGTGACCACCTGGACCAGCCCGTCGGGCGCGCCCGCCTTGGCGAACAGCTCCGCCAGGCGCAGCGTGCTGCGGGGCGTCTGCGGGGCCGGCTTGATGACCACCGCGTTGCCGGCCGCGACCGCCGGGCCGATCTTCCAGACGGCCATCACGAAGGGGAAGTTCCACGGCGCGATCGATCCGATCACCCCGACGGGGCGGCGCATCATGACCGAGGTGTAGCCGGCGCTGAACACCCCGGCCCCGGTCCCGTCCAGCGAGCGCGCGGCGCCGGCGAAGAAGCGCAGGTTGTCGATGGCGAAGGGCAGCTCGCCGTCCCTGAACACGGCCGCGGGCTTGCCCGTCTCCTCCACCTCCAGCCTGGTCAGCTCGTCGGCGTCGGCCTCGGCCAGGTCCGCCACCCGCAGCAGCAGCCGGGCCCGCTCGGCCGGCGTGGTCGCGCCCCACTCGCCGAAGGCGTCCCTGGCCCGCCGCACGGCCGCGTTGACGGCCGCCACGGGGGTGTCCGGCAGCTCCGCGCAGGCGAGCCCGGTCGCGGGGTTGATCAATTCACGCATGGATATCTTTCCCTGGTGGTACCTGGATTCCGTACCTACTGCTGACCGAGGCGCTCGATCAGGTCAGCGGCCTTGCGCAGACCGTCGCGCCCGCGGATCTCTTCGCCGGCGGCGGCAAGTCTCGCACGGAGCTCACCGTCACCCAGAAGGCGGTCGAGCGCGCCCTTCAGCTCCTCATCGGTGAAAGCGTAGGTGGAAAGCCTGACACCATAGCCCAACTCGTCCACCCGCTGCGCGTTGTCGTACTGGTCCCAGAAGAGCGGGAGCAAGATCATCGGCTTGCCGAAGTGCAGCGCCTCGGTGGTGGTGTTGTTGCCGCCGTGCGTGATGACCAGGTCACACAGGGGTATGATCTTCGTCTGGGGCAGGAACTCGGCGCCCCACATGTTGTCGGCGAGTTTGATCTCCTCGTGCAGCGGGCCCTTGGAGACGATGATCTGGTGCGGGGTGGTGCCCAGCACGTCGATCACCCGCTGCATCAGCTCCACGTCCGAGGAGCCGAGCGAGCCGAGCGAGAAGTAGATCAGCGATCCCTCGTTGCGCTCGAAGGGCAGCTCGAAGTCCTCGTCGGTCTCCCTGACGGAGGAGTCGAGGCGGTGCCAGTTCTCGCCGAGCGGCCGGGCGCCGGCGTAGTCGAGGATCTCCGGGAACACGTAGAGGTTCAGGTCGCCCTCGTGGATGAAGTCCAGCTCGGGCAGCGGCTCGGTGCCCTGCTCGACGCACCAGACGTTGAAGGCGCTCCAGATCTCGCGGTGGGTGCGGTCGTACTCCGCGCGGAAGGCGTCCCACTCGGAGCGGTCGTCGGCGGGCAGCCCGGAGAAGACCGGCGCGACGCCCTCGCCGCGCACCTCCAGCGGGTTGCAGGAGACGATCCGGACGAACTTCTTGCCGGCGGTGAGCAGCGCCGGGAAGGTGATCACGTTGTCCTCGACGATGACGTCCGGCCGGACCCGCTCGATGATCTCCTTGAGCTGCGGCTCGCAGTACTTCGCGCCGTCGATCAGCGAGTCCCAGATGGGCTTGGTGACGGTCTCCAGCTGCTCAAGGGTGCTCTTGCGGTACTCGGGCGCGGTCTCGCGGATGAAGTCCTTCCAGAACTGACCGGCGTCCTGCTCCTCCTCGGCGGGCGGGGCCAGGTCGACCAGGTCCTCCTCGAAGCCGAGCGCCTCCAGCTTGCCCTTCCATGACGCCTCGGCGGCGAATACGACGCGGTGCCCGCGATTGCGCAGGATGTCGCCGATGCCGATGGAGTTGTTGGTGGGCCCGTAGGCGCTTTCCGGCATGAACAGGATGGTGAGAGACATGGGCACTCCGGTAGGGCTAGACATTTGAATGGAAATTCAAATACTCAAGTAGCGAGAAGGTCAACTTCAGGGCACTATGGTCACGACTTATTGAACTGCAGGCGAAGAAAATGGCGAGGTGGTGAAGATGGCCCAGCGCAAGAGCCGTACTGACCGGCGCATCGACCTGATCGAGGCGGCGCGGCGGGCCATCATCAAGCACGGCGTCGACGGCGTCCAGCTCTCCCATGTGGCCGAGGAGGCCGGGCTGACCTCCGGCGCCGTCCTCTACCACTACCCCGACCTGGGCGAGCTGCTCGTCGAGGCGCAGCACGCCGGGATGGAGCGCTTCTACGAGCAGCGGCTGCGGCAGATCGCCGCCCTCACCGACCCGGTCACCAAGCTGGTGCTGACCATCAAGTCGGGGCTGCCCACCGGCCCGCTCGACCCGGACGTGCGGCTGCTCAACGAGCTGGGCGGAGCCGCCGGGCGGCACCGCGTCTACGGGGTGCTGCTCACCTCGCTCTACGACCGGCAGGTGTCGATGTACCAGTCGATCCTGGACACGGGGTCGGCGCTCGGGGTCTTCAGGCTCACCGCCGACGCGCTGTCGATCTCGCGCAACCTGGTGGCGCTGGAGGACGCGTACGGCTACCGGATCACGGCCCGGCATCCGCTCATCGGCCCTCAGGAGGCGGCGGACCTGATCCTGTCCTACGCGCGCACGGTGACGGGCAACGACCTGCTTCATTGATCCACCGGGATGATCACGGCGTCGTCGGTCCGCCAGCCGAGGGTGACCTCGGCGCCGGACTTGACCTCGCTCGCGCCCTGCACCGCCACCAGCACCGGCTTGGGCCGGCCGGGCACCGACACCGAGATGTGCGAGACGCCGCCGTAGAAGCTGACGTCGAGCACCGAGCCCTTGAGGCCGCCCGTGAGTCCGCCCGCGTCCGTCGCCGCGCCCAGCCGGACCTTCTCCGGCCGGATGCCGAGCAGCGCCTTGGCGCCCGTCTCCAGCGGCCGCAGCGGCCGTCCACGCAGCGCGCCGAAGTCCGCGGTCTCCAGCGCGTCCTCGTCGCCCAGGGCGCCCTCGAACAGGTTGTTGGCCCCGACGAAGTCGGCCACGAACCGGGTGTGCGGGCGCTCGTACAGCGCGACCGGCTCGTCCACCTGGCGCACCACGCCGTTGTCGAAGACCGCGATGCGGTCGGCGAGCGACATGGCCTCCTCCTGGTCGTGGGTGACGACCACGAAGGTGATACCGACCTCGTTCTGCAGCCGCTTGAGCTCCAGCTGCATGTCCGCGCGGACCTTCTTGTCCAGGGCCGACAGCGGCTCGTCCAGCAGCAGCAGGCGCGGGCGCTTGACGATGGAGCGGGCCAGCGCGACGCGCTGACGCTGGCCGCCGGACAGGTGCTGCGGCTTGCGGCCGGCGTGCGCCGACAGGCCCACGGTCTCCAGCACCTCGCCGACGCGCTGCTTGATCTCCTGACGCGGCAGCTTCTCGCGCTCCAGGCCGTAGGCGACGTTCTTGGCCACCGTCATGTGCGGGAACAGCGCGTACGACTGGAACATCAGGCTGATCGGCCGGCGGTTCGGCTGCTTGCCCAGCAGGTCCTCCCCGTCCAGCGTCACCGTGCCGCTGTCGGGGGTCTCGAAGCCGGCGATGATGCGCAGCAGGGTCGTCTTGCCGCAGCCCGACGGGCCGAGCAGGGCGAAGAACTCGCCCTGCCCGATCTCCAGTGAGACGCCGTCGAGCGCGGTGACCTCGCCGAACCTGCGGGTGATCCCGTCAATCTTGAGCACGTGACTCCCCGATCTTGGTCATGCGCTGCCCCACGATCACCGCCGTGAAGCTCACCAGGAGCAGGACCGCGGCCAGCGCGTTGATCTTCGGGGTCACCCCGAAACGAATCATGGAATAGATGACGATCGGCAGCGTCTGCTCGCTGTTGCCGATCGTGAAGAAGGCGATCACGAACTCGTCCAGCGACAGCGTGAACGCCAGCAGCGCCCCCGCCACGATGCCCGGCGCGAGCTGCGGCAGCGTGACCTTCCTGAACGTGGTCACCGGGCCGGCGCCCAGGTCGCGCGAGGCCTCCTCCAGCGAGCCGTCGCTGCCCGAGAGCCGGGTGCGCACCACCGCCGCCACGAAGGCCATGGCGAACACGCCGTGCGCCAGGATCACCGAGTAGAGCCCCAGCGTGAGCTGGATCATGCCGTAGAAGAGCAGCAGCCCGATGGCGAGCACCAGGTCGGGCAGCACGGCCGGCATCAGCGCGACCGCGTCCAGCGTCTTGGACCTGGTGTGCCGGGCCAGGCCCACGGCGAGCAGCGTGCCGAGCACGGTGGCGATCACCGTGGAGCCCGTGGCCACGATGATCGTGTTGATCAGGCCGTCGATGATGCGCTCGTCCTGGGCGAGGTCGGCGTACCACTTGAGGCTGAAGCCCTCGTAGGTGTAAGCCGACTCGCCGGAGTTGAACGACATCACGACCAGCACGACGATCGGCGCGTACAGGAACACGTACGTCGCCCAGAACGGGACGTGCAGGAGCTTCGATCTACGCACGGCGGGCCACCCAGGCCTGCGCGAGCAGCAGCACGAGCAGCACCGCGATGAGGGCCAGCGCCAGCGTGGAGCCGAACGGCCAGTCGCGGGCGGACAGGAACTCCGTGCGGATCAGGTTGCCCACCATGGCCGTCTTGCCGCCGCCCAGGATCTCGGGGATGACGAAGTTGCCGAAGCTCGGCACGAACACGAACAGGCAGCCGGTCAGCACGCCCGGCACCGTCAGCGGCAGCGTCACCTTGCGGAAGGTGGTGAACGCCGACGCGCCCAGGTTGGCCGAGGCCTCGCGCAGCTGTGGGTCGAGCTTCTCGATCGCGGCGTACAGCGGCAGCACCATCAGCGGCAGGTAGGAGTAGAGCAGGCCGGTGACGACGGCGCCCTCGTTGTAGAGCAGCTCGACGGGCTCCAGCCCCAGCGCCTGCAGGCCGGAGTTGACCAGCCCTGGGCCGCTCAGCAGCATGATCCAGGCGTAGGCGCGGATGATGAAGTTGGTCCAGAACGGCAGCACGATCGCGACCAGCGCGATCGTCTTCCACTTACGCGGAAGCTGCGCGATCAGGTAGGCCGTCGGGTAGCCGAGCAGCAACGCGATCAGCGTGGCAAGCCCCGCGATCTTCAGTGAGGTGCCGAGCACGCTCAGGTAGAGAGGGTCGAACAGGCGGGCGAAGTTCTCGCCCGTGAACTCGTAGACGACGCCGCCGAAACGCCCACGCTGGAAGACCGTGTAGCTGAGCACCAGCGCCAGCGGCACCAGGAGCAGCACGATCAGGTAGGTGAGCCCGGGGGCCAGGAAGACGAATGCGCCCAGCCGGCGCCCCCGCGAAGGGGACACCGGCCGGGCTCCGATCGAAACTTTCACCGCAACTAGTCGGCCTGGACTTCGGACGACAGGCGCGTGTACTTGGTCGACGCCTGGCCGAGGTCGAAGATGGCCTCACCGTTGAGCAGCTCGGCCGGCTTGATGCCGAGCAGCGATCCCGGGGCGATCTTGACCTTGTCCATGGCGGCCTTGTTCGGCACCTTGTAGTTGATGTTCTCCGCCGCCCAGCGGTGCACCTCGGGGTCGAGGATGTAGTTGACGAAGGCGTGCGCGGCCTCCTTGTTCTTGGAGGACTTCATGATCACCATGGTGTCCACCCAGAGGTCGCTGCCCTCCTTCGGCACCGTGAACTTGATGTTCTGCTTCGCGTCGGTGGTCGGGCACCAGCCGTCCCACGCCTCGACCATGAGCGCCTCGCCCTTGATCAGCCGGTCGCCGAACGTCGTGTCGTCGAAGGCGAGCAGATGCGGCTTGGCGGCGATCAGCATCTCCTTGGCCTTGGCGATCTCCTCGTCCTTGGCGGTGTTGACCGAGTAACCGAGGGCCTTGAGGGCGGGCAGGGCCAGCCAGCGCTCGGTGGTCATCAGCGTGACCTTCTTCTCGGCCCAGGCCGGCGGCTTCAGTAGATCGTTCCAGCTCGTCGGCTCGGCCTTCACCAGGTCGCTGCGGTAGCAGATGCCGGTCGTGCCCCAGGTGTAGGGCACGGAGTACTTGTTGCCCTTGTCGTAGGAGAGCTGGGTGGCCTCGGGGTACAGGTTGGCCAGGTTGGGGATCAGCTCGGCGTGGATCGGCTCCAGCAGGCCCTGCTCGGCGAGCGCCTGGGCGTACTGGCCGGACACGAACGCCACGTCGATGCCGCTGTCACCACCGGTGGTGAGCTTGGTCATCGCGGTCTCGTTGGTGTCGTGGATGGTGATGTCGAGCTTGCTGACCTTGAGCTCTTTCTTCACCATGTCCTGGAGCTCTTTGGGCGTGTATCCATCCCAGACCGTCACCATGAGTGACTGCTTCGTCAGGTCGGCGTTCGGGTTCAGCTGAGCGGCTGACGCCTGCGGTGCTGTCTCTGCGCTGTTGGTCGACCCACCGCCGCACGCCGCGACGGCGAGCGCGAGGCCGGCCGCCGCTACAGCAGCCGGAAGACGACGGGTGACCCGGGTACGGAACACAGCCGCTACTCCTTATGAATTTCGATGTACGGGGGGTCGCGCGACCAACCGGGCACGGCAGACCAGAGCAGGAGTGTTGCAGCAGAAATCAACATGAGCAAGACTTTGCCGGACATTGCTACCTGGAAGTTTGGTCCAAGTGTTGAATTCGGATTCAATATGGAACCGGTTGATCTCTCTCGGTGAGAATCCGCCCTCCCACCGAGATCGCGGTCTCACGACCGCTCTGCTCGCCGTGCTGGAAAGGCCCGTGCCGCCGGGGTTCGCCGTCCGCCGGTTCCTTCCGCTGCCCACCATCTCGCACAGCCCAGGCCCCACGCACACTGGGGTCCAGACCGAGCGCGACTTCGGGCCGCACGTAGACCAGACAAACTACTCTGTGGTGGTGAATGACCGGGTCGTCGTGAAATGGCTCACACCTCCCGTCCCGCTGCCGCGCACGCCCGAGGTGCTCGCTCACCTCGTTGACGCGGGCTTCAAAGACACCGCGCCGCCTTACGCCGCGCTCACCCGGGTGGACGGGCCGCACGAAATCCTCCTCGCGCTGGTGACGGGTTATCTGCCGGAGGCCACGGACGGCTGGGAGTGGTGCGCCGACGACGCCCAGGCGGGCCGCACCGCCTTCGCCCCCGCTCTCGGCCGCCTCGCCGCCGACCTGCACCTCGCCCTGTCGACCTTCCCCACCGAACCCGCGTCCCCCGCCGAACCCGGGCCCCGCGCCGAACCCGGGACCGGCGGGCCCTTCCCCGGCGCGTCCTTCCCCAGCGCGTCCTTCCCCGGTGAGGACGGCGTCAGGGCCGAGTCCGCCCTGCGCGAAGCCCTGGAGCTCACTGGCGGCGACGACGGCGCCTGGCTGGCCGGCCACGCCGGACGGCTGCGGGAGGAGCTGGCGCCGCTGGCCCGGCCCGTCGCCTCGCCCAGGATCCGCATCCACGGCGACCTGCACGTGGGCCAGATCCTGCGCTGGCGCGACGGCTACGCGGTGATCGACTTCGACGGCAACCCCACCGTCACCGGCGCCGACCCGCTCCAGCCCGCCGCCCGCGACGTCGCCCAGCTGACCACGAGCCTCCAGCATGTGGCCCAGGTGGCGATCAAGCGCCGCGGCACCCCGCCGGAGAGCGCCGCCCACTGGGCCGCCGAGGCCAGGGCGCTCATGCTCGCCGCCTACACCGGCCGCCTGGCCGAGCGTGGCGCGGCCGGCCTGCTCGACGAGTCCCTGATCCGCCCGTTCGAGATCGAGCAGGAGTGCCGTGAGCTGATCTACGCGGCCCGTCACCTGCCCCGATGGCGCTACGCACCGATGGGTGTGCTGCGCGACTGGTATCCCGAGGAGAGTCGTTGAACCCCGAGCTCTATCTGTCCGACCTGGAGGCCAAACCCGCCGCCCTGGCCACCCTGGCCGAGGCGCTGGAGGCGGCCGATCCCTTCGCGGCGCTGCCCGCCGGGGTCGAGCGGGTGCTGTTCCTGGGGATGGGCAGCTCCCGCTACGCCGCCGGGGTCGCCGCCCTGCGCCTGCGGGCGGCGGGCGTCGACGCCTACGCCGAGTACGCCTCCGCCGCCGCCTCCTTCCCGCCGGACTCCCGTACGCTGGTCGTGCCGATCTCCGCGACCGGGAGCAGCCGCGAGACACTGGACGCGGTGGCCCGCTACGCGGGCGGCGACTCCCCCGTGGGGGCGCTCACCAACACCCCCGACTCCGCGCTCGCGCGGGCGGCCGACCTGGTGATCCCCATGCACGCGGGCGTGGAGCGGGGCGGCGTGTCGTGCCGCACCTTCCAGCACACCCTCGCCCTGCTGCTCGCCCTGGAGTCCCGGCTCACCGGGTCCGGCCGGGACGTGGCGGCCCTGGTGCGGCGGGGCGCCGAGGCCACGGCCGACCTGCTGGAGCGCCGCGACGAGTGGCTGCCGATGGTGCTGGAGCTGCTCGACGGCCCGCACGGGGTGTACGCGATCGGCCCGGTGGAGCGCCTGTCGTCGGCCGAGCAGTCGGCGCTGATGCTCAGGGAGGGCCCGCGCCGGTCGGCGGACGCCTGCGAGACCGGCGACTGGGCGCACGTGGACGTCTACCTGACCAAGACCCTCGACTACCGCGCGCTGCTGTTCCCCGGCTCACGCTACGACGAGCAGGCCATGGACTGGGTACGGCAGCGCGGGTCCACGGTGATCACCGTGGGCGGCGAGGTCAAGGACGCCACCGCGGCCGTCAGGTACGCCCATGACGACGACCCGGACGTGGCGCTGCTGACCGAGACGCTGGTCGCCGAGCTGGTGGCCGCCTACTGGTGGTCGGCCCAGTGATCAGTACGCCGTGCGGGCGGCCATCGCGTGCTCCACGAGGGTGATCAGCGTGGACTTGACCGCCTCACGGCTGCGGGCGTCGGTGCGTACCAGGGGGATGTGCGGCGACAGGGTGAGCGCCTCGCGGATCTCGCTCTCCATGTGCGGGAAGCCCCCGTCCCAGCCGTTGATCCCCACCACGAAGGGCAGCTTGGCCTCTTCGAAGTAGTCGATCGCCGGGAAGCAGTCGGCCAGCCGGCGCGTGTCGACCAGCACCACCGCGCCGATCGCGCCTTTCACCAGGTCGTCCCACATGAACCAGAACCGGTGCTGCCCCGGCGTCCCGAACAGGTAAAGGATCAGGTCACGGTCCAGCGACACCCGGCCGAAGTCCATCGCCACCGTGGTGGTCCTCTTGTTCGGCGTGAGCGAGACGTCGTCGACCCCCGCCGACGCGTCCGTCATCACCGCCTCCGTCGTCAGCGGCATGATCTCCGACACCGCACCGACGAACGTCGTCTTGCCCACGCCGAAGCCACCGGCCACCACGATCTTCGTCGAGGTGAGGCCGGGACTAGAGCCTGCGTAGTCCACTGAGCACCCTTTCGAGCAGGCTCGTGTCAGGCTTGCCCGCGTCCAGCTGTGGCTGATAGACCCTGACCAGCCCCTCCGCCTCCATGTCGGCGACCAGCACCCTGGCCACCCCGAGCGGGATGGCCAGCAGCGCGGAGATCTCCGCCACGGATCTGATCTGCCGGCACAGCTCGCTGATCTGCCGGAACTCCCGGGCGTACACCGGTCCGAGCTGCACCGACGTCGCCGAGGAGACCAGCGCCTCCATGGCGAGCGCGGTCCGCGGCGCGGTCCGGCCACCCGTTACGGCGTACATCCTCACCAACGAGCTGCGCTCGGGCTCCGGCTCACCGCCATGCCACGATGCCAACGTCTACTCCCATCACCAGGGGCGCGCGCTTGAGAGTTCCGCGCGCACGTCAGGCGTGAGCACCTGCCCCGCGCGTTCCACCAGGATCGTCATTTGGTAGGCCACCAGGCCCATGTCACAGTCAGGTGCCGCCAGCACCGCCAGGCACGACCCGTCGCTGATCGACATCACCAGCATCAGGCCGTACTCCATCTCGACGAGGGTCTGGACGACCTCGCCGCCTTCGAAGACCCGCGCCGATCCCGCGGTGAGGCTGACCAGCCCGGCCGCGATGGCGGCGAGCTGGTCGGCGCGGTCCTGGGGGAACCCTCGGGAGAAGGCCATCGGCAGCCCGTCGGCGGAGACCACCACCGCGTGCGCCACTCCGGGCACCTCTTCGACGAAACCGCTGACGAGCCAGTTCACATCCTTGGCCGCCTGGCTCAGATTGCTCATCAGTCCTCCTCAAGCTCGGCCCGGCCCTTGCGGACACCCTGCTGGTAACTGGAGAGCCTGCTGCGCAGCCGATCGGGGGACACCGGGGGCGCGGGCATGGGCGCCGGCGAGGGCGCCGCGGAGCCGGGCACCAGATTCGCCTTCGGCGTCCGTTTCGGCAGTCCCGAGCTCGTCGTGCCGCCGAGGGCCGGCTCGCGGACCGCTCCGGCCGCCTGCCAGCCGCTGTCCGCCGGCGACGACCACTCGACCGGGGCGCGGGGCGGCGTCATCGAGCCGGTGTCATCCTGCGGCGCTCGCGCGGCCCGCGTCGGGAGGGGCGCCGGCGTGACCTCGCCCTGCGAGGGCCAGGACGTCTCCTCCTTCGAGGGCCAGGACGGGGCGCCCGACGACGACCAGGCGGGGTCCGGGTCGGGCTCGCGCCGGTCCGGCGTGAACGACGGCTTGGTGAACCAGCTCGACTCGACGGAGGCGAAGATCGGCAGGAAGTCGCCCTGCGCGGGTTCCTGGGAGGGGAACGGCTCGGACGGCAGCTCCACGGAGTTCGTGTACTGCGAGCTGAACCACGAGGAAGGCTCGGGCGCGGGTGTCATGTCCAGAGACGGATGGCCGGGGCCCGGCATGGAAGGCGTAGGCATCATGGGAGGCATCGAAGGCATGGATGGCATGGTCTGCATCGGCACCTGCGCGTACGGCATCATCTCCGGGGCGGACACCGCCGTACGGACGACGGACGCGTCGGCCGCGGAGCCGGGCATCGCGGTGAGCAGCGTCTCCGGCAGCAGCACCATGGCCGTCAGCCCGCCGACGTCCTGACGCCGCAGTTGCACCCTGATGTTGTGCCGCAGGGCCAGACGGCCGACCACGAACAGGCCCATCCGGCGCGACACCGACACGTCGACCACCGGCGGGTTCGCCAGCCGCCAGTTGGCCTCGCTCAGCTCTTCCGCGTTCATCGAGATGCCGTTGTCGGTGACCGAGACCATCAGCCCGCCGCCGTCGATGCGGCTGCTGGAGATGATGACCTTGGTGTCGCGGGCGGAGAACGAGACGGCGTTCTCGATCAGCTCGGCCAGCAGGTGGACCACGTCGTTGACGCCCTGACCCGCGATGGCCGTCTCCGACTGGACCTGGATGCTGACCCGGTCGTAGCTCTCCACCTCGCCGAGCGCGGCCCGGACCACGTCCATGAGCTCGACCGGCTGGCTCCACTTGCGCGCGGCCTCCTGGCCCGCCAGGACCAGCAGGTTCTCGCTGTTGCGGCGCATGCGGGTGGCCAGGTGGTCCAGCTTGAACAGGTCGCCGAGCCGGTCGTCGTCGCGCTCGCCGCGCTCCAGCCGCTCGATCAGGGAGAGCTGCCGCTCCACCAGCGTCTGGCTGCGCCGCGACAGGTTGACGAACATCGAGTTGACGTTGGCGCGGAGCCTGGCCTCGTCGCCGGCCAGGCGCACGGCCTCGCGGTGCACCTCGTCGAAGGCCCGCGCGACCTCACCGACCTCGTCCCTGGAGAAGACGTTGATGGGCGGCACCTCGGCGTCCACCACGCCGTCACGGGACTCGCGCAGGTGCTGCACGAAGTCCGGCAGCCGCTTGCCGGCGATGTCCAGCGCCTCGGCGCGCAGCCGGCGCAGCGGGCGTACGAGAGACCTGGCCACCCCGGTCGTGATCAGCAGGACGGCCACGAGCAGCGCGATCACCGCGCCGGCGATCACGTACGCGCGCTGCCGCTCGTCGGCGCTGAGCGCCTCGCTGCGGGTCACGATGCCGGCGGCCTGCCGCTGCTCGACCAGGCGCATGGAGTCGACGACCACGTTGGACGCCTCGAACCACTGCCCGGCGTCGTCGCGGTTGCCCTGGTCGAGCCCGCGTACGGTCTGCCCGGCCGTCGCCCTGATGAGCACCAGCTCGCGCAGGAACAGCATGTTGTCGGCGGAGCGGCCGTTGACGTTCTCGTCGAAGATCCGGCGTTCCTCGGCGGTGGCCTCGTCGGCGAAGGTCCTGCGCTCGTTCTCCTCCCGGGACAACTCGCCGAGGAAGCGCTTGAGCTGGTCCTGGCTGAACGCGCCCTCGGTCAGGACGGTGGTCAGCAGGGCCTGCTGGTGCGAGACGCTCTCCTTGGCGCGGGCGAGCGCGTCGAGCATGCGCGACTGGCGGAACAGCTCGTCGTCCTGGCTGCCCTTGATGAGCTCGTTGTGCACCGAGAGCAGGTCGTTGATCACCGTGGTGTACAGCTCGACCGAGGCGGCGGGCAACAGGTCGGCCTCAAGCGCCTGCTCGCGCAGCCCGGTGAGGTCGTCCAGCCGGTTGAGCATGTTCTGGATCTGGTCGGCGGTCCGGCCGGTGACGGTGAGCAGGAGCGCGTCGGCGCTGGTCCGCACCTCGCCGATGACGTCGTCCACCTGCTCCATCTGCTCGCGCACCGGCGGCAGGGCGCTGGCGGGGCGGTTCCTGGCGATGAACCAGGAGGTCCGCGCGCGCTCTCCGGACACGACGTGCGTGAGCTCGCCGATCTGCGCGGAGAGCTGGGCGAGCTGATTGGTGCGCGCGAAATCGGCCGCCGCGCCGGTGGAGGCGAACACCTGAAAGCCACCGAGCAGCACGGCCGCGGCCGTCGGGACGAGAATGAGCGCGACAAGTCGCGCCCGAACACGCCAGTTACGCAACCGCCAGTTGCCTTCCTCTGGCGGCCGCTGTCCTAACTCAGTACTCACCGAACGCAACCTCTCGCCCGAATCGGCGCAATATGAAGATCCCCGTGACGCATGTGAAAATCCAGCAAGCCTGGGTAATTGGAACACATACCTACCAGCTCGGCCAAGCGAACATAACGCGACATAAGTCGAGCAGTGTGACGCATGAGCAAGAACCTGGAGCCCCATCTATAAAGCTTCGACGGCGCGAAATAATCTATTAAGTGAGGAAATGTCCCCTAATGGGTGTTTGGACCGGTCCATGACCGTAACACCCCAGGAGCGCAGAGGTCTCCAGAAGGTCACAGCATTGAGATTCGCGTTATTCACCACATATGTTTGCCCCCTCAACTGAGGAGGCAAGTGGTGCGGGAATCTCCCGACAGTGGGGCCATCGGCGTCGAAGGGCTGTGGAAGATCTTTGGTCCCAAGGCCGAAAGGGTGCTGGACTGCGACGACAGGTTTCTGGACCCCGCGGCACTAAGAGAGAAGACCGGCTGCACCGCCGCTGTGAGGGACGTCAGTTTCGACGTACGACCCGGCGAGGTCTTCGTCGTGATGGGCCTGTCGGGAAGCGGCAAATCCACCCTCGTACGCTGTCTCACCCGGCTCATCGAGCCGACGGCCGGCCGGATCACGATCGGCGGCGAGGACGTCGGCGCCGCTTCTCCCGCGCGCCTGCGCGAGCTGCGCCGCCACCACGTCAGCATGGTCTTCCAGCACTTCGGCCTGCTGCCGCACCGCCGGGTGATCGACAACGTCGCCTACGGGCTGGAGATCCAGGGCACCGGCAAGGCCGCCAGGCACGCGCGGGCGGCGGACATCCTGTCGCTGGTCGGCCTCGACGGCCACGCCGACGCCTACCCCGACCAGCTGTCCGGCGGCATGCAGCAGCGCGTCGGGCTGGCCCGCGCGCTCGCGGTCGAGCCGCAGGTGATGCTGTTCGACGAGCCGTTCAGCGCGCTCGACCCGCTGATCCGCCGGGACATGCAGGCCGAGGTGGTCCGCCTGCACCGCGAGGTCGGCAAGACCATGGTGTTCATCACCCACGACCTGTCGGAGGCGCTCAAGCTGGGCGAGCGCATCGCGATCATGCGGGGCGGCGCGATCGTGCAGATCGGCACGCCGGAGGAGCTCGTGGGCGCGCCCGCGGACGACTACGTGGCGGACTTCGTGCGAGACGTCCCCAGAAGTCACGTGCTCACCCTGCGCTGGATCGCCCGGCCGCCCGAGGAGGGGGAGCCGCTGGACGGCCCCGAACTCCCGGCGGCCACGGTGATCAAGGACGCCATCGGCGCCGCCTCGTCCTCCTCCCGCCCGATCCGGGTGGTCGACGGTGACGAGCTGGTCGGCGTGGTGGACCGGGTGGACCTGCTCGGTTTCCTCGCGGGACAGGGACAGAACTCTTCGGGAGTGGCGACGGCATGAGCAGTACGGCCGTCAGCACACCCTCCAGGCTGCGGGTCCCCGGATGGGTCGCGCCCACGGGGATCGCGCTGCTGTTCGTGGTGGCGTACCTGATCTTCCAGGGCACCGGCACGCTGCCGCACAACAGCGAGGCGCCGCAGTTCGCGGCGGTCACCGAGCTGCGCGAGTGGATCGACGACCACCGTAACGAGAACCCGGTCTTCCTGTACTTCCTGAACTACATCCGGATCTTCGTCGAGATGGTCTTCGGCTTCTTCCAGACCACCCTGTACGCGCTCGGCTGGCCCGGCCTGATCGGGGTCATGGGCGCGCTGGCGTGGCTGGCGGGGGGCTGGCGGGTCGCGCTCGGGGCCGTCGCCGGGTTCTGCGCCTTCGGCGTCTTCGGGCTCTGGCAGGCCAGCGTCGACACCCTCGCCCTGGTCGCCTCGGCGGTGCTGCTGTCCCTGGCCATCGGCATCCCGCTGGGCGTCTGGGCGGGACTGTCGCCGCGGGTGCGCAGGCTGATCACGCCCGTCCTGGACGTCATGCAGATCATGCCGCACTTCGCCTATCTGGCGCCGCTGGCGTTGTTCTTCCACATCGGCGCCCCGGCGGGCGTCATCGCGACGATGATCTACTCGATCCCGCCGGCGATCCGGATCACCGCGCTGGCCATCGAGCGGGTCTCCCCCACCGCGGTCGAGGCCTCGGCCTCCCTCGGCGCCACCGGGACGCAGACCATGCTCAAGGTGCGCCTGCCGCTGGCCAGGTCCACGATGGCGCTGGCGGTCAACCAGACGATCATGATGGCGTTGTCCATGGTGGTCATCGCGAACCTGATCTCCGCGCCCGGCCTCGGCTCCGACATCATCCGCGGCCTGTCGCGCGCGCAGGTGGGCATCATGCTCCCGGCCGGCCTCGCGATCGTGATCATGGCGGTGGTGCTGGACCGGATGATGGTCTCGGTGGCCAAGCGCGACCCGCGTAACAAGATCGGCAGGACCAGCCTGGTCGTCGCGGCGGTCCTGGCGGGCGCGGGCCTGGTCGCGGCCCAGCTGCTGCCGCGCGAGTGGCCCGAGAACCTGACGATCAACCTCGTCTCCGAGATCAACGACGTCGTCCTCTGGGCGGAGACGAGCTGGTTCGGCGTCACCTCCTCCATCAAGGACACCTTCTCCAACCTGGTGCTGAACCCGCTGGAGAGCCTGTTCACCTCGGCGCCGTGGTGGCTGGTCGCCGCCGCGGTGCTGATCGTGGCGTGGCGGATCAGCGGGGTACGGCCCGCGCTGACGGCCCTGGCCTGCCTGCTGGCGATCGCGCTGCTCGGCACCTGGGAGCACTCGATGCGGACGCTGACCACGGTCGCCGTCGCGGTCGTCATCACCCTCGTCATCGGCCTGCTGCTGGGCGTGGCCGCCGCCAGGTCGGACACCTACTCCGCCATCCAGCGGCCGCTGCTCGACGCGGCCCAGACGATGCCGTCGTTCGTCTACCTGCTGCCGGCGCTGGCCCTGTTCGGCACCACCCGGTTCACCGCGATCTTCGCCTCGATCATCTTCGCCGTGCCGCCGGTCGTGCGGCTCGTCGAGGACGGCATCAGGACCGTGCCCGCCACCGTGGTCGAGGCGGCCGCCTCCGCCGGATCCACCTCGGGACAGCTCCTGTGGAAGGTGCAGCTCCCGATGGCCAGGCGCGCCATCCTGCTCGCCGCCAACCAGGGCATCGTCATGACGCTCGCCATGGTGGTCGTCGGCGCGCTGGTCGGAGCCGGAGCCCTCGGCTACGACGTGGTCCTCGGCTTCTCCCAGCGGACGGACTTCGGGATGGGATTCGTCGCCGGTGTCGCGATGGTCCTGCTCGGAGTCATGCTCGACCGCATCACGCAAGGTGCCGACAGGCGCCCATCCCCCACAAAAGGAAAGCAAAAATGAAGATTCGCCTGCTCGCAGGCCTACTAGCCCTGGGGCTCGCCGCAGGATGCGGCGGGGCCACGGTGCAGACCTCCCCCAGCTCCGCGGCTCCGGAGGGCACCGCCAGCGCCTCCGGCTCGGCTCCCGGGACCGTGAAGATCGCGATCAACCCCTGGGTGGGGTACGAGGCCAGCGCCAACGTCGTGGCGTACCTGCTGAAGAACGAGCTGGGCTACCAGGTGGAGCTGCCGGAGATCAAGGAGCAGCTGGCCTGGGAGGGCTTCGGGACGGGTGACGTCGACGTCATCATCGAGAACTGGGGGCACCCGGACCTCAAGAAGCAGTTCATCGAGGAGAAGAAGACGGCCGTCGAGGCGGGCTCGACCGGCAACAAGGGCGTCATCGGCTGGTACATCCCCAAGTGGATGGCGGACAAGTACCCCGACATCACCGACTACAAGAACCTGAACAAGTACGCCAAGCTCTTCAAGACGTCCGAGTCGGGCGACAAGGGCCAGCTGCTGTTCGGTGACCCGTCGTACGTCAGCAACGAGGCCGCGCTGATCAAGAACCTCAAGCTGGACTTCAAGATCGTCACAGGCGGCAGCGAGGCCGCGCTGATCAAGGGCGCCCAGCAGGCGCAGGCGCAGCAGAAGCCGCTGCTGTTCTACTTCTGGGACCCGCACTGGCTGTTCAGCAAGACCGAGCTGGTCAGGGTCAACCTGCCCCCGTACACCGAGGGCTGCGACGCCGACCCGAAGAAGGTCGCCTGCGACTACGCCGAGATGGACCTCGACAAGATCGTGAGCAAGAAGTTCGCCGACACCGGCGGCAAGGCCTACGAGCTGGTCAAGAACTTCAGCTGGACCAACGAGGACCAGAACGCCGTCGCCGACGACATGACCAACAACGGCATGTCCGGCGAGGAGGCGGCCAAGAAGTGGGTCGAGGCCAACAAGGCCAAGTGGCAGGCCTGGATCCCCGCGTAACACTCCCTGATCCCCCTTGACCCGTGACCTCGCCGCAGGGCGGGGTCACGGTCGCGGAGACTCTCATGCGAACCAAGACACTCGTCGGGCCCCTACTGCTGGCCCTGCTGCTCACGGCCTGCACCAATGAGGCCCCCACCTCTGCCAGTGCGGCGAACAAAACGGTCAGGATGGACATTCACGCGTGGGCCGGTTATGAGGCCCAGGCCGCTGTGCTGGCTTACCTGCTCGAACGGGAACTCGGTTACAAGGTCGTGAAGCGGGAGATCAAGGAGGACCAATCCTGGCGTGACTTCGAGAGCGGCGAGGTCGACGTCATCGTCGAGAGCTGGGGCCACAACGACCTCAAAGAGGAGTACATCGAGAAGAAGAAGGTCGCCCTTTCCGCCGGGCTCACCGGCAACAAAGGGGTGATCGGCTGGTACGTGCCTGAGTGGATGGTCAAGAAATATCCGGATATCACCAACTGGCGGAACCTGAACAAGTACGCGAGCCTTTTCAGGACCCCCAGATCCGGCGAGCGCGGACAGGTGCTGGACGGCGATCCCACCTTCGTCACCAACGACGAGGCGATCGTCAGGAACCTCAACCTGAATTACAAGGTCGTCTACTCCGGCAGCGAAGCCGCACTGATCAAGGCGGCCCAGGCGGCCACCAAGAACAAGACGCCGCTGCTGATGTATTTCTACGAGCCGCAGTGGCTGTTCACCAAGGTGAAGCTGGTGAAGATCAACCTTCCGCCCTACGCCATCGGCTGCGACGCCGACGCCGCCAAGGTCGCCTGCGACTACCCTCCCTACCTGCTCGACAAGATCGTCAGTAAGAAGTTCGCCGAGACCGGCGGCAAGGCCTACGAGTTGGTCCGTAACTTCAGCTGGAGCAACGACGACCAGAACGCCGTCGCCAGCGACATGATCAACCGCAGGCTCAACGCCGACCAGGCCGCCAAGCGCTGGGTCGAGGAGAACGAGATCGTGTGGAAGGACTGGATCCCCCGTTGATCTACGACTACGTCATCGTGGGAGGCGGCTCCGCGGGCTGCGCCCTGGCCAACCGGCTCAGCGCCGACCCGTCGGTGTCGGTCCTGGTGCTTGAGGCGGGCCGGCCCGACTACCTGTGGGACGTGTTCGTGCACATGCCCGCCGCGCTCATGTTCCCCATCGGCAACCGGTTCTACGACTGGAAGTACGAGTCGGAGCCCGAGCCGCACATGAACGACCGCCGCGTCTACCACGCCCGCGGCAAGGTCCTCGGCGGCTCCAGCAGCATCAACGGCATGATCTTCCAGCGCGGCAACCCGCTCGACTACGAGCGCTGGGCGGCCGATCCCGGCATGAAGAACTGGGACTACGCGCACTGCCTGCCGTACTTCAAGAAGATGGAGAACTGCCTGGCCGACCCCGGCACGGACTTCCGGGGCGGCGACGGCCCGCTCAAGCTGGAGCGCGGCCCGGCCAAGGGCCCGCTGTTCGACGCGTTCTTCGAGGCCGTCCAGCAGGCCGGCCACCCGCTCACCGACGACGTGAACGGCTACCGCCAGGAGGGCTTCGCCGCCTTCGACCGCAACCTGCACCGCGGCCGCCGGCTGAGCGCCGCCCGCGCCTATCTCCATCCGGTACGCCACCGCCGCAACCTCACCATCAGAACCCGTGCCTTCGTCGAGAAGATCGTCTTCGAGGGCACTCGAGCGGTCGGTGTGATCTGCGACGGCGAGCGCGTCGACGCCGGCGAGGTCATCGTCAGCGGCGGCGCCATCAACTCCCCCCAGCTCCTGCAGTTGTCCGGCGTCGGCCCCGCCGAGCTGCTGGAGCCGCTCGGCGTCGAGATGGTGCACGACCTGCCCGGCGTGGGCGCCAACCTTCAGGACCACCTGGAGGTGTACGTCCAGCACGCCTGCACGCAGCCGGTGTCGCAGCAGCCGTCGCTGGCCAGGTGGCGAAGGCCGTTCATCGGCGCGCAGTGGCTCTTCCTGCGTGGCGGGCCCGGCGCCACCAACCACTTCGAGGCGGGCGGCTTCATCCGCTCCAACGACGACGTCCCGTACCCGAACCTGATGTTCCACTTCCTGCCGATCGCCGTCCGCTACGACGGCAGCGCCCCCGCGGGCGGGCACGGCTACCAGGTGCACATCGGCCCGATGTACTCCGACGCCCGCGGCTCGGTGCGCATCACCTCGGCGGACCCCCGCGTCAAGCCCGCGCTCCGCTTCAACTACCTGTCCACCGAGCAGGACCGCCGCGAGTGGGTGGAGGCCATCAGGCTCACCCGCGAGATCCTCTCCCAGCCGGCCTGGGCCGCGCTCGACGGCGGGGAGATCTCCCCCGGCCCGTCGGTGGAGACCGACGAGGAGATCCTGGCCTGGGTGGCCAAGGACGGCGAGACCGCCCTGCACCCGTCGTGCACCTGCAAGATGGGCGTGGACGAGATGTCCGTCGTGGACCCGGACACGTTACGTGTGCACGGCCTGGAAGGCCTGCGCGTGGTGGACGCCTCGGCCATGCCGTACGTCACCAACGGCAACATCTACGCCCCGGTCATGATGCTGGCGGAGAAGTCGGCCGACCTCATTCTCGGCAACACCCCCCTGACCCCGGAGCCCGCCGAGTTCTACCGCCGGTGATCATCGATCCACGCGAAACCCCTACGCCACCGCAAGAACTGACGACCTTACACACGGTTGACTATCGTGACTAAACGGGAATACTGGTTCCCCTGTTGGTCGTCGTTCGACTGAGACTGAGGATGCACATGTTGCTCGGCCTCGCCCTGCCGCCGGCAGAGCCGCACCAGGCACCCAGCCGTGCCGACGTCGCGGAAGGGCGCGGTCCACTCCGACGCGGTCCATGCCGGACGCTGTGCGAGACCGTCACGCGCTGCTAGCAGGCTCTCCGGCGGTCGACATCTTTCCGCCGGCTTTCCTCGACCCCAGGACTTGTCATGCCGCCAGACTCCTCCAGCGTTCCCATAGTGATCATCGCCGTGGTCCTCGCCCTCGCTCTCGTGGGCGTCCTGCTCCTCCACATGCGCGTACGCCACCGTCTCGCCCAGGCCCGTGGGCAGCTCGTTCAGGCCCGTCAGGAATTCGAGCATCGGACCCGCGAGACCAGCGCCGGCAACCAGCGGCTGGCCCAGGCGGAGCGCCAGGCCCAGGAGAGCGCGGAACTGCTGCGCGAGGCCCGCGCCCAGCAGGACCTCGTACGCGCCGAGACCGAGCACCTGATCTCCAAGCGCATCCCCGCCCTGCTGTCCCACCTGCGCACCCCCCACGTGATCGTGCCGGGCGTGCAGAGCCCCGCACTCGCCGGCACAGACGTCGACAGGCAGCACCGTGCCATCCTCGACCTGGTCACCCGCGGACTCAGAGACGAAGGCGAGCGCATCGACGAAGCGGCCCAGGCGGTCATCAGAGGGGCGATGTCCCGCGTGCAGACCCAGGCGCTGCGCGCCCAGGACCTGCTCGCCGGTGTGCAACAGCGCTACGGCGGCGACGAGCACACGGCGCTGCTGCGCGAGGTGCTGGGACTCGACATGTTCAACGAGCTGATCATCCGTCGCGTGCAGGTGACCGGCATCGCGTGCGGCGCCACGCCCGGCCTCTCGCGTGACGACACCTACCTGGTGGACCTGATGGTGGGCGCCATCTCCCGGGTGGAGAACTTCGAGCAGCGCATCGAGGGCCCGGCCAACCACCTGCGCCGCCGGATCGGGGTCGCCGCCCGCGCCGCGGAGTCGATCCTGTTCATCACCGCCGAGCTGCTGGCCAACGCGGTCCACCACTCCTACGGCACGCTCAAGGTGACCATCGCCGTACACGAGACCAACAACGGCGCCGCCATCGTCATCGACGACGCCGGTGTCGGCCTCAACGAGGACCAGTACGCCCGCGCCACCCGCCTGCTGAGCGGCACCCAGCCGACCCGCCTGGTCGACCTGGGCAACCCGCCCCACACCGGCTGGGCCGCGATCGGCCGCCAGGTCGCCCACTACGGCGTGCAGGTCACGGTCAAGAAGAGCGCCTACGGCGGCGTACAGGCCGTGCTGACCATCCCCACCGCCCTGCTGGTCGAGATGCCGGAGGACAGCCGGCCGTCGGTCTTGGCGCCCGAGCCGGTCCGCGCCGCGGTCCCGGCCGGCCGGCCGGAGCCCGTGGCGGCCGCCGAGCCTGTCGCGGCTGCCCAGCCGGAGCCTGTCGCGGCTGCGCGCCCTGAGCCCGTCGCCGCCTCCGTACGAGCCGAGCCCGCGACGGCGCAGCGGCAACCGACGGAGGAGGAGCTGACACCGCTGCCGCAGCGTCGCCGCCAGCCGATACGGGCCGCGTCCGGCTCCAGGCCCGCCGGAGGCAGCTCTCAGGGCTCCGACGGCAGGTTGCTCACCACCCCGGAGGAAGCCCAGAAGCGGTGGGGAGACTTCCAGACCGGAGCCGAAGCGGGCCGCCGCGAAGCGCTCCCGACCGAGCAGCACGACATCACCGAAGGGAATTGACCGCTCCATGGACACTCCTAGCGCTTCAGGCCGTCCTCGGACCAAGGGTCGCGCGTTGTCCCTCGACGTGTCCTGGGTCCTTTCGCCCCTATTGGCACTGCCCGGAGTCGCGCGAGGCGTGGTACTGAGCCGTGACGGGCTGATCCTCGGCGGCTCGGCCGACGTGACGACCGAGAGCGGCGAACGCGCCGCCGCCATGACGAGCTCCGTGCTGGGAGCCGCCCGCGCCCTGTGCGACGGCCTCAGCGGCGGCTCCGACGGCGGGGTGGTGGACATCGTCATCTCCGCCGAGAGCGGCTACTACTACATCGCCCCGGCCGGCGACCGCGCCGCCATCGTCGTCGCCGCCACCGGGGCGGTCAACATCGGCGCCCTCGCCTACGAGGTACAACTGCAGGTGCAGAAACTCATCAAGGCTCTCGACGAGGCCAGCGCGGCCAGGGTGCCAGGCGTCCGGGCATGACCTCCGGACGGCAACGGCGGCGGGTCGTCCCGGACTACATGGCCGCCGCGAGGTTGACCGTGCCCGAGCACATCAGCGTCGAGCGCACGACCCTGGTCTTCGGCTCGCCCGACGCCGCCGCCCACGGGCTGGACCCTCCGGGGTCGCATCTGCTGGCCCTGCTGCGGGACGGGCCCCTGTCGGTGTACGAGTGCGCCGCGCACCTGGGCCTGCCGTACTGCGTGGTGCGGTTGCTGGTCGCCGGACTGGTCGGCGGCGGAACGCTGCTGACCCGCGATCCGCCGGCCACCGACCTGCCCGACATCGAGATCTTGGAGTTGGTACTCAATGGCCTCCGCGCTCTCTGACAGCCGCGTCAGCACCGAGCACATTCCGGTCAAGCTGGTCATCGCAGGGCCGTTCGGCGTGGGCAAGACGACCATCGTGAGTGCGCTCTCGGAGATCAAGCCCCTCAACACCGAAGAGGTGCTCACCGAGGCGGGCACGCTGGTCGACGACCTCACCGGCGTGAACGAGAAGACGACCACGACCACCGCGATCGACTTCGGCCGCCTCACCCTGCCAGGGGTCGTGCTCTACCTGTTCGGGGCGCCGGGGCAGACCCGCTTCCAGGTCCTGTGGGACGAGCTGGTGCGCGGCGCGCTGGGCGTCCTGGTGCTGGCCGACACCCGCCGCATCGACGAGAGCTTCGCCGTCCTCGACCTGGTGGAGAACGCCGGCATCCGCTACGCGGTGGCCGTCAACCACTTCCCCGACTCGCCGGACTACCCGCTGGAGTCCGTACGCGAGGCACTCGATCTGGACCCAGGCACGCCGCTGATGGTGTGCGACGCCCGTGACCCCGCCTCCGCCCGTGCCTCGCTGATCGCGCTGGTGGAGCACGTCAGAGAGCTGGTGTTGTCATGACCTTGCGCTACCTGCCCGACGCCGGGCGCCTGTACGGGCCGGAATACGCCAGAGATCCGCAGGCACTCTACGCGGAGCTGCGCGGGCGGCACGGCGCGGTCGCGCCCGTGGAAATCGCCCCGGGCATCGAGGCCCACCTGGTGCTCGGCTATCGGGCCGCCCTGGACGTGCTCACCAACGCCGGCGGCGTCTGGAGCAAGCATCCCAGCGCCTGGCAGGCGCGGCTCCCCGACACCCCGGAAGCCGCGGGGGCCATCGCCATGCTCGGCCGCCGGCCGAGCGCGCTGTACTCCGACGGGGCCGAGCACGCCCGCTTCCGGAAGGTGATCTCCGACTGCTTTCAGCAGATCCAGCCGCACAAGCTGCGCCAGATGGTGATCGAGGTCTCGGACTCGCTCATCAGCCAGTTCGCCGCGCAGGGCGAGGCCGACCTGGTCGCCGACTTCGCCCGGCTCATCCCGACCCGCATCTTCAACCTGCTCTTCGGGCGGCCCGACTCCGACAGCGCCGGCTTGACCCAGGCCCTGTCGGACATGATGGAGGCTGACGGCGAGACGGGCAAGCGGGGCAGCGACGCGTTCAGCCGCTACATCGGCGAGCTGATCCAGGCCAAGCACGCCCAGCGGGGCGACGACCTGGTCTCCTGGTTCATCGACCATCCCGCCGCGCTGCGGCCCGACGAGCTGGCGGAGACCCTCGTCCTGGTGACGGCCGCCAGTTACGACCCCATGGCCAACCTGATCTCCAATACGATCTCCCGGATGGTCAGCGACGACCGCTACTACAGCTCGCTCACCAACGGCGCGCTCAGCACGTACGACGCCCTCATGGAGGCCCTGCGCGCCGAGCCCGCCATGTCGAACTACGGCCCGTACTTCGTGCTCCAGCCCGTGCACTTCCACGGCACCTGGATCCAGCCGGCCGAGCTGGTCCTCGTCTCCTACGCCGCGGCCAACACCGAGCCCACCAACGTTCCCGAGGAGCTGCGCTCCGACGGCGGCGCGTACCTGGGCTTCGGCGCCGGGCCGCACCGCTGCCCGGCCAGCGACCCGGCCGTGCTCATCGCCATGACCGCGATCGAACGCCTGACCTCTCACCTGTGCGACCTCGAACTGACCGTGCCCCGCGAGGAGCTTCCGTGGCGGCCCGGCCCGTTCCACCGCGCCCTGGCGCGTCTGCCGGTGCGCTTCACCCCCATCCGCCCCGATCAGCCAGGAGAATCCCCTTGGGCAGTCCAGCCCCCGTCGTCCTCGATCCCTTCGGCTCCGACCTCCCCGGCGAGGCCCGCCGGTTACGTGACCTCGGCCCCCTGGTCCTCGTAGAACTCGCCGGAGGCGTCCCCGCCTGGGCGGTCACCCGGCACGACCTGCTCAAGCAGCTGATCCTCGATCCGCTGGTGAGCAAGGACAAGCGGCACTGGCGGCTGCTGCCACAGGCGCTCACCGAGCCCGGCTGGACGTGGCTCATGACCTGGATCGGCGTGTCCAGCATGCTCAGCGCCTACGGCGAGGAGCACCGGCGGCTGCGCAAGCTGATCGCCCCGAGCTTCACCGCGCGCCGGACCAAGGCCATGCAGCCGATCGTCGAGAGCATCGTGGCGGAGCTGCTCGACACCATGGCCGCGCAGCCGCCGGGTCAGGCCGTCGACCTCCGCACCGCCTACGCCCACCCCCTGCCGATGCGGGTGATCTGTGAGCTGTTCGGCGTCCCCGAGCACATGCGGGTGGAGATGGCCCAGGTGATGGAGGCCGTCATGGACACCACCGGCACCCCGGAGCAGGCGGCGGCCACGGCGGCCCAGATCGGCACCGTGCTGCCCGGCCTGGTCGCCTACAAGCGCGAGCACCCGGGCGACGACCTGACCACCGAGCTGATCAACGTCCGCGACAGCGGCGACTCGCTCAGCGACGACGAGCTGCGCGACACGCTGCTGCTCCTCATCGCGGCCGGGCACGAGACCACCGTCAACCTGATCGGCAACGCGGTGCACGCCCTGCTCACCCACCCCGAGCACCTCCGGCGTGTCCTGTCGGGGGAGATCTCCTGGGACGCGGTGATCGAGGAGACACTGCGCTGGACGCCGTCGATCGCCAACCTGCCGCTACGGTTCGCCATCGAGCCGATCGAGATAGGCGGGGTACGGATCGAGGCGGGCGACGCGATCATCACCAGCTACCTGGCGGCCGGGCACGACCCCGACCAGCACGGCCCGGATGCTGACCAGTTCGACCCGACCCAGGAACGCGACGAGCACCTGGCCTTCGGCATCGGCGTGCACCGCTGCATCGGAGCTCCGCTCGCCCGCCAGGAGGCGCTCGCCGCCCTGCCCGCGCTGTTCGCCCGGTTCCCGGACCTCCGGCTGGCCGTGGACGAGGGCGAGCTGCCGCACGTCCCGTCCTTCATCGCACACGGCTGGGGCAGCCTGCCGCTCATGCTGCACCGCTGACCCTCTACCGGCGTGCCCGGCCGGGAGCGATCCCCTGGCCGGGCACGCCGATCAGCCCGTACACCGGGAGCCGTCCACCACACCTGATCACTGATCCCACAGCGCATCGCGGTCGCCCAGCCCCTGGGCATTCGACATCGATCGCGGGGATCGGGGACACTTCGCGCGATGACCAGAATCGATGACACACCGTCGGCGTGGGACGAGCGCACCCAGCTCACCACGTTTCTCGACTACGCACGTGACACCGCCCGCGCCAAATGCGAGGGCGTCGCCGCGGAGAACGCCGGCAAAGCGCTCCTGCCGGGCTCACCGCTGATGACCATGAGCGGAGTGATCAACCACCTCCGCTGGGTCGAGTACTACTGGTTCCAAGTGGTCTTCCTCGGTGAGGAGGACCGGGGCCCCTGGACCGAGGAAGACCCCGACCGCGAGATGCGTATCGCCGTTGACTTCCCGCTCACTCAATTGCTCGACGAATACGCCGAACAGAGCACCCGCTACCGCGAACTGGTCGCCGGGAACGGCCTGGACAAGCAGGCCCAGCGAGCCGTCCGCAACGGCCTCCACGTCGACCTGCGCTGGATCCTCCTCCACCTCACCGAGGAGACAGCCCGCCACAACGGCCACCTGGACATCCTGCGCGAGATGCTCGACGGCACGACCGGCGGCTAGACAGTTCTTCGATGCGTTGATCGTCCACTCGACTGCGTTCCTTCGCCTGTAGATCGTCTTGTCGAAGCCTGCGGGTGTCCGCCACCGAGGCGGCCAACACGGATGCGTTCCATGACCGGAATGAGCCGTAGACAGTGGCCATGAACGGGCTTGCGAAGTGCGCGGCGGCCTCGTCCTGGGTCAGCGAGACCGTGGGCAGATCGAGGCCCCGGGCGATCGTCTCCGCGATGCTCTTCAGGGTGACGCCGCTTTCGGCTACGCCGTGCAGCACGCTGCCCGCGGGAGCCTTCTCCCATGCCAGGCGGAACAGGATCGCCGCGTCGAGCCGATGTGCTGCGGGCCACCGGTTGGCGCCGTCGCCGATGTAGGCGGACATGCCGGTCATTCGCGAGCCGGCGACCCCGGCCGTTGAGCGAGGTCCTAGCCGAAGTCGCGGTGGCGCAGGGCGAGCATGGCGCCGCCGAGCAGGCCCGCCGTGACGGTGAGCAGGGCCAGGGTCGGCCCCATGTTCAGGGGTGCTCCGGCGAAGGCGTTGGGGATGTAGTGGAAGGGCTCCAGGGGGCTGCCGCCCCAGAGCCCGTACAGGGGGGCGGCGACCTGGCCGAGGGCGACGGTCAGGGTCCAGACGGTCCAGGAGATCGCCGCGCTCGCCCTCGGCAGCAGTGCGTACGCGAGCACGCACACCGCCCCGACGCACCAGGCGGCCGGTACGGCGCCCAGCGCCCCCGCCAGGAAGCGGGGCAGGTCGGTGGTGAGGTCGCCGACGAGCACTGAGTACAGCGCGCCGAAGACGAGCCCGGCGAGAGCCAGCAGGGCCGTCGTGCCGAGTCCGGTCACGACCAGGTGCCCGGCCGCCCACCTGAGCCGGGTCACGGGGGTGGCCTGTACGGCCTCCGCGCGGCCTGAGGTCTCCTCCGCGCGCAGCCGCAGGGTCATGAGCACCGGGTAGAGGGCGATGGCGTACGCGAGGATCAGGATCAGGTACCAGGAGTAGGCGCCGAGCGTGGCGTCGGCGGGCACGCCGAGGCTTTGGGTGATGTTGTCGACCACGATGCTGGGCCGCGAGAGGAGTTCCCGGCCCAGCGGGCTCAGCGCGGCGGCCGCCGCCGCGAAGAACGCGACTCCGGCCGCCCACTTCACCAGCAGGCCGCGGTGCAGCCGCCAGGCCAGGCTGATCGGGCCGCGCAGGTTCGGGGCCGTCGCGCGCCCGAGGCGTTCGGGCAGTAGCCCGGCGCCCAGGTCGCGGCGGCCGAGCAGGCGGTAGGCGGCGGCGAGCAGGACGGCGGCCGTCAGGATCGGGACGCCGAGCATCCACCACCGCTCGTCCTGGTAGGCCCGCACCAGATGGCTCCAGCCGAGCGGGGACAGGTTCTTCAGCCAGTACTGCCCGCTCGCGTCACCGGCGTAGCGCATCACGTACGAGAGGGCGAGGACGGTCAGGCCGATCGTGGTGGCCGTACGGGCGTCGCGTGCCAGTTGGGCGGCGACGGCGGCGATGCCGGCGAAGACCCAGCCCGCGACCGTGACGGCGGCCCCGTAGGCGAGCGACCCGAGCGGTTCGAGCCCGATCCCGATCAGCACGACGGCCGTCGAAAGGCCGCAGACCAGGCTGGTCCCGGCCGCCACCAGCACGGCGGCGGTCAGCTGGGCGTGGCGGCTCACCACGGTTGAGCGGACCAGCTCGCTACGGCCGGTGTCCTCCTCCGCGCGGGTGTGCCGGACGACGGACATGACGGCCGCGAACGCGCTCGCCAGATAGAGGAAGCCGCCGCTGCGCCAAGTGGCGAGCACTTCCAGCCGCGGTTCGGCGAATCCGCCGCCGAGGCCCTGGAAGAAGGCGTTGCGGCGGATGAGGTCGACGTAGGCGAGTTTCAGCTCGTAGGTGCCCATGTTCCTGGTGACGTACGCGACCATCACCAGCGCCAGGCTCACGATCAGCAGGATCCACCAGGGGGCGATGGCCCGTTCGCGGCGCAGCGCCAGGCGGGCCAGGTGGCCGGTGCCGGTGAGCGCGGTCATCGAACCGCTCCCGCGTGCGGCGCGTCCGCGCCGCGGTCGTAGTGGCGCAGGAACAGCTCCTCAAGGGTGGCGGGCCGGCTGACGAGGCCGCGTACGCCGGCGTCCGTGAGATGCCTCAGCACCGCGTCCAGGGCGGCGGTGTCGACGTCGAACCGGACCCGGCCGCCCTCGGCTTTCAGGTCGTGCACGCCGGGCAGGGCGGCCAGCCCGTCCGCCGGCGCCGCCAGGTCGGCCTGGATGGAGGTGCGGGTGAGGTGGCGCAGGCCGGCCAGGGTGCCGCTCTCTACCGTGCGGCCGTCCTTGATGATGGTCACCCGGTCGCACAGGGCCTCGACCTCGGACAGGATGTGGCTGGACAGCAGCACGGTCCGGTCTCCGCGGCGCCGCTCCTGACGGACCGTCTCGCGGAACTCCTCCTCCATCAGGGGGTCCAGGCCGGAGGTGGGCTCGTCGAGGATGAGCAGTTCGGCGTCGGAGGCCAGCGCGGCGATCAGGGCGACCTTCTGCCGGTTGCCCTTGGAGTAGGCGCGGCTCTTCTTGCGGGGGTCCAGGTCGAAGCGCTCCAGCAGCTCGTCGCGACGCCGCTCGTCGAGCCCGCCGCGCAGCCGGCCGAGCAGGTCGATCACCTCGCCGCCGGACAACTGGGGCCACAGGGTGACGTCGCCGGGCACGTAGGCGAGCCTGCGGTGCAGCTCGGTCGCGTCGGCCCACGGGTCGCCGCCGAGCAGCCGGGCGGTGCCGGCGTCCGGCCGGAGCATGCCGAGCAGGGTCCGGATCGTGGTGCTCTTGCCGGCGCCGTTGGGCCCCAGGAAGGCGTGCACCTCACCGGTGCCCACGACGAGATCGAGCCCGTCCAGGGCGCGGGTGGCGCCGAACGCCTTGACCAGGCCGGTTACCGCTATCGCGTCACTCATCAGCGTGCTCCTCGGTCGAACGCCGGGTGCTCTCCAGGGCGTCGCGGTACGCGGCGGCCTGCTCCGGGCTGAGCCAGGGGTGGGAGTAGAGATCGAGCAGGGTCACGGCGAGCAGGTCGGCGCCCTCCTCGGTGGACACGTCGACGCCCAGCCCCCGGGACACGTGCTCGTGCAGGATCCCGACGGCCAGGGCCATCGCCGTGCTCACCGTCGCCCTGGCCTTGCGGTGGGCGAAGGGCGGATCGGAGCGGCGCTCGTCGAGCTCGGCGAGCCGCTGCTCGCTCATCTGAACCATCGCGTCGAACACCGGCTCCGCCCATCCCTCGGTCAGGGCCCGCGCCAGGTACCGCTGGTAGGGGCCGAGGGCCGCCAGGGAGGCCCCGACGTAGTTCACGCCGCCGACGGGTGCGTCGGCGGCGGTCGTGTCGGCGGCGACCTGCTCGTTGATCCTGGTGATCAGCTTGATCAGGTGGGCGTCGCAGGCCTGGCGGAGCCCCTGCTTGGACCCGAAGTGATGGCGCACCAGCCCTGGGGACACTCCTGCGGCTTCGGCGATCCGCCGGGTCGTCGCCGCCTCGAAGCCGTGCTCCCCGAAGAGCCGCAGGGCCGCGTCCCGGATCCGCGCGCGAGCGGTCAGGTCCTCGGGGTCGGGTCTCGACGTCGTCACGAGTCCATTGTCCAATCGTCCAGGAAGCTATCCGTGTGTAGAGGATACTATCCAAACGTATAGTCCGTGGACAACACAAGATGAGGTGCCGGTAAGAACGCTGTCATGAGCCCCAAACGGCGTTGATCTTGTTGTGACCTGCGTAGGTGATGCTGACCGGGCAAGGTTGTCAGCCCCCGCGACGCGTGCCCGGACACCGGCCTGGCGTCTCTCCTACGGGCAGGCCCGCGCCCTGCTCGACGAGCACACCGCCCTGCGCGGACCGGGCACGGGCTGGGACCTCCACGAGTACCGCCACTCCGCCCTGACCCATCTCGGCGAACAGAGCGCCTCGCTGTTGATGCTGATGGCGAAGTCCCGGCACAAGAAGCCGGAGAACGTCCGCCGCTACTTCAAGCCGTCCCCCGAGGCGATCGCCGAACTCACGAGCCTGCTCGCGCCCGGCGGCGGCAACCGCTGAGCCGCGTTTCCTGATCCTTCTCGGTGGCAACGGCGGAGGCGGAGAGGAGCGTCGCACCAGCGAGGCTGCCCCAGAGTGCGGCCGAACCGTGGGGTGCGAGAGCGGTGATGACCGCCGGGGAGACGGCGAGACCGAAGCCCGTGGAGAGCTGGAAGCGGGCGAGAGCGCGTCCCAGGACATGGGCCGGGGCGAGGGCGGTGACGAGCGCGGTGGCGCTACCGGCATAGATGATCTCGCCGATAGTGCAGACCACGGACACCATGGCGACGGCCGGGGCACCCCAGCCGTGTCCCAGTGAGGTGGCCGCGAGGAAGCCGAGGTAGGACGCGGTGAGCACCACGCCGGAGAGAGCCAGCACGGTCCGCCGGGACAAGCGGGACAGCAGGACGGTGACCGGAACCTGCAGGGTGACCACCAGCACCGTGTTGGCCACGAAGATGGCTGCCGACCACACCGGGGAGGCGTGCATCTGTGCCACCAGGACCAGAGGGAGCGCGATTTCGGGGACGTTGAGGCAGAAGACGTAGATCACGTTGGCGGCCAGCAGCGCGCGCATCCGGGGTGCGGGCTCGTCGTCCCTGTCCTTGGCCGCGGCAGCGGCCGGATGAGCGTGCACGTGGACCGACCACGCCAAGGCCGCCGCGGCGAGGTAGGCGAGCCCGGTGACGGCTGCCAGCGCCTGCAATGCGGTGGTGCCGCCCGCCAGGCATACGGTGGCGAGGAGTGCACCGGCGCCCAGGCCGGCGTTGCGCAGGGCGCGGCCTCCCGCGAGGGCGGCGTCGCGTTCGCGGCCGTGGGCGACCGTGGCCACGAGGGCGGCGTGGGCGGCCGGCCATGCTTGGTTGCCGATGCCGAGGAAGAGTGCCGCTGTCGCGAACAGCCAGACGTTCCCCGTCGGGGTGGCCAGCAGCAGGGCCACGCCCAGCACCCGCACCAGCATCGACGCTGCCACGACCGTGCTGCGTGCGCCCCGGTCCAGCCATCGGCCGACCGCGGGCATGCACACCAGACCCACGACGGCGCCGACCGTCATGGCGATGCCGGTGGCCGGCGCGGACAGCCTCAGCACCATCACCCCGTAGAGCAGCAGAAAGGGCCGCAGCAGGCCGGTGCCGAGCGCGTCCACGGCCAGGGCGACGGCATAGCGGGGGCCTCCGGAGGCACGGACGAGGGCGCGCGGCCGGATCTTGGTGGTGGTTGCCATGGCGTAAACGATGCGTTCGGCCGCCGGGCCGACTGTGTCGGTTGACGGACACCGTCAATCGACGCGGTCGTCGGCCATCCGACCAGCGATGATGAGGGGATGACGTTGAGGATCGACATCGGCGGTCTGCCGTCCGGGCGACTGCGGTTCGCTGCCTCCCCGCTGGCCGAGTTGACCGCGATGCTGCACGTGCTGGCCGAACCCGGGCATCACCCGCAGCTCGCCGGCTGGGCCGGGGACGTCTGGGCTGGGCTGCGGCCGGAGCTGGCCGAGCGGTTGCGGGAGGCGGAGTTCCTCTGGCGTTCCTCACGAGCCGACTTTCTGGTCCCCGCTCGTCCTCGGCCGACCCTCGCCGAGGAACTGGACGACGTGGACCGGATCGACGACGAAACCTATGTGACCGCCGCGCTCGTCACCACGTGCGGCAGCAACCGGGTCCACTTCGCCGCGCCGTCACCGCTCACCGACGCGACGGCGCGCGAGCGGGCCCTGGACCTGGCCCAGGCCCGCGGCGCGCTTCAGGAGGCCTTCGCGGAACGGCTGCTCGCGGACCCGGCCGCCGTGCGGGCACGGGTGCGTCACACCCTCGAACAGTGCGCCGAGGCCTTCTTCGACACCGCCTGGACGGGCGTCGCCGTGCAACTCGCCACCGACCTGCGCCTGAAGAACGACCTGCTGAAGCGCCAGGGCATCGGGGCGGCACTCGCGTCGGTCTCCGGCGCCGTCACCCTGGCGCCGGACGGCAACTGCATCATCGTGGACAAGCTGCAGGACAATGCGACCGCCGCCCACGGTACCGGGGTCACCTTCCTCCCCAGCGTCTTCGGCCGCCCGCACCTGGTGGTGATCCACGCGCCCGGGTGGCAGCCGGTGGTGCAGTACCCCGTGGCCGAGGCAAGTCCATCGAAGCCGGTATCGCTGGAAACGGTCACGCTACGGCTGGAGGCACTCGCGCATCCGGTACGACTGCGGCTGCTGCGCACTCTCGCCCGCGGCCCGCACACCACCGGTGAGCTGGCCCACGCCTGGGAACTTTCACCCCCGGAGGTTTCCCGCCACCTCGCTGTCCTGCGCCGCGCGGGCCTGCTCACGGCCCGGCGGCACGGTCGTTACGTCCGTTACACGCTCAATCTCCCCGATCTGACGGCGCTGGGCGTCGACCTGCTGACGGCCGTACTGCGCTGAGTAGCTTCGGTCTGCCAGAACACGGGCGACCGCCGCCTTCGCAACATCGTCCGACTCGGCAGGCCTCCGAGCAGTACCGGCGCGACCGCCTGCTGCCCTCGGGCAGCCGGTCCGTCCCTGGGTGAGGCGCACCCAGACGCGGCGTGCGCGCTCGAGCTCCTCCAGACCTGAACCTTCGTCTGTCGACACTCGCGCCGGAAACCGCAAGGTCGCAGGTGGTGAGCGTCGAAAACCCGTGTCGAGAATCAATGTCGGTGAACGACAGGCACCGGTACGACGCCCTGATTGGGATACGCCCCTACTTTGCGGGCCTATGACACCGACCCGAGCGGAGGGCCTTGATGAGGGCCATGTCCTCGTTGTCGAGAAAGAAGATCTTCTCCATCTCGGCCCGGGAGGGCGGACCGTCGTAACGGCCGTACTTCGCCGCTTCTGAGTCGCTCAGGAAGTCGACAGGCATGCACGCAACGTATTGGCCGGCAGACACAGCGTCATCAGAGCAACACGACCGTTACCAAGCGCTACCCACCGTGACAGTAAGTAGATCACTGTCGCGCTGTGAACCGAACGGAATCCGGCGCGAGCCGCGTTTGGAGGCAGGGAAACGCTTGGCTCGCTGACCTGCCGGAACCCCGTTAACGCCGGATTCCGTTCCAAATCTCTCTGACCGCCGGCGCCGCCTCACTTGCCGGGTTCGGTAAGTGGTTACTTGACGTCAAGGATCTGCCGGTAGAGCTGGCGGGCCTGCTCCGGATTCCCGGCGCTGCGTTCCAGGTCGGCCCAGCCGTTGAGCGCCTGGGCCGCCGCGTCGAGATCGTCGGTCTCGGTGGCCTGCCGGTAGAGCGTGCGGGCCTTTTCCAGGTTCCCGGCCGTCTTCTCCAGCGAGCCCAGGTTCACCAACGCCTGCGGGGCTATGCCTGCTTGGCCGGTCTCTGCCGCTCGTTCCCAGAACCCGCGAGCCTCCTCCACGTTCCCCGCATCGTCGTACTCCAGACAGCCCAGACAGATAAGCGCCTTGGCCTTCTGCCAGGGGTTACCGATCTCGGTGGCCCGCTGGAATAGCGTGCGGGCCTCCTCCAGATTCCCGGCCGTCTTCTCCAGCCAGCCCAGGTCGATGAGCGCCGCGGCCATCCGCTCGGGGTTACCGCCGACCTCGGTGGCCTGCCGGTAGAGCTGGCGGGCCTGCTCCGGATTCCCGGCGCTGCGTTCCAGGTCGGCCCAGCCGTTGAGCGCCTGGGCCGCCGCGTCGAGATCGTCGGTCTCGGTGGCCTGCCGGTAGAGCGTGCGGGCCTTTTCCAGGTTCCCGGCCGTCTTCTCCAGCGAGCCCAGGTTCACCAACGCCTGCGGGGCTATGCCTGCTTGGCCGGTCTCTGCCGCTCGTTCCCAGAACCCGCGAGCCTCCTCCACGTTCCCCGCATCGTCGTACTCCAGACAGCCCAGACAGATAAGCGCCTTGGCCTTCTGCCAGGGGTTACCGATCTCGGTGGCCCGCTGGAATAGCGTGCGGGCCTCCTCCAGATTCCCGGCCGTCTTCTCCAGCCAGCCCAGGTCGATGAGCGCCGCGGCCATCCGCTCGGGGTTACCGCCGACCTCGGTGGCCTGCCGGTAGAGCTGGCGGGCCTGCTCCGGATTCCCGGCCTCCTCCGTCTGGGCCAGGCTGATAAACGCGTCGACGCGTGCCTGTTCGAGTCGGGTGATCATCGTGGTGACCTCGGGCGAAAGCCATCGCGTGGCGCCCTCAGCCGGTGCGGTCAGCCGGTCGAGAAGATCGTTGAGGCTGGGCCGGGTCTGGGGTGTCTTGGCCAGACAGGCGCCCACCAGGTCAGTCAGGTCGCTCGGCAGGCCGGCCAGGTCGGGATCGTTATGGAGGATGCGATACATGATCGCGTGGTGGTGGCCGTCACCGAACGGGCCGCGGCCGGTGGCGGCGAAAACCAACACCGCCCCCAGGGAGAACACGTCGCTGGCAGGGCCGACCTCATCGCTTCGGATCTGTTCGGGGGACATGAACGCCGGAGTGCCGATCACGGCCCCCGTGGCGGTGTGGGAGGTGGTGTCCAATGCACGGGCGACGCCGAAGTCGATGACTCGGGGACCGTTGGCGGCCAAGATCACGTTGCCGGGTTTGAGATCACGGTGCACAAGTTTGCACTTGTGAATCGCGGCCAGGCCCTCGGCCAGGCCTGCCCCAAGCACACCGACCGCCGCGGGCGGCAGTGGTCCGTGTGCGGCGACGGCCTGCTGCAGGGACGGGCCGGGAATATAGTCAGTGGCCAGCCACGGCTGATCGGCGTCGGTGTCGGCGTCCACCACCTGCGCGGTGTAGAACCCGCCGACCAGCCGGGCCGCCTCCACCTCGATCGCGAACCGGCGCCGGAACCCCTCATCGTGGGCCAGTTCCGGGCGCACCACCTTCACCGCGACCGGCCGGCCACCCCGGGAACGGCCTAAGAACACCTGTCCCATACCGCCGCCACCCAGCCGCCCCTGCAGCCGATAGGGGCCCACCTGGAGCGGATCACCCACCCGCAACGGCTCCATACGCCACCCTTTCGAAAGATACGCGCGACAGCCCAGATCTTTTCAGGAAATGACCCTTCTATGAAGAGACCTGGTCGGTGAGCGGGTGATCGGCCGGTCGAACTGCTTGTGATCGCCGCAAAGTCACTTCACGAAAGGTCGATCTTCGCGCAGGTCAAGAACGGATCGTCAACGAATGTGACGGTAACCCCGACTCGCCGTTCCACTCCTACCGGCAGGCCAGGATGGCCCGCCGACGGCGCCGCAGAATCAGCTGACGGAACCGTCCTCACAAGTGAGGATCTTTCAGCCGTAAGTGCGTCTTGATCCTTCTCAGCGCCAACGGCTGTCCGCCGGTTCCTCGCCCCCGTGACCGCAGCCCGTTTCGGCCGTATTCCGGTGGCACCCCTAGAGGGCGCGGATGTGCACGCTGTGCGGGTGGCACCGGTGGCCACGGAGGTGGAGCGGCGGTGGTCATCGGGCTGGCGGGAGGAACCGAGCGCGGACGGGTGGCGGACAATGGCCCTCGGGGAGCAGCGGAACAGTCAGTGGCGCCGACGTGTACAGGAAACTGCACGCGCTACCGCCACTGATCGTTCCATTCCTCCCCGAGAGCCTCACGAAGGGCAGCCCCGAGGATCCTGGATAATCTCGGTGTGCTGCGGACGAACCAGCGGCTGAACCGGGATCTGCGGCGGCGCAGTGGAATACGGCTCCACCAGTTCGAGCTCCAAGGTCCGCGACTGTCGCGGGGCGAACTCGATCATCTTGGAATAGATCGGATGGGATCGCTCGTCCTCGCGGACGACCGGCACCCGGTCGCCATCGAGCCACGCGGCGCTCAGCTTCGTGCCGACTGAGGCATACAGCGACACCCATAGGAGGTTGGAGCCGACAGCATGCCGCCGATGCGGCCACACCGGCTGCCTGAAGGCGGTCACCTCGGTGGTGGGCGGCTCCAGCGCTCCGTCCACACCGGCAGGCTGTCGTCGGCCGGATCGAGGCGCTCGGGAAGCCCGACCACCTTTCGTGAAGTGATTTCGGCGCGATCCGGGGCCGAGCCGAGCGAGGCCGAGCTGGGGGTGGAGGACCGCATGGGCCCAGATTACTTCACGGAAGGGCTGTTTCCTGAAGTGACCTGACTCGTCGATGTGCATCGGGGGGTGTTTCATGACCAACCAGCATTGACCAGGCAAGTCATAGCAAGATCAATGCCGTTTGGGGCTCATGACACGTTATCTTACCGGCACCCCAAGATCCACGGATCGACACCGAACATCGACCGTACGGTGTACCGTACGAGTTGTGACTGTTGAGTACAGCGGCAAAGGCGATCCGGCGCGCAGCCTGGCGTTGCTCTGGCGGACCAGCGAGCGCACCAGCCGCAAGGGCAAGCCCGACCTGAGCGTGGACCGCATCGTCCGGGCGGCCATCGAGGTGGCCGACGCCGACGGGCTGCAGGCCCTGTCCATGCGGCGGGTTGCCGAGAGGCTCGGGGTCGGGACGATGTCGCTCTACACCTACGTGCCGGGCAAGCCGGAGCTGCTCGACGTCATGCTCGACACCGTGTACGGCGAGACGGCGTACGGCGAGACGCGGCAGGGCGGGACGGGGCAGGGCGAGACGGCCGGGCCCGAGGAGGTGCCCGGCGGGTGGCGGGGGCGGCTGGAGGTCATCGCCAGGGAGAACTGGCGGCTCTACCTGCGCCATCCGTGGCTGCTGCAGGTGGCGGCGAGCCGGCCGGTGCTCGGCCCGAACGTCACCGCCAAGTACGACTACGAGCTGCGTGCCGTCGACGGGATCGGCCTGACCGACGTGGAGATGGACTCGGTGATCACGCTGGTCACCGGGTTCGTGCACGGCACGGCGAGGGGGGCCGTCGAGGCCGCGCAGGCGGAGAGCCGGACCGGGCTGTCGGACGAGCAGTGGTGGGCCGCCCACGCGCCGTTCTTCAGCCGGATCGCCGACGTCGGGCGCTTCCCCACGGCGGCGCGGGTCGGCCAGGCCACGGGCGAGGCCCTGGGGGCCGCCTACAGCGCCGAGCACGCCTTCGAGTTCGGCCTCCAGCGTGTCCTGGACGGCATCGAGGCACTGGTGAGCGGGCGCGCGAGCGCTCCCCCTGCCGACTGACAGCGGGCCGGTCCGGCGGTCGGCTCGTGGACGGCCGCCGGTGTGCCGGTCAGGTCGCGGGGCGGCTGGCGGCGAGCAGGGCCGTGCGGTGCCGCTCGGTGGGTGGCCTGGCCCACGTCAGCCCCGGCCCCGCCTCGTTGATCAGGCCGAACACCACGTCCCGCAGCAGCGCCCCGGCCGGCATGGCAGGCCGTTCGGCACGCGCCTTCTCGTAGAGCTCCACGACCCGGCCCAGATCGAGCAGCGCCGTGTTGGCGTACTCGTCCGGCGAGCCGGGCAGCGTGACCTCCAGGCAGCCGACGCTCTCGTCCCCCGACGACGACGCGCCGTCCGGGCGGACGATCTCGCGCACGGCGGCCGTGAAGCCGGACCTGTCCATCCCGTCGACCTCGCCGCTCAGCCAGTCGGCGCGCAGGTGCAGCACGCCGGGCTGCTCGGTGGCGACGCACTGAGCGACCAGTTCGCGTACCGTCCCCTGCGGGTCGTGCAGCCCGTCCTGCCCGCGCCCGGTGAACCGGTCGGCGAGCAGGTAGAGGGAGATGAGCCGGGGCGGATCGACGATCCTGAGCAGCCCCCGCTCCTCGTCCAGGCTGAGCGGGCCCACCTGGTCGTGGCAGGCCCGCACGCCCTCCATGAACGCCACCCGGGCGTCCTCGCCCAGCCGGGACTCCCAGTCCCAGCCGGGCCGGCCCCCGGGTTCGTCAGCTCCACGCGTGTTACGCCGGAACGACCACACGATCACGCCGATGACGGCCACCGCCCCCGCCACTGCGATCCACACGATCCACGCCCTTCTATCAAGGAAAGCGTAGTGTGATCATGCCGGATATAAGGCTTTTCTGCTATCTGACCGGCGCAGCACGCAGACGGACGACGTGCTCGACGAGCGAGATCAGCGTCGACTTGACCGACTCCCGGCTCCGCGCGTCCGTCCGTACGATCGGCACGTGGCCGCCGAGCGCCAGCGCCTCCCGCACTTCCTCGTCGGTGTGCTGGAACTGCCCGTCCCAGCCGTTGATGCCCACCAGGAACGGCAGCTTCGCCTCTTCGAAGTAGTCGATCGCCGGGAAGCTGTCCGCCAGCCGCCTGGTGTCGAGCAGCACCACGGCCCCGATGGCGCCGCGTACCAGGTCATCCCACATGAACCAGAACCGGTGCTGCCCGGGCGTGCCGAACAGGTAGAGGATCAGGTCGCGATCCAGTGAGAGCCGGCCGAAGTCCATCGCCACGGTGGTCGTCTGCTTGTTCGGAGTCAAACCGAGATCGTCGATGCCCGCGGACGCGTCGGTCATCACCGCTTCCGTGGTGAGCGGGAGAATCTCGGACACCGCCTTCACGAACGTCGTCTTGCCGACGCCGAACCCGCCGGCCACGACGATTTTCGTCGAGGTAAGCCCGGGGCTAGAGCCTGCGAAGTCCACTGAGCACCCTTTCGAGCATATTGAGGTCTGGCTGTCCCTGGTCGAGGCGTGGCGCGTGCAGGCGAACGAGCCCTTCGTCCGACATGTCCGCCACCAGCACGCGAGCCACGCCCAGCGGGACACGGAGCAGGGCCGAGATCTCGGCGACCGACCGGATCGAGCGGCAGAGTTGCATGATCGCATCCTGCTCGGGAGTGAGCAGGGCCATCTCGTCGTCCGGTATGGACATGGACGAGATCAGCGTCTCCATCGCCAGGTGGTAGCGCGGCTCGGAACGGCCGCCGGTCACCGCGTAAGGACGGAACAGGGGCTCGTCGTCGTCCCCGGCCCCGCTACTGCCGTACACGGCCCTGTCCCATCATCTGCATCGCGTCACCGCACCCTGGCTGCCTGCAGTTCCGCACGCAGGGCGGGCGTCAGGGCTTGGCCCGCCCGGTCGACGAGCAGCGTCATCTGGTACGCCACCAAACCCATGTCGCAGTCCGGCCCGGCCAGCACCGTCAGCACCGAGCCGTCGCTGATCGCCATGACCAGAAGCAGCCCACGCTGCATCTCCACCACGGTCTGCGACACCGCGCCACCCTCGAACACCCGGGAAGCGCCCACGGTCAGGCTCAGCAGGCCCGCGGAAACCGCGGCGAGCTGGTCGGCCCTGTCCGGTGGGAAGCCCTCGGAGGTGGCCAGGCACAGCCCGTCCGCTGAGACGACGACCGCGTGCGCGACTCCGGGCGTGTTCCGCACGAAGTCGGTGATCAGCCAGTCAAACCGATGTGCCTCATGGCTGAGGGTCGTCACTCGCCCTCCCTAGGACGCTTACTCACTCTCGTTCCTCCTGTTCACGTACTTCAGCACGACCCCGCCGCACTCCTTGCTGATAGCTCGCCATCCGGCTGCGCACCCGGGTCGCGGAGACCGGCGGCGCCGGAGCCTGCCGCTGTTGCGGCTGCTGCTCCGATCGGCCGACCGTCCCCGGAACGAGGTTGGCCTTGGGCGTTCGCTTCGGGAGTCCGGCAGCGGTGACGCCGCCGAGGCTCGGATCGCTAGCGGCTGCCGCCGCACGCCATCCGGCGTCCGCGGCGGTTCGCCACGTTTCCTCCACAGAGGGTACGGGTTGCGCGGGGGTTTGCTCATTCCGGTTCGGTTCCGGTGCTATATCGTCCGGGGGCTTGCGGAACCAGGCGGACTCCACCGAGGCGAAGATCGGCAGGAACTCCTCCTGCTCGGCCTCCATCGACGAGACCTCCACCGAGGGCGGCGGCTGATCCTGCTTGCGCATGTCGTTGGTGTCGTACCTCGGCTGCGGCGTGGGGTACGAGCTGTCCGTGCTCGGATACGACGGGAAGGAACCGATCCGCTCGGGCCCGGACGGGAACGGATCCGAGGGGAACGAGTCCGACGACGGGTAGGAAGGCGGCGGAGTGCTCTGCGACGGGCCGCCACGCGACGGAAGCTCCTGCGACGGGGGCTGCTGAGGCGGGGGCTGCTGCGACGGCGTGCCCTGTGGTGGCAGGCCCTGTGGTGGCAGGCCCTGTGCCGGTGGGCCCTGGGGCGGCGAGGTCGGGCTCGGGTACGACGGGAAGACGCCGGAGTCGTACGACTGCGGCCTGAAAGCGCCGTTGCCGGTGCTGGGCGGCTGCGGCCTGAAGGCGCCGGTGTCGTTGCCGGTGTCGAAGGAGTGCGGCCGGAAGGCGCCCCCGTCGGTGTCGGCGGTGAAGGGGCGGGCGGTGCCGGCGCCGTGGTCGAAGGAGTCGAAGGAGCCGTAGGAGTGGTAGCCGTTCTGCACCGGCGCGGCGGGCCGCTGCGGGACCGGCGCGCCTGCTCCGCCGAAACCGGAACGCTGCGGCAGCGGCGGCTGGTTGGCGTCCTGGACGAGGGCCGGCGGCAGCAGCACCATGGCGATCAGCCCGTCGCCGTCACCCTTGCGGAGCTGGACCCGGATGCCGTGGCGCAGCGCCAGCCGGCCGACCACGAACAGGCCCATCCGGCGCGACACCGACACGTCCACGACGGGCGGCTCGGCGAGACGGCGGTTGGCCTCGGCCAGTTCCTCCGGGGTCATGCTGATGCCGGCGTCGGTCACCGACAGCAGGGCGCCGCCGCCTTCGATGAGGCTGCTGGAGACCACGACCTGCGAGTTCTTCGGCGAGAACTGGATGGCGTTCTCGACCAGCTCGGCCACGAGGTGGACCAGGTCGTTGGCGGCGCTGCCGAGCACGGAGGTGGCCCGGTGCACCTTGACCTGGACGCGCTCGTACCCCTCGACCTCCGAGAGCGCGGCGCGCACCACGTCGACCAGCTTGGCCGGCTGGCTGCGCCTGCGGGTGGGCTCGTGCCCGGCGAGGACCAGGAGGTTCTCGGAGTTGCGCCGCATGCGGGTGGCCAGGTGGTCGAGCTTGAACAGGTCGGACAGCCTGCCGCCGTCCTGCTCGCCCTTCTCCAGGCCGTCGATGAGCGAGATCTGACGCTCGACCAGCGTCTGGGTGCGGCGCGAGAGGTTGACGAACATGGCGCTGATGTTGCCCCGGAGCTCGGCCTCCTCGCCCGCGAGCCGTACGGCCTGGCGGTGGACCTGGTCGAAGGCCTTGGCGACCTCGCCGATCTCGTCGTCGCCGTCGATCGCGATCGGCCGTACCTCGGGCGCGGCGTCGCCGGAGACGCGCAGTTTGCGCACCACGTCCGGCAGCCGGAAGCCGGCGATCTCCAGCGCCTCGGTGCGCAGGCGGCGCAGCGGCGTGACCATCGACCGGGCGATGGCGATGGTGAGCAGCAGCACGAGCAGCAGCAGGCCGACGATCAGGGCCGCGGCGATGATCGCGTTGCGGATCTCCGCGTCACGTAGTTCCTGGCTGCGCAGGGCCACCCGCTCGCTGAGCTTGGTCTCGATTCCGCCCAAGGCGTCGATGGTGGTGGCGTTCTCGTCGAACCACTGGTCGGGGGCGGACTTCTCGCGCGTGGTCTGGGCGAGCAGGTTGGACCTGATCCGGACGCCGGGGGCCTTGCCGCTGGCCAGCGTGATCGCGCGGGACTTGGTCAGCTCGGTGTTGTAGTACTCGGGGATGGTCAGGGCCTTCTGCAGGTCCATGCCGACCTCGGCGCCCGCCTCCTGGGCGACGGTGGCGATCTCGCTGCGCTGGGCCGCGTTGGAGGCGATGAACCGCTCGATCTCCTTGGCGTCCACGCTGGCGGAGTTGTAGTGGCCCCGCAGCAGCTGGACCCGCTGGCGGGAGACCTGCTCCTTGGCGCGGGCCAGCGCGTTCAGCGCGCGGAAATGGCCGACGATCTGGGAGTCGTCGCTGAGCAGGCTCAGCTCCTCGTGCAGCCGGAGCAGGGTGTCGAGCAGCGTGTCGTAACGGGTGGTGTCGCGCTGGCCCTCGGCTCTGGTCCTGGGCAGCGAGTTGAGGTCGGTGTGGGCCCGCTGGACGACGCGCAGGACGCGGTCACCGTAGGACTCGTCCATCGAGGACAGGTCGCTGCGCACGGTCTTGACCAGGCGGTCGACGTCGGCCTTGCGCGCGGCGTAGGGCTCGGCGAGCCGCTTGCGCAGGCTCCTGGCGGCGTCGGACCAGCCGCCGGTGTCACGCTCCAGGCCCAGCGCCTGCACGAGGTCCCGGATGTGGGTCGCCTGCTCGGCGGCGACGGCCGTGCGGTCGTAGTCGTTGATGCTCTGGACCGATCCCACCACGCGCGCTCCCCCGAGCACGACACCGGCGATGGTGGGAACCAGGACGAGCGCCGTGAGACGCCATCTCACGCGCCAGTTACGCAGCGCCAGCTGTGGCAGTAACCGCCGTCCGCGGTCTTTGGCGGAGGCGAAGCCGCTGTCGGAGCTCCCCGTAGTCACAACTCCCGCTACCCCTCAATCATCCCGCTCACGCACGGGTCGTCAGGCCGTCCACAAGGTATCCGCAGCATCCGACTAAACAGTCCAAATCGGGCACAATCGTTACGAATGTGACCGTCAGCCGTGTGCTCTCGGTTATCGCAGTGCTGCGAGCACGGCGTCGCGGACCTGATTGCGCTGCGCCTCGTCGCTGAGGGGGCGTCCGGCGCGGTCAAGCACGTAGAACACGTCCACCGCCTCCGCGCCGAGAGTCTCTACGCGGGCGGCTCTCACGTCAAGACCGCACTCCCCGAAGGCACGACCGATACGCCACAACAGGCCTGGCCTGTCATGGGCCCTGACTTCCACCACGGTGGCGGTGGCGGAAGCGTCATCCACCAACGTCACCCGGGGTGGAGCGACGGGTACCCGGGCGGGTCTCATAGATCGTGTACGGCGTGCGAGCCGCTGCTCGATGTCAAGGCGTCCAGCAAGGACGAGACGGAGATCCGCCTCCAAGGTGGCGGGGTCCGGCGGGGAGCCGTACTCGGGGGTGACGGAAAACTCGATCATGGCGGTGGAGCCCGCGGACGCGGCCGAGGCCGAGCGGACCACCATGCGATGCGCGGCCAGCACCCCGGCGGCGCTCCACAGCAGCCCGGCCCGGTCGGGGGCCACCACCGTGACGGCGCCCCCGTTGACGCGGATGGCGCCGCCCCCGTGGCGGGCCAGCGCGGCCTGCTCCGCCGACAGGACGGGCGCCTTGGGCGGCGGCGAGCCGGACAGCACCGAGCGCACGCGGCGCACCAGGTCGGCGACGAGCCCGGCCTTCCACGAGTTCCAGGCGGCGGTCCCGGTGGCGGTGCCGTCGGCGACGGCCAGCGCGGCCAGCAGCTCCAGCACCTCGCGGGAGCCGACCGTGGCGGCGACCTTCTCGATCGTGACGGGGTCGTCCAGATCCCTGCGGGTGGCGGTCTCGGGCAGCAGCAGGTGGTGGCGGACGACGGTGGCGAGGGTCTCCACGTCCTGTGCCGGCAGGCCGAGGCGGACGCCGATGTCGCGGACCACGACCTCGCCGGTGACCGAGTGGTCGCCCGGCCAGCCCTTGCCGATGTCGTGGAAGAGCGCCGAGATCAGCAGCAGGTCGGGGCGCGAGACGTCGCGGGTGTGGCTGGCGGCGTTCGCGGCGGCCTCGATCAGGTGCCGGTCGACGGTGAAGCGGTGGATCGGGTGGCGTTGCGGGCGATGCCGTACGCGCTCCCAGTCAGGAAGGAGTTTGACAAGGATGCCCGCCTGGTCGAGCTCCTCCCAGACGGGCACGGCCGCACGGCCGGCGCCGAGGATCGCCACCAGCGCGCCGCGGGCCTCCTCGGGCCACGGAACCGGCATCGGAGCCGACTGAGCTGCGAGAACGGACACGGTCGCGGGGGCCAGCGGCAGCCCGGACTCGGCCGCCGCGGCGGCGGCGCGCAACACCAGCACCGGGTCCGTACGCGGCGTGACCCCCCTGGCGAGCACCACCTCGCCACCGTGCTCGACCACGCCGTCGGCCAGCGGGCGCCGCCCGCGCGGGGCCGGTCCTGACACCAGCCGGTCAACCGAACGCCAGGTGCCGTCGAAGGCGTGGGAGATGGTCCGGCCCGCCTCGGCGAGCCTGCGCATGAGCGCCTCGGCGTCGAGCAGGCCGAGCACTCCCGCCACGGCGTCCTGCTCCTGAAGCACCAGTTTGTCCGCGCCGCGCGCGGTGACGACGTGCAGGGCGTGCCTGACGTCGAGGATGAACTCGTAGGCCTCACGCGGCCGGGGGCCGGGCGCGGAGGCCACCCAGGCCGCTGCCACGGCCTGCATCGCCTGGACGTCGCGCAGCCCGCCGCGGCCGTCCTTGAGGTCGGGTTCGAGGAGGAAGGCCAGCTCGCCGCTGACCTGCGCCCGCTTGTCGGCGGCGTCACGCAGCTCGCTCAGCCTGCGCCTGGAGTCGGCCCGCCACTCGGCGAGCACCGACTCCCTGGCCTTCCTCGTGAGCTCCGGATCTCCGGCGACGTGCCGGGCCTGGATCAGCCCCAGCACCGCCTTGAGATCCTGCCTGGCGACGGTCACGGCCTCGTCCACGGTGCGTACCGAATGGTCGAGGCCGACGGCGGAGTCCCAGATGGGATACCAGATCCGGTCGGCGATCCTGGCGACGTCGGCCCGGCCGTTGTGGAGCAGGACCAGGTCGAGGTCGCTGCCCGGAGCCAGCTCGCCGCGCCCCAAGCTGCCCACCGCCACCAGGGAGACGTGCTCCCCGTCGCTGGCCGTGCGGAACAGGTCCTTCAGCCACCGATCGGTGTCCGCGGCCCGCTCCTTGCGAGCCGCGGAGAACGAGCGTGCCTCGCCCCTCACCTGATCCCCCCGATTCGCCTGGTCACAGGGCCTCTGGCCCGCGCTCCCCTGTGCGCACCCGGATGACGCTCTCGACCGGGACGGACCACACCTTGCCGTCGCCGATCTTGCCGGTCTGGGCCGCCTTGACGATGACGTCGATCACGTCCTCGGCGTCGTCCTCCTCGATGAGGACCTCCAGCCGGACCTTGGGGACGAGGTCCACCTGGTACTCGGCGCCGCGGTAGACCTCGGTGTGGCCGCGCTGACGGCCGTAGCCGCTCGCCTCGCTGACCGTCATGCCCTTGATGCCGAACTGCTCAAGGGCGGCCTTGACGTCATCGAGCTTGAAGGGCTTGATGACGGCTGTGATGAGCCTCATGCTTCCACCTTCTTCGGTGCCGGAACCGAGGTGACAGGGCCGTTGGGGGAGGAGACACCCGAGGCGTGGACCGAGCCGAGGTCGTAGCCGGTCTCCGCGTGGGTGGTGATGTCGATGCCGGTGACCTCGTCCTCTTCCTTGATCCGGAAGCCCATCGTCTTGTCGATGATCTTACCGAGGACGTAGGTGACGATGAAGGAGTAGCCGCCGACCGCGACCGGGCCGAGGATCTGCAGGCCGAGCTGGCCGAAGCCGCCGCCGTAGAACAGGCCCTCGCTCTGCTGGTCCAGGAAGGGGTAGGCGGCGAAGAAGCCGAGGGACACGGCGCCGACGACGCCGCCGACCATGTGCACGCCGACCACGTCGAGCGAGTCGTCGTAGTTGAGCTTGTACTTCAGCCCGACGGCCCAGGCGCAGATCGAGCCGGCCAGGAGACCGATGACCATGGCCGCCCAGGGGTCGACGAAACCACAGGCCGGGGTGATGGCCACCAGACCGGCGACCGCGCCGGAGGCGACGCCGAGACTGCTGGCGTGGCCGTCACGCAGCTTCTCGACCACGAGCCAGGCGCCGGCCGCGACGGCGGCGGCGATCTGGGTGTTCATGAAGGCCAGGCCGGCCGTGGCGTCCACGGCGAGCTCGGAGCCCGCGTTGAAGCCGAACCAGCCGAACCACAGCAGGCCGGCGCCGAGCAGGACCAGCGGCAGGTTGTGCGGCCGCATCGGCTCCTTGCGCCAGCCCCTGCGCTTGCCGATGACCAGGACCAGGGCCAGGGCCGCGGCTCCGGCGTTGATGTGCACGACCGTGCCGCCGGCGAAGTCCTCGATGCCCATGGTGTTGAGCCAGCCGGTGCCCCACACCCAGTGGGCGACCGGGAAGTAGACGATCGTCGCCCAGATGACGCTGAAGACCATCCAGGCGCCGAACTTGGCACGGTCCGCGATCGCGCCGCTGATCAGGGCGACGGTGATGATGGCGAAGGTCAGCTGGAACGCGGAGAAGACGAGGCTGGGCATGCCCGTGCCGTCGTCCTTGGTGGGAAGGTCGACCAGGCTCTGCAGCCCGAGCGCGTCGAAGCCGCCGACGAAGTTGTTGATGGCCGAGCTGGGGTTGTCGGTGAACGCGAGGGAGTGCCCGAACAGCACCCAGGCGACGGTGACGGTGATGATGGCGCCGAACGACATCATCATCATGTTCAGGACACTTTTGGCCCTGGTCATACCGCCGTAGAAAAGCGCGAGGCCCGGAGTCATCAACAGCACCAGCGCTGTGGCCGCGAGCATCCAGGCCGTGGTGCCGCTATCGATCTTCACGACGCGACCCTCCTTAACTGTGACGTGTCGCCACAGCGTGTTCGCCCTCCGTTTCGTGGCTCGACCTGGTGTGTTTCACGTACGTGAATCTCGCCGCGCCGGTGTTTCACCGAAGTTTCGGTCGGCTCACCGGCCGCATTAGGAGCGTTTGAGGCCGTGGATCAGCCGTACTTCGTCGCCCCGCGCGATCGTGCCGGGCCGCAGCACCCGCGCGTACGCCCCCGCGCACGGCTGCGGACCGGTGCCGAGCACGTCCACGCGGTTGTGCCGGGCCACCGTGCGCAGCGCGCCGGCGTCGCGGGGCAGCTCCCCGTGCGCCAGCGTCGGCACGGCGCAGCGCGGGGTGGGCGCGATCACGCCGAGGACCAGCTCGTCGCCGATCTCCAGCTCGCCGCCCACCCAGCCGTTCTCGGCGAAGGCGTCGGCCTCCGTCGCGATCACCAGGTTCGGCCGGTAACGGACGGCCTCCATGGTGCCGCGCGCGCCGAGCTCGCCGATCCTGTCCAGCGTCGAGGTGGTGATCAGGTGTACGGGCGCGAAGTCGAAGAAGGTGCCCTCCGGAGCCGCCCCGCCGAGCCCGCTGGCCGTGAACGCCACCTCGGCCTCGACCCCCTGGTCGAGCACCTCGTCGGGCACCGACCGCTCCAGCGTGGCCCCCTCGGGCGGCACGTCCACCAGCCGCACGTCGCGACCCAGCAGCTTCGACAGCTCCTCGTCGCCGGGCACCGCGTCGCCGCGCAGCGCCAGCAGTTCGCGCCACAACCGGGGGTTCTTGGCACTGGCGATCTTTCCTGTCGCGACGTCGAGCACGGCCCGGACCCGGTCGCCCGCCAGCCCGCGCTCGGTCACCAGGCTCGCCGTCACCTCCTCCCCCAGCATCGACTTCACCGGATAACGACGCAGCGTCTCGACCTGTCCGATCCTCATATCGGGCAGCCTAAAGCCGGCTCCAGAAGCGGCGCAGATGGGGGACGAGCTCGGCGGCCCGCTCGTCGGGGAAGAACAGCCGCCCGTCCTCGATCTCGACGATCTCCCTGACGCCCGGGAGCGTGTCCCGCAGCCAGCGCGCCCAGCTGAGGTCGAAGAAGGGGTCGCCCGTGCCCCACACCACGAGCGCCGGCACGGTCAGCACCGTGAGCTGCGCCTCGATGGCGATCAGGTCCTTGGCGTCGAGCGAGGTCAGCAGGCGCTCGAAGTCCCGGGCGCCGTCCGGCTTGGCGAAGATGGGCCGCAGGTACGCGTCGACCAGCGCGGCCGGGTCCTCGATGCGCTCGTAGCCCTGGCCGTACGCACTGGTTGCCAGCAGCTCGGGCTGCTCCAGCAGGGCCGTCACCATCGGCGCCAGCTCACCGCGGGCGGCCAGCTCGACGGTGGGCCTGAAGGTCTCGGGCGGCAGCTCGGTGTGCACGTCGCAGTTGGTGAGGGTGAGGCTGCGCAGCCGCTCGGGATGGGTGACGGCGAAGATCTGCGCGATGGCGCCGCCCGTGTCGTTGCCGACCAGGTCCACCCGGTCCAGGCCGAGGCCGTCGCAGAGCTCGGCCACCGCTGCGGCCATCGCGGGCAGCGACAGATCAGCGCGTGACGCGCTGCCGCCGTGCAGCGGCAGGTCGACGGCCACGCAGCGGCGCTCGTCGCGGAGCTCGGCGATGACGTTGCGCCACAGGTGGGAGCTGGTGCCGACACCGTGCACGAACAGGGCGACGTCACCTTCGCCGGTGTCGACGTAATGGATGTCCTTCATGGCGCCCCCTGGATTACAAACCGACTGTCGGTCTACGAAATTACCGACTGACTGTCGGTTTGTCTACAGTGGTCCCATGAACCTCAAGGCGGAACGCGGCGCGGCGACCCGCGACAAGGTCCTGGCCATCGCCACGCGACTGTTCGCCGAGCACGGCTACGACGGCACCTCGATCGAGGCCGTGCTGCATGAGTCGGGGCTCAGCCGAGGCGCCCTCTACCACCACTACGCGGGCAAGGACGCGCTGTTCGAGGCGGTGCTGGAGGCGACGGAGTCGGCCATCGGCGTCAAGCTCATGGACGCGGTACGGGACATCACCGACCCGGCCGAAGCGCTCAAGACGGGCATTCGCACCTGGATCAGGCTCGCCGGCGACCCGGTGATCCAGCGCATCGTCCTCATCGACGCCCCCTCGGTCATCGGGTGGGAGCGGTGGCGAGCCCTGGAGGAGCGCTATTCGTTCGGCATGCTCAAGTCGGCCCTACGGCGCACCGGCACCGTCCCCGACGCCTACCTCGACCTGCACGCCCACATGCTGCTCGCCGCGGTCAACGAGAGCGCGCTGCTGGTGGCCAGAGGCGGCGACCACACCACCGCCGAAGCAGCCGTAGAGGAGTTCCTCACCCGCCTGCTCCGCCAGCACTGACACGCCGCCGAGGTGCACGCCGTCAGAACCCGCAACATGGCCGCCCCGCGCGACCTCGCCATCGGCACCCTGCGCCTGACCGGCGCAACACCGGGCCATCCGACACCTCTCCCGAGACGCCACCCGCCCACTGCCCCTACGCGGCCTCACATGATCAACTGACTGGGCCGGAGCCCTGGGGGCGGCCCCCTCGCGGGCCGCCCCGTCCACTCATTCGGGTGCGCAGGTCAGGCGATCGCTGGTTCGCCGGAAGGGCGCGGCGCGCTCACCACCGGAGCCTCGTCGAGCGGCTGCGGCGGCGCGTTGAGCACCGCCTCGTCGAGACGGCCCTCGCCGCGGGCGACGAGGACCGGCACCACCATCTGTCCCGCGACGTTGGTCGCGGTGCGGATCATGTCGAGGATCGGGTCGATGGCCAGCAGCAGGCCGACGCCCTCGAGCGGCAGGCCCAGCGTGCTCAGCGTCAGCGTGAGCATGACGATCGCGCCGGTCAGACCGGCCGTCGCGGCCGAGCCGATCACGGAGACGAATGCGATGAGCAGGTACTCGCCGACGCCCAGCGGAATGTCGAACACCTGCGCCACGAAGATCGCCGCCAGCGCCGGATAGATCGAGGCGCAGCCGTCCATCTTGGTGGTCGCACCGAACGGCACGGCGAAGGAGGCGTAGTCGCGGTCGACTCCCAGCCGCTCGATCGTGACCTTCTGCGTCAGCGGCAGCGTGCCGACCGAGGAGCGGGAGACGAAAGCCAGCTCGATCGCGGGCCATGCGTTACGGAAGAACGTGATCGGGTTGACCTTGCCGACCAGCGAGAGCAGCGCCGGGTAGACGACCAGCAGGACGATGAAGCAGCCGACGTAGACGCCGAGGCTGAACTTGGCCAGCGGCGCGAGCAGGTCCCACCCGTACGTGGCGACCGACTTGCCGATCAGGCCGGCGGTCCCGATGGGGGCCAGGCGGATGACCCACCACAGCGCCTTCTGGACCAGTTCGAGGATCGAGCGGTTGAAGGTGACGAACGGCTCGGCCTTCTCGCCCAGCGCGAGGGCCGCCGCGCCGAGGACTATCCCCAGGAAGACGATCTGGAGGACATTGAGCTCGGTGAACGCCGTGACGATGTTCGTCGGGATGATGCCGGTGAGGAAGTCGACCCAGGATCCGACGTTCTCGGGCGCCTTCGCGCCCGCTGTGCTCAGGGTGACGCCCTGGCCGGGATTGATGATCAGGCCGAGGCCGATGCCGACGATGACGGCGATCAGCGCGGTGGCGAGGAACCAGAACAGCGTCTTGCCCGCCAGTCTGGCCGCGCCGTCGACGTTGCGAAGGTTCGCGACGCTGACCAGAACGGCGGTGAACACCAGCGGCGCCACTGCCAGCTTGAGCAGCTGGACGAAGATCGCGCCGACTTCGGTGAGGGTGGTGGCCAGCCAGGCGAGGTCCCAGATACGGGCGGCGAAGCCGAGGGCGGCTCCCACGACCAGGCCCAGCAGCAACTGCAGGGAGAAAGAGAATCTCTTCACGGTGAGAAGGCTCCGAAAAACGGCATGCCGGCAGAGGGCATGCGAAGAGGAGTGAGTCAGGGGGCGAGGGATCGAGCGCTACGTCCGGAGCGCGATCAGTGGCAGACGGAGCCGGTCAGACGACAGAGATCGATGTGCAGCCGCTCAACAAGCCACACAGACAGGACAGTGAACCTCACATGGTCACTAAGTCGTATGAAAGGGGCGAAATTCCAACTGCGCGAGTGATCTAGGTCACATTTCACTGCATTTCCGATCGAAATTGCTCTATGACCGGCAGGATCCGCAGGTCTCCGAGCCGCCGTTGGTCCCGCCGATTCCGAGAAGCTCCACCGGCATGAGCCGAGGCCCTTCCGATGTTCGTCAGCGCATCCCAGCTCAACACAGCCGACCAGAATCCGTCAAGACCTACCTATTTAATAGGTAAATCCACCACGACCGGAAGCCGGCTTCCCACAGAGGCATGACCTGGGCGGATGTCGTGATCGACAGGCGCACTGTTCGCGCTCCCTTCTGCCGCGACAGCGACAACCGGCCCGCTCGCCGCCTAGTGATCTCCCGCGGGTTCGAGTGCCTTCTCCAGAAGTTTCATCAGCTGAAGGAGCTCTTCGGGACTCAGCCGAGCGAACGGGCTCAACGCCAGCGTCGCCGCGATCACCGTCGCCCGCGCGCGCCGCCCGCTCTCCGTCAGGGTCAGCACGCGTGACCGGCGGTCGTCGGGATCGACGGACCGCTCGACGTAGCCCCGATCGACGAGCTGGTTGGTGACGAAGCTGAGGTTGGGCGCATTGCAGAACAGCCGATCGGCCATCGCCTTCATCGACGGCGGCGCCTCGTGCGGATCGATCATCCAGAGGGCCTGGGCGGTCGCCTGCGTCAGACCCTGTTCGGCCACTACGGCGTCGATCCGGTCGCTGGTCAGCATGAACATCTCGTGATTCGCCATCACTACCGCTTCGAGGACGCTTCGGGTCATGGCCTCATCCTCACCTTTGTACTTCGAGACTCGAAGTGTTACGTTAATTCGAGTCTCGAAGTAAACGTGCGATCTTCGCCGGGGCCGTCACCGCGCCCCGTCCGCCCGAGACACCCGCGAAGCCAGTTCCGAGGTCGACAGGAAGCGATCGCCCATGCACACCTACTCGAACACCACAGCCCTGGTCACCGGGGCCTCGAAAGGACTGGGCGAGGCGTACGCGCGTGAGCTCGCCCGCCGAGGTGCGAACCTCGTCCTCGTCGCCCGCTCGGCCGATGTGCTCCGTGGCCTTGCCGAGCAGATCCAGGCCGCGCACCACGTCAGGGTGGACGTGATCGCCGCGGACCTCTCGGATCGGCGTTCCCCGCAGGCGGTGGCCGACGAGATCATGCGTCTCGGCCTGGCCGTGGACCTCCTGGTCAACAATGCCGGGCTGGGATCGGTCGGCCCCTTCCTGAGCCGCCCTCTCGAACCCAATCTGCAGTCGGTCGAGGTGAACATCACCGCGCTGATGGGCCTGGTCCACCTTCTGGGAGCCGACATGCTCGAACGCGGTCGCGGCGGCATCATCAACGTCGCCTCCACGGCCGCCTTCCAGCCCATGCCCTATCAGGCGAGTTATGCCGCCACCAAAGCGTTCGTGCTCTCGTACACCGAGGCGCTCGCCGAGGAACTCCGAGGCACCGGCCTCCGCGTGATGGCGGCACATCCCGGGGCCACCGACACCGGATTCTTCAGCCGTACGACCGCCTCCATGGACCCGAAGGCGGACACCCCGGAGAGCGTCGCGGCCAACACGCTCGACGACTTCGCACGCGGCCTGGCCGCCTCCTATCCCGGTCGCACCTTCAATCGCGCCGCGACCTGGGCGGCGCGCCTGCTGCCCCGGACCACGGTCGCCCGGGTCACCGGCGGCCTCAACCGCAAGGCCGGCTTCCATGACGTCAGCGATCTCGACCCGGCCACGTCATGACACCAGGACCTGTCAGGGGAGAGCGGATGACCGCGCTGAACGAGCCGCTGCACCTGCGCAACGGCGCCCCGCTGAAGAACCGGATCGCGAAGGCCGCGATGGAGGAGCTGCTCGCCACGACTGGCCAGCTTCCTGGCGACGAGCTCGTCACGCTCTATCGGCGGCTGGCCGCAGGCGGTGCCGGGCTTCTGATCAGCGGGCACGTCATGATCGATCGCCGGGCGGTCGCTCACCCCGGAGACGTCGTGCTGGAGCAGGACACGCCTCTCGAACCGTTTCGCCGCTGGGCGGCCGCCGGGCAGTCGGCAGGCGGACAGATCTGGATGCAGATCAACCACCCCGGGCGGGTCATCCCGAAGGACCTCGCCGACATCACCTGGGCCCCGTCCGCGGTCCCGATCGACCTCGGCGGATTCTCCGGCATGTATCCAACACCACGGCCGATGACCGCCCTGGAGATCGACGAGACGGTGGCACGTTTCGCGGTGACGGCGCGGCTGGCGCAGCGGAGCGGGTTCGACGGGGTCGAGATCCACGCCGCACACGGCTACCTGCTGTCCCAGTTCCTGTCCCCGCTGGTGAATCGGCGTGCCGACAGCTGGGGCGGCAGCCTGCCCAACCGCGCCCGGATGCTGCTCGATGTCGTGGGCGCGGTACGCCGGCGCGTCGGCACGGGTTTCGCGGTCGCGGTGAAGCTGAACTCCGCGGACTTCCAACGCGGTGGATTCGACACCGACGACGCGCGAGACGTGATCAAAATGCTCGCCGATGCCGGGGCTGACCTGGTCGAATTGTCCGGCGGCAGCATCGAGAGCCTGGTCACCGCGGGCTTCCCCGCGGACGGGCGCACCCTGGCACGAGAGGCGTACTTCCTGGAGCTCGCCGAGCGGCTCGTCGCCTCCTCGCCACTGCCGCTGCTGCTGACCGGCGGAATCCGGCGACGCGCGGTCGCCCAGCAGGTGATCGACTCCGGCGTTGCCGTCGCCGGCATGGCCACAGCGCTGGCCGTCGCGCCCGACCTGCCCGCGCGGTGGCTTGCCGGGACCGACGCCCAGGCCCACCCGCCCCGCACCCGCATCCGGCACAAAGCCTTCGCCGCCGCGGCCGTCCAGGCCGCTACGTCGCGACGGCTCGCCCGCCTCGGCGCGGGCAAGCCGGCCCGGACCCCCTATCCGCCGTCCATCGCGCTCCTCCTCGACCGGCTCATCCGCGCCCGGCGGCGACGCGGCTATCTGAAGTGGCGCACGACCGGCTGACGAAGGACGACTCCCTACGGCCTGGCGATCTCGCCGGTCTCCCCGTAGGTCGTGGTGAACTCGGAGTCGTAGACGATCACAGCGGCCGCATCGACGACACCTGGCTCACCACGCCAGGGCTGCTCTGCCGCATCCCGGACGGGACGTGGGCCGATGACTGACGGATTCGGACGGCAACGGCGCGGACGCGTAGACCCCCTCCCCAACTGGGAGGGGGTCTACGCGTACATCTGAAGCGGCCCGCGCGGCACCAGGTCAGGCGGCGGCGTCGGCCATCCTGCGGAGTCTGGCCAGGGCGTCGCGCTCGATGCGGCGGGCCCGGTCGCGGCCGATGCCGTAGCGCTCGCCCACCTCGGTGAGGGTGTGCTCGCGGCCGTCCACCAGCCCGTAGCGCCAGCGCAGCATGTCGCGCGCGTCGCCCTCCAGCCCGGTCAGCCACTGGTCGAGCCGCTCGCGCTCCAGGATGTCGATCGCCTGCTGCTCCGGATCGGCCCACGTGTCGTCGGCGATCATGTCGCCCAGCTCGGTCTCATCCTCGTCACCCACGCCGAGCTGCAGCGAGACCGGGTCGGACGCCCAGCGGCGCAGCTCCTTGACCCGCTCGATCGGCAGCTCCAGGAGCGCCGCGAGCTCCTCGTCGGTGGGCTCGACGTCGAGCTCCGCCAGCATGTCCCTGCGCACCCGCATCAGCCGGGTCATCTGCTCCCCGGCGTGCGTGGGCAGCCGCACCGGCCTGGCCTGCTCGTGGATCGCCCGGCCCACCGACTGCCGGATCCACCAGGTGGCGTAGGTGGAGAACTTGTAGCCCCGCTTGTAGTCGAACTTCTCCACCGCGCGGACCAGCCCCAGGTTGCCCTCCTGGACCAGGTCGATCAGCGGCATCCCGCGCCCCGAGTATTTGCGGGCCACCGCCACGACCAGGCGCAGGTTGGCCTGGATGAACTCGTCCTTCGCCCGCTGGCCCGAGATGGCCAGCCTCTCAAGCTCCTCGTCCGCCGCATCCCCCATGCGCGGCTCCGAGCCCCCACTGTCGAGCAACTGCTCGGCGAAGAGTCCCGCCTCGATCCGCTTGGCGAGCTCCACCTCCTGCTCCGCAGTGAGCAGCGGAACCCTGCCGATCTCCGCCAGGTACGTCCCCAGCAGATCCCGGTCAGCGACGTGCTGCTCGCTTCCGCGACTCCCCGTAGGCCTTGCCATCCCCAGGCACCTCGTTCCCGCAGCTGCGTTCTTATCCCGCCAACGTCTGGCCAGAAGCAAAGATTCCCTAAAGGCCTACGACCAGCGGAGGGTTCTGCGGGTCCTCCTCAAGGAGGAGACCGGCCTGAAACACCTGGTGAACAAGGGGAACGCCGGGGCGATAGGCCAGATGCACATAGGAGGGAGCGTCGAGAACGACGAGGTCCGCGCGGGTGCCGGGGCGCAGCCAGCCTACGTCCGTCCTGCGCAACGCGCGCGCCCCGCCGTAGGTGGCGGCCCTGATCGCCTCCAGCGGCGTCATCCCCATCTCCCGTACGGCCAGCGCGACGCAGAACGGCATGGAGGAGGTGTACGACGACCCCGGGTTGCAGTCGGTGGCCAGCGCGACCGTCACCCCCGCGTCGATGAGCCTTCTGGCGTCCGGGTACGGCGAGCGGGTGGAGAACTCCGCCCCGGGTAGCAGCGTCGCGACGGTGCCCGACGAGGCCAGCGCGTCGACGTCGGCCGGGGTGAGGTGGGTGCAGTGGTCGGCCGAGGCCGCGCCGAGCTCGCACGCGATGCGCACGCCCGGCCCCTCGCCGAGCTGGCCCGCGTGCACCCGGGCCTGCAGCCCGGCCGCGATCCCGGCACGCAGGATCTCCCGCGTCTGGTCGCCGTCGAACGCGCCGCGCTCGCAGAAGACGTCCACCCATTTCGCGTACGGCGCGCAGGCCTGGAGCATCTCACCGGCGACGAGCCGTACATAGTCGTCAGCGTCCATCCCCGAGGGGACCACGTGGGCGCCCAGGAAGGTGGTCTCGTCGGTGAGGGCGGTGGCGATCTCCAGGCAGCGCCGCTCGTCCTCGACGGTCAGGCCGTAGCCGCTCTTGATCTCCACGGTGGTGGTGCCCTGCGCGCGCATCTCCTTCACCAGGGCGGCGGCGCGGGTGGCCAGCTCGGCGTCTCCCGCCTGCCGGGTGGCGGCGACCGTGGTCCTGATGCCGCCTCCGGTGTAGGCCTGGCCGGACATGCGGGCCTGGAACTCGGCCGTCCGGTCTCCCGCGAACACCAGGTGCGCGTGGCTGTCGACGAAGCCGGGGATCACCCCCCTGCCCTCCGCCGCCACCCTGCGGTCGGCCTGCGGCGCCTCGGCGGCCGGCCCGGTCCAGGCCACCAGGCCGTCCTCGACCACGAGGGCCGCGTCCTCGATCTCCTCGCGCTCCGGGTCACCGGTGTAGAGCACCCCGATGCCGTCGATCACCGTGCTGGTCATCCGGTGCCCACCCTTCCGCTCACCCGCCGTATCGCCTCGGACAGCATGGTCCCGACGTCGCCCAGCTCGTGCCGCCCCTCGCTGACCACCTGGCGACCGCCGGAGATCACCGAATGCACGTCGGCCGCCGTCGCCGCGAACGCGACCGCCTCCAGCCCGGCCGCGCCGGCCGTACGCACAGAGTCCAGCCGCACGGAGACCAGGTCGGCCCACGCGCCGGGCAGGAGCTGCCCCGCGTCGGGGAAGCCGAGCGAGACGTGACCGGTGAAGGTGGCGGCGCGCAACAGCTCGGCGGCGCTCCAGTGGCCGCGCCGCTCGCTCGCCAGCCGTTCGTCCAGCTCGACCGCGCGGGCCTCCTCGAACAGGTCGATCACGGCGTGGCTGTCGGAGCCGAGCGTCATCGCCGAGCCCCGGTCGTACAGCGTTCTGGCCGGCCCGATGCCGTCTGCCAGGTCGCGCTCGGTGGTCGGGCACATGCACACGTAGGTGCCGGACTGGCCGAGCAGCTCGACGTCGACCTCGGACAGGTGGGTGGCGTGCACCGCGGTCGAGCGCGGCCCGAGCGCGCCGTGCTCGTGCAGCACCTGCACGGGAGTCGCGGCGTACGTCTCCACGCACGCGGTGTTCTCGGCCCGCTGCTCCGACACGTGCGCGTGCAGCGGGACCGCGTGCCGGTGGGAGAACTCCGCGATCACCGGCATCTGCTCGGGCGGCACCGCGCGGACCGAGTGGATGGCCGCGCCGATCTCCACGTCCAGCTCGCCCCGGTAGGCGGCGGCCAGCTCCTCGGCCCGCACCGCCCACCCGTCGGCGTTCCCGTCCCCGAACCGCAGTTGCGCCCCGGCCAGCGGTGTGCCGGGCCCGCCCGAGACGTAACAGGCGTCGATCAGCGCGATCCGCAGCCCCGCCTCGCGGGCGGCCCGCACCAGGACGTGGCCCATGGTGTTCGCGTCGTCGTACGGCCTGCCGCCCGGCGCGTGGTGCAGGTAGTGGAACTCCCCCACGCAGGTGATCCCCGCCAGCGCCATCTCGGCGTAGGTGGCCCTCGCCAGGGCGAGGTACGCGTCGGGGTCGAGCCCCGCCGCCACCTCGTACATCCGGTCGCGCCAGGTCCAGAAATCGCCCTTGCCCGTCTGCGTCGTGCCGCGCAGCGCCCGGTGGAAGGCGTGTGAGTGGGCGTTGGCCAGGCCCGGGAGGGTGAGCCCCGGCAGGCGGCGCGCCCCGCCCGGGTCCCCCTGTACGACCTCGACGATCCGGGCGCCGTCGATCGTCACGAGCACGCTGTCGGCGACGCCGTCGGGCAGCCAGGCCTGTTCGCACCAGTAGGTCAGCGGCACAGCTCCTCCAGCACACTCGCCAGTGCGACGACTCCCGCCTGGCAGTCTGCCTGCTCGGCGTGCTCTTCCGGGGAGTGGGACACGCCGGTGGGGTTACGTACGAACAGCATGGCGGCGGGAACGCCCGCGGCGGCCAGGATGCCGGCGTCGTGCCCGGCGCCGGTCGGCAGGATCGGCGCCGGCGTGCCGCCGCCCACGACGGCGGCCAGCCGCTCCCGCAGCCCGTGGTCGAAGTCCACCAGGGGCGTCCACGACTCCTCGCTCACCTCGGCCGTCACCCCGGCGCCTCCGCCCGTTCCGCTTCCGGCCGTGGACGCCAGGGCGGTCAGTTCCTCCACCAAGGCGCGGACGTCGGCCTCGTCCGGGCCGCGGGCGTCGAGCCACGCCGATACCAGGCCGGGCACCGCGTTGGCGTTGTTGGGCGAGACGCGTACCTTGCCGATCGTGGCGACGATGTCGCGCCGGGCGGCGGCGTCGCGGGCGGCCGGCACCAGGCGGGCGAACGGCAGCATCGGGTCGTCGCGGTCCGCGAGCCTGGTGGTGCCCGCATGGTCGGCCCGCCCCCGGAAGTCGAACCGCCAGCGCCCGTGCGGCCAGATCGCCTGGGCCACGCCCACCGGTCTGCCGAGCCGTACCAGGCCTTGGCCCTGCTCCACGTGCAGCTCCACGAACGTGGCGACCTGGGCGAGCGTCTCGTCGTCGCGGCCCAGCCCGCGCGGGTCGCGGCCGGCCTTGGTGAGGACGTCGGCCAGGGTGTCGCCCTCGTCGTCCCTGAGCGCCAGCGCCCGCTCGGGCGCGAGCATCCCGGTGAGCAGCCGCGACCCGACGCACGGCACTCCGAACCGGGCACCCTCTTCGTCCGTGAAGCACGCGACGCCGAGCGGCTTCTTCGGGAAGAAGTCCCGATTTTTCAGCACATCGATGGCTGCGAAGGCCGAGACCACCCCGAGGGGCCCGTCGTACGCGCCGCCCTGCCGTACGGAATCGAGGTGGCTGCCCGTGACCACGCCAGGCTCGCGCGCGGGGTCGCCCCACCAGGCCCAGAGATTGCCGTTACGGTCCTCCCGCAGGTCCAGACCCCTGCGCGTGGCCTCGCCCGCGAACCACTCACGCAGCTCCAGGTCAGGCGGAGACCACGCGTCCCTGACGTAGCCATTGGTGGCGGAGTCCCGACCGGTACGCGCGAGTTCCTCAAGCATGAACCCACTGTAGTGAATGGATCCATTCACACTCACGCCGACGGCCCGGAGCGGCCCTGCCAACCTGCCGAGTGGCGAAGCGCCGGGCAGGGTTCTACGTGACGGGTCCCGCGCTCGGTCTGAGGGTGAGCTCGGTGAGGTGGGCGTCGGGGCCGGCGTTGACGGCGGCGAGGACGGCGCGAGCCACGCTGTCGGCCTGAAGGTAACGGTCCGGCTCGAACGCGCCGCCCTCCTGCTCGCGCACGCTCCGCTGCATGTCGGTGTCCACCCTGCCGGGGTAGACCGAGGTGACGCGAAGGTCCGGCTCCTCCTGCCGCAGCGCGTCAGCGAAGGCCCGTAGCGCGAACTTGCTGGCGGCGTACGCGGCCCAGCCCGGGTTGGCCCGCAGCCCGGCGCCGGAATTGACGCAGATCACGTGGCCGCGCGCCCGCCTGAGGGCCGGCAGGACGAGCCGGGTGAGGTCCGCGACCGCGAAGAGGTTGAGCGCCATCGTGTCACGCCACACCGAGGCGGGCAGCTCCCCGATCCGGCCGAGCGTGGTGACGCCGGCGCTGTGGACCAGCACGTCGAGCCGATCGACGCCGGCGACGTCCGCCTCGGTCACCTCAGTGAGCTCCACCGGCCAGGGCCGCGCGTCGGGCAGCTCCGCCGCCAGGGCGGCCAGCGCCCGCTCGTCGCGCCCGCCGAGGATGACGTGGTGGGTCGGGGCGAAGGCACGGGCGACGGCCGCCCCCACCCCGCGAGTGGCCCCTGTGACCAGGGCCGTAGGTCGTTCGCTCATGGTCGGAAGCCTCTCACGATTGACAGGCACTAAAATTTGAGTACAAACTTGAGTACATGTCCACGACCACCCGCATTCTCATTCTCGGCACGTTGCTCGACGGCCCGCTGAACGGCTACCAGGTCCGACGGCACCTGGAGACCTGGGGAGCCGACAGCTGGGCCAACGTCAAGTTCGGCTCGATCTATCACGGGCTCGGCAAGATGGCCGACGAAGGCCTGCTGGAGGTGGTCGAGACGGGCAAGGGCGGCTCCACCGTCTACGCCCTGACCGACGACGGCCGCTTCGAGTACCACCGGCTGCTCATGCTCACCTGGCACGAGGTCAAGCCCATCGTGGATCCCTTCCAGGTGGCGGTCACCTTCCTCGACAGGCTGGAGCGTCCGCAGCTGGTGAGCGCGTTGCAGGCCCGGATCGAGCAGCTCAAGCTGGGCATCGCGACGACCGAGCGGGCGCTCGGCGCCAAGCAGCGCTTCGGCGCCCCCCGGCACATCGACGAGAACCTCAAGCTCAACATCGGCACCCTGCGCGCGCAGCTCGACTGGTGCGAACAGGCGCTGCCGAAAGTGGAGAACGACGAGCTTCCCTGAGGAGAAGCATGATCATCAATGCCCACGGCTTAAAGAAGACCTTCACCACCAAGAGCCGCAAGGGCGCCCAGACGGTCGAGGCCGTCAGAGGCGTCGACCTGGAGGTGAAGGCAGGAGAGATCTACGGCGTGCTGGGCCCCAACGGCGCCGGCAAGACGACCACGATCAGGATGCTCGCCACGCTCATCAGGCCCGACGCCGGCAGCGCCACGATCGCCGGGCACGACCTGCTGAAGCAGCCGGGCGAGATCCGCCGCCGTCTCGGCTACGTCAGCCAGTCCGGCGGAGTGGAGGAGCAGATCTCCGCCCGCGCGCAGATCGTCTTCGCCGCCAAGCTGTACGGGGTGCCGGATCCGGTCAAGGCGGCGGACGAGATGCTCGACAGGTTCGAGTTGTCCGAGATCGCCGACCGGCCGGGCCGTACCCTTTCCGGCGGCCAGAAACGGCGGGTCTCCATCGCGCTCGGGCTGGTGCACACCCCGCCGCTGCTGTTCCTCGACGAGCCCACTACCGGCCTGGACCCGCAGAATCGGGCCAACCTGTGGGACCGCATCAAGGAGCTGCGCGACCAGGGCACCAGCGTCCTGCTCAGCACCCACTACCTGGAGGAGGCGGACGCGCTCTGCGACCGCCTGGCCATCGTGGACCACGGTGTGGTCGTGGCCGACGGCACCCCGGCCGAGCTCAAGCGGGAGGTGTCCGGAGACGTGGTGACCCTCAGGCTCGACGAGCCGGAGCGGGCGGCCGCGACGCTGGCGCCGCTGGCCAGGCAGACCCGCCTGGACCAGGACGTACTGCGCGTGTACGTGGACGACGGCGAGCACACCCTGCCCCCGCTGCTGCGCGCACTGGAGGAACAGCGGCTCGGCATCACCTCCATCGCCCTCGACCGCGCCACGCTCGACGACGTCTTCCTGGCCAAGACCGGCCGGTCACTGCGCGACACGGGAGCCGCCGCATGATCAGGGACACCGCGCTCTTCCTCGGCCACGAGGTGCGCAACACCATGCGCAATCCGGTCTGGCCGTTGTTCGGGATCATCCAGCCGGTGATGTACCTGCTGCTGTTCGCCCCGCTGTACGCCGGCATGGCCTTCGGCGGCGACCTCGGCCGGGCGCTGACCTCCTTCGCGCCCGGCATGCTCGTCATCACCGCGTTGTTCGGCTCGATGGGCGTCGCCTACGGCACCATCTACGAGATGCGCAGCGGCGTGCTGGAGCGCATCGCGGTCGCGCCCGTCTGGCGGCCCGCGCTCGTGCTGGGCCGCATGCTCAGGGACGTGGCCGTGCTGACGGTCCAGTCGCTGATGGTGATCCTCATCGCGCTGGTCATGGGCCTGCGAATCGGCCCGGTGGAGGCGCTGCTCATGCTGCTGCTCCTCGGTGTGACCGGGCTTTTCGCCTCCGGCGTGGCCTACGGCCTGGCGCTCGGCCTGCGTGACGAGAACGCGATGGGGCAGATCATGCAGTTCTTCGCGCTGCCCCTGATGCTGCTGTCGGGCGCGCTGCTGCCCATGGCACTCGGCCCCGACTGGCTGGAGCGGATCGCCTGGTTCACACCCTTCTATCACCCGGTGGAGGCCGGCCGGGCGCTGTTCGCCGGCGACCTCACCGACCTGTCGGTGCCCGTGGCGTTCGCCGTCATGCTGGGTCTCGCGGCGCTGACCGTGACCTGGTCGGTGCGCTCACTAAGGAAGATCGCCGGTTGAGGAGGCGCCCCGCTCCGCCATAGACCACAGCGCCCACAGCTCCACCTCGACCTCACACGCGGCGGCGGCCTTGAACACGGCGCGCGCACCGGACTCCAGGGTCACGGCAGCGACCGTGTCGACCGCGAACCCGGACAGCGGCTCATACCCTGTCACTCGCTGGGCCGGGCAGACGCTGGACCATCTCGCCATCAATGCGCCCGTCATCGCTCACCACCACCGGCCGCCTCTGCCGACTCCCGGTCGACCCACTGGCAACCTTCGGTCGGTCGAACGCAACCTGCGGCCGTACCGGGAGGTGGGGGTCGCTTCCTAGCGTGCTGGTCATGGATGCACCACGAGGCAGAGCCGTCCTGGGGGCGCTCGCGCTCCTGCTCACGCAGGGCTGCGAGGCGGCCCGGACCGAAGGAGATCCGGTGGCTGCAGTCAGCGCGACCAGCCCGGCGACCAGCGGCGCGGCCAGTGCGTCGAGCAGCGCCGGGGCCGGGCCTGAGGTGAGGCTTGACAGCGGGCGAGTTCGGGGGACAGAAGACGGAAATGTCCTGAGATTTCGGGGTATCCGGTACGCCCAGCCGCCCATCGGCGAACTGCGCTGGCAACCGCCCAAGCCCGTCGCCAGGTGGCAGGGCGTCGTACCCGCGACAACCTCCGGCCCGGCGTGCCCCCAGGCGAGCGACAACCCGAAGGAGAGCAGCGACGCCGAGGACTGCCTCACGCTCGACGTGACCGTACCGAAGAAGGCGGGCCAGAAGCCGAGGCCGGTGCTGGTCTGGCTGCACGGCGGCGGGTTCAACGCGGGCCGGGGCGCCGACTACGACCCGCGCCGCCTCGCCGTCCAGGGCGACGTCATGGTGGTCACGGTGGAGTTCCGGCTCGGCGTGCTCGGCTACCTGGCCGTCCCCGGAATGTCCGGCGGAGGCACGTTCGGGCTGCAGGACCAGCAGGCGGCACTGCGCTGGGTACGGCGGAACGCGGCGGCCTTCGGGGGCGACGCCGGGAACGTGACGTTGTTCGGCGAGTCGGGCGGCGGCATCGCCACCTGCGGCCACCTCACCTCCCCCGCCGGCCGCGGCCTGTTCCACAAGGCGATCATCCAGAGCGGCACGTGCGGCACGGTCCTGCTGCCGAACGCGGCCGCCCCCGGCACGCCGAGGATCCCGTACTGGCGGTCGCTGAAGGAGACCTACGCCGCCACCCAGACCGCAGCCCGGCGGGTCGGCTGCCGTGACGCCGCCAGGACGCTGGAGTGCCTGCGCGCCAAACCGGTCAAGGACCTGCTGAACCTGACCGAGTACTTCACGGCGGCGTCCTACGGCGGCCCCACCTTTCCCGTCGCCCCCGACCAGGCGCTGCGCGACGGGGACTTCGCCCGGGTGCCGGTGCTGTCGGGCCACACGTCCGAGGAGGCCCTGCTGATGGCCGGGGTGATGACCCTGCTCGGCAAGCCGATCAACGACGCCAACCTGCCCGACCTGCTCCGCCAGGGCTTCGGCGACCAGGCGGACGAGGTCGCCCGCCGCTATCCCCGCGACCGGTACGGCACCGCGCACGAGGCGTGGGCGGCGCCGTACACCGATGCGATCTTCTCCTGCCCACATGCCGCCACCCAGGACGCCCTCACGAAGCACACCAGGGTGTACGCGTACGTCTTCGGCGACGACACCGCGCCTCCGTTCATCCCGACCGTGCCCGGTTTCCCGGCCGGCGCGGGACATGCTTCGGAGCTGGCGTACCTCTTCGACGTCAAAGAGAAGCCGATCAACCTCGACGGCCGGCCCGTCCCGCTCACGGGGACCCAGCGGTCGGTGGCCCGGGATATGGTGACCGCCTGGGCCACGTTCGCGCGGACCGGCACGCCGGCGTCGAGCGGCAAGGCGTGGCCGCGCTGGCGGGGCGGCAAGCCGGTGGCCCACCTGATCACCGAGCGGCCGGGCAGCACCGCCACCACGCCCGCGCCCCGATGTGACCTGTTCAACCGACCATGACCTCCCCACCCCAGATGAACGAGGCCAGGAGGGCTCAGGCCTTCCTGGTCCTCGCCATGGTCGCGTTCATCCTGCTCGACCTGGCCCTCTACCGGAACGTCCAGCGCACCAGCGGCCCCCTGGGCCCGGCCGCCGGGCTGGTGCTGAGCCTGGTCGTGAACGCCTGCCTGCCCTTCCTCGGCCGCTTCCCCCGGATGGTGGCGCTGGTGGCGTGCGCGACGACGGTGGCGGCGGCCGTCGGGGACACGCTGGCTCCCGGGACGTTCACCCCGGCCGAGCAGGCCACGCCGGTGACCGCGCCGCTGTGCACGCCGGTGATCGTGTGGTTCCTGGTCCATGAGCTGCCGCGCCGGAAGGCGCTGGCGTACGTGACGGTGCTGGCCCTGTCGGCCGGCCGGCCGTGGGCCCCGGACTGGGAGACGGTGTACGCCGGGCTCACCACGACGGTCCTGCCCGCCGTACTCGCTCTGTACGTCCGCGCCCGCCGGGAACTGGTGAGATCGTTGCGGGACAGGGCGGAGAGCGCGGAACGGGAGCGACGCCTTCTCACCGAGCAGGCGGAGAGCGCGGAACGCGAGCGGCACCTGCTGGCCGAGCGGGCCAGGGCGGGCGAGCGGCAGCGGCTGGCCGGGGAGATGCACGACATCGTCACCCATCACGTCACGGAGATCGTCCTGGCCGCCGGCGCCCTGAAGGTCTCGACCGCCGACCACGCCGTCCGGTCCGCCGCCGAGCACATCCGCGACGCGGGTACCCGCACGCTCACGGAGTTGCGCGACCTGATCGGCATCGTGCGCGGCCACGACCAGCCCCAGGAGTCCAAGGAGCCGCCGGATGTCACGCTGACCTCCGCCGACCTCGATTTCCTGGTGGACGGGGCCGTCGCGGCGGGCAACCCGACCACCTTGCGCGTCACCGGCCGGCCGGGAGCGGTGACCCCGGCGATCGCGCGGGCCGCGTACCGGGTGCTGCAGGAGGCGCTGACCAACGCGCGGAAACACGCGCCCGGCACGCGGGTGGAGGCCGAGCTCGCCTACGACCACCACACCATGACCGTCACGGTGAGCAACGCCCCGCCTGTGTCCGCCTCCGAGCTGGCGGCGGGTGGCTCCGGTATGGGCCTGGACGGGCTGCGGCGCCGCGTCACCCTGCTCGGCGGCACCTTCGCTGCCGCCTCCGGCCCGGACGGCGGTTTCCGCGTCGCCGCCACCCTCCCCGCCTCCGTTCCCACGGAGACCGGGCAGCACGGAACCAGGCAGCGCGGACGGGAGACGACATGATCAAGGTGCTCGTGGCCGACGACGACCCCATGGTCCGCCGTCACCTCCGGACGATCCTCGCCTCGGCAGGCGAGATCGAGGTGGTGGCCGAGGCCGAGGACGGGGCGGAGGCAGTGGAGGCGGTGCTGCGTACGGCCCCCGACGTCGTCCTGATGGACATCAGAATGCCGGGCGTGGACGGCATCACCGCGACCGCCGAGATCACCAGGTTGAGCACCTCACCGGCGGTGGTCGCGCTGACCACGTTCGACTCCGACACCCACGTCCTGAGGGCGCTGGAGGCGGGAGCCAGCGGCTTCCTGGTGAAATCCACGCCACCGGAGGACCTGATCGACCTCGTCAAGGTCGCGGCCCAGGGCCACACCGTGCTGTCACCGTCGGCGGCCCGCCACCTCGTCTCACGCTCGGCGAGCACGGACGACGCCCGCCAGGCCGTACGAGCCAGGGTCGCCGCGCTGAGCGACCGTGAGCGCGACGTGCTCGGCTGCCTCGGCGAGGGCCTGACCAACGGCGAGATCGCGGCCCGCCTGTTCCTGTCGGAGACCACGGTCAAGAGCTACGTCTCACGCCTGCTGGACAAGCTCGACCTGGCCAACCGCACTCAGGCGGGCCTCCTCGCCCACCGAGCCGACCTCCTCTGATCTGGAATGAAGATCTGCGGCTGAATCGCTGTCAGGGATTCCACCCCTCCCTACAGGCATGTACGGATCACGGCATCGAGAAGGGCTCAGCCGACCAGGCTGAACCCCTCCCCATGATCCTTGGTGTCCCTGACAAGAACACCGTCATCCGGCCGCCGCATCACCTCGACACAGCTTCCGCCATTCCCGCCAGACGCTTCGGCCTTGGTCCACACACCTACACGGAGACCTGCGTTACTCATAAGTCGTCACCACCTCGCGAATGGCCTCCCGACTTCTGTCGACGGGATACGCCATGCCTTCAGGGGAACAAGGTGGGCTCCCCTACCTCTATGAGTACCTACGCCAACGATCGCCCAGCGGTTACTCTGCAGGTGGGCGGCAACCCTTGGGCGAGAGGGACCCCATGCCGCAGACCAAGCCGACGACGCCGGGGCAGCGCGTTCGCGGACTCCGCCTCCGACGTGGCTACAAGCAGGCGGAACTGGCCGAGCGTGCCGGGCTCAGCGTGGACCTGGTCTCCGCTCTGGAGCGAGACGTCAAGAAGGGCATGTCCTGGTCCAGCATGGTCAAGCTGGCACGGGCACTGGACGTTGATCCCGGAGTCATCGCGGGCAAGGGGCCGTACCTGGAGCCGGTGCCGGGTGCCCCGTCGCTGGCGGTACGCGACGCGGTGATCAATCCTGGTCTGCTGCTGGAGATGAGCCCGGAGGACGGCCAGGAGGAGCCCGACGCGACGGAGCTGTGGCACCGGGTCGAGAGCGGGTATGACGCGTACTTCGGCGGCGAGTTCGGCGTCTTGGCCGCCGACCTGCCTGACCTGATCCACCGGTGCCGCGTGCTGCACGGCGCGGACCGGACAGTCGGCGCAGCCCCATTGGCCCACGCCTGGCAGCTCGCCGCCTGCGTCCTCGTTCATACCGGCCGGGACGACGCTGCCGCTGTCGCGGCCGAGCGGGCGATCAGCGCGGGACAGAGCGGTGACGACCCGTACCGGCTGGCCACCTTGCACGGGACCTACTCATGGGTGTTGCTGCATCAAGGCCGTTCGGAGGAGGCCGAGAAGATCGCTGTTCGCATGGCCGAAGAGATCGAGCCCACCATGTCGGCTGCGGTTCCCAACCAGCTCACCGCCTGGGGTGGTCTCATCCTGCATGCTGCCGTCGCGTGCGGGGCGCGGGGAGACGGTACGCAGGCCGAAGAGTATCTGAGCGTCGCCAGGGCCGGCGCGGCCAGGGCGGGGGCCGACCGGCACGACTATTGGGTGAGCTTCGGCCCTTCTCACGTCGGCGTGCAGGCAACGCATGTCATGACCGCGCTGAACCGTCCCGACGCCGCATTGAAGGCGAGTGCCCTTGTCCGGCGGGCGGATTTGCTGCCGGTGCAGTGGGGGCGCCACCGGCTGAATGATGCCCGCGCTCTGCTGGATTTGCGCAAGTCGGAGGCCGCCGAGGAGGCCGCGGCCGAAGCCAAGGCCGTGTCACTGGAATGGTTCCGCCACCAGGGATTCGCCCGGTCCGTCGTTGATGATCTCGTTGATCACCGTCAGCGGCTTTCGTCGTCACTGCGCGATCTGGTCAGCGCATTCGAGCAGTGACCCGTACGCAGCGTACGGGTCGGCATCAGGACAACGTCCAATCCGTACGCACTGTCCGTACACGCTTCGCCACTCTCGTCTTACCGTGCTTTCTTGGGCGCGCGAGGACTGGACCTTCACGGTTCTCGACCACATCCAAGTGAATGGAGGAGTTCATGCACGTGACCCACGATCCGACCCCCTCGAACCTCGGGGTCTCTGGGGGCAGGTCCCGCCCATGGGGGGTGTCGCAAATGGCGCCGTTTCTCAGGCAGAGCGGAGACAGCGGCCATGTTCCCTATCGTGTCCACCTGGACCCGGTGAAGCAGACGGGCATCTACACCGACCCGGTCACCCACCAGCCGATCGAGGCGGGCAAGCACGGCACGAACAGGCAGAAGCCGAGCCCCACCGCACCTCCGCTGGGTGACGGGAGCAGCGGCAACGCACCCAAAGGCGAGGCAGACAGTACCCAGGACTGGGTACAGGACTGATTCCGATGACAGCACCCGTCCTGGTGGTCGCCTGCGTCCGCCTACTTCGATGGTTCGGGCATGACGGGGTCGATCGACACACCGACCCGCCGCCTGGACTTGTCCGGCGTGAGCGCCGTCTACTGGCGTCAGCCCACTCCTTACAAGCCCTTGCCCGGGATGGACACCAGTAGCGCGAGTTGGGCGGCCGAGCAAGCGCGCTACGGGCTGGGCGGCGTCTTGGCGACCCTCCCTGGCGCGTTCTACCTGAACCACCCGTTCCGCAATCGGGATGCCGAGTACAAGCCGCTCCAACTCGCTACTGCCGCCGCCTGCGGCCTGGCCATCCCGCACACCCTGATCACGAACCGGCCGGACAGCGTACGTCGTTTCGCGTCGCGATCGAACGGCACGGTGTACAAACCGCTGTGGTCCACACCGTTCAAGACCGACGACGGTAAGTGGCGGACTATTTGGGCGCATCCCATCGACCCCGAAGAGGTGGACGAGACCGTTACCGGGGCGGCTCACTTGTTCCAGGAGCAGGTGGAGAAGACGGCCGACGTTCGGGTGACGATGGTGGGCGACCGTGTCTTTCCTGTACGCATCGACGGCGCCCCTGCGCTGGACTGGCGGCTGCACTACGACTCATTGTCGTACCGACTCATCGAGGCTTCTCCAGCCGTCGTCAAGAGCATGCGCGCATACCTGGACCAACTTGGTCTGGTCTTCGGAGCCTTCGACTTCTGCCTGATCGACGACGAGTGGGTGTTTCTGGAGTGCAACCCCAACGGTCAATGGGCGTGGTTCGACGACCCGATACCCCACCAGATCGCCGGCGCCATAGCTGACGCGCTGACCCGCCAGAAAAGAGAGTCATGAGCACCACTCCAATGCATCTCCGCCAGGAACTGGTCGCACTGCTGGCGCGAGAAGGCGCCCTGACCGATCCCGGTTGGGGCCGAGCGGTAGAGGTCGTACAGCGTGAGCGATTCCTCGGTGAAGCCCTCTTCTGCCGGGACGCATCGATGGCCGGGGACCACTGGCACTCCATACGGCGAAGCCACCTGCCCGAGGGGAAGTGGTGGGAGATGGCCTACTCCGACAAGACCTGGATCACCCAGGTCGACGGCATCCCGGCCGAGACCGCCGGCACGATCACCGTCGGTGCTCCCACCTCATCCTCGACGATGCCCAGCCTGGTCGTCGCGATGCTGGAACGGGCAGGCATCGGGGACGGCGACAAGGTCTTGGAGATCGGAACGGGGACGGGGTACTCGACAGCGCTCATGTGCGAGCGCCTGGGCGACGGTCAGGTGACCAGCATCGAGTACGACCACCATGCCGCGGCCCGCGCCCGCCTGGCGCTGGAGGACTCCGGGTACGCGCCTACGCTCGTCGTCGGTGACGGCCTGGCGGGGTACGACGAGAACGCCGAGTACGACCGCCTCATCGCGACCTGCTCGGTGCGGTACATCCCCTTGTCCTGGATGGAGCAGGTACGCGACGGCGGCACCATCACCGCACCCCTGTCCGGGTGGATGCCGGGCGACGCGCTGGCTCACCTCACCCTGGCCGACGACGGCTCCGCCTGCGGCCGGTTCCTGCTCGACGACTTCGCCTTCATGCCCGCCCGCCCACATGCCCGCCCGCCCCGGTCGTCGTACGTGATCGGGCTCGGCGACGAGCGGGAGAGCAGGATCGACCCGAACGTTCTGGATGATTCGACCGGCCGGTTCGTCGCCCAGCTCGGCGCTCCTTCGGCCGAGAAACTGGGGTTCGGTGATGAGATCATCCTGCTTGATGTCGCCACCGGCTCCCAGGCCACCACGCGCCGGGATCCGAAGGATGAGGGGTGGCTGGTTCGGCAGCACGGCCCGCTGAGGCTCTGGCAGGCCGTGGAGGATGCGGTCCTGACCTGGCAGCACGCCGGCAGCCCACACCAATCCGGCTTCGGGCTCACCGTGACACGCCAGGGACAGCGAGTGTGGCTCGGCGACCCGGACGGGCCCACGTGGAATCTGCCCGCCTAAGGAAACGAAAGGTCGCCTGGCTGGAAGGTGCCGGTCTCGTCCGTCATGCGTTCGTACTCCTCCAGCCGGGCCTGGGTGCGCAGTGGCGCCGCGTCGGCCATGGCCTCCACCAGGGCCATGGCCAGGGCCAGCGGCGCCACATGCGAGTCGAACACCAGCCGGTCCCCCACCGGGGCGTCGAGCACCACCTCGGCGGGGAAGTCGGGCCGGTCGCAGATCGCCGCAACCCGATAGCCCAGTTTCTCGGCGTACTGCAGAGCGTGGATGACTTCGGTGGGATATCTGGGGAGCACCACGGCCACCATCCACTCGGCGCCGGCCCGGCGGGCCGCGTGCAGGCCGTCGGTCAGCTCCGAGCCACCGTGCGTGAGCAGCCGCACGTCGGGGTGGATCCGCCGGGTGTAGTAGGCGAAGGTGGTGGCGAGCCCGGCCGACACCCTCAGGCCGAGCACGGGCAGCGGCTCGGTGGCGGCCAGCGCCTCCCCCAGCTCCTTCAGCGGCAGGCTGCCGAGCCGGTCGCGCACCACGGTCAGGTTGCGGATCTCACGGTCGACGGCCCCTCTGAGCACGCTCTCCTGCGAGCCCTCCGGGGCGCCGCCGAGCACCAGCGGGCGCAGCGCCTGGCGCAGCTCGGGGTAGCCGGCGAAGCCGAGCACCACGGCGAACCTGGTCACCGACGGCTGGCTCACCCCGGCCCGCTCGGCCAGCTCCACGCTGGACAGGAAGATCGCCTCCTCCAGATGCTCCCCCAGGTAATGGGCGATCCTGCGCTGCACCGGTGAGAGTCTCCGGCCGTCGAGCAACTCGTCGAACCCCGTCACGCCTCCTCCAACACCGCGGCCCCGGCATTATCATCCCGTCACTCAGGACTCACGCATGGGGATGCGGACGCCCCGCTCGGCCGCCACGGCGGCGGCCTCGTCGTAGCCCGCGTCGACGTGGCGCATGACGCCGGTGCCGGGGTCGTTGGTGAGCACCCGGGAGATCTTCTCCCTGGCCAGCGCGGTGCCGTCGGCGACGGTGACCTGCCCGGCGTGGATGGAGCGGCCGATGCCGACCCCGCCGCCGTGGTGGATGGAGACCCAGGAGGCGCCGGACGCGGTGTTGAGCATGGCGTTGAGCAACGGCCAGTCGGCGATGGCGTCGGACCCGTCGGCCATGGCCTCCGTCTCGCGGTAGGGGGAGGCCACCGAGCCGCTGTCGAGGTGGTCGCGGCCGATCACCACCGGGGCCTGGAGCTCGCCCGAGGCCACCATGTCGTTGAAGCGCTCGCCCGCCAGGTCGCGCTCGCCGTAGCCGAGCCAGCAGATGCGCGCGGGCAGCCCCTGGAAGTGGACCTTCTCCTCCGCCTTCCTGATCCAGCGGGCCAGCGGCTCGTTGTCGGGGAACAGGTCGAGGATCGCGCGGTCGGTGGCGGCGATGTCGGCGGGGTCGCCGCTGAGGGCCGCCCACCTGAACGGGCCCTTGCCCTCGCAGAACAGCGGCCTGATGTACGCGGGCACGAAGCCGGGGAAGTCGAAGGCCCGCGCGTAGCCGGCAAGCTTGGCCTCGCCCCGGATCGAGTTGCCGTAGTCGAAGACCTCGGCCCCGGCGTCCTTGAAGCCGACCATGGCCTCGACGTGCCTGGCCATCGACTCGCGGGCCCGCTCGGTGAAGCCCGCCGGGTCCTTGTCCCGCTCGGTGGCCATGTCCTCGAACGCCACCCCGGCCGGGAGGTACATCAGCGGGTCGTGCGCCGAGGTCTGGTCGGTGACGATGTCGATCTCCGCGCCGCGGGCGAGCAGGCCGGGCAGCGCCTCGGCGGCGTTGGCCACCACACCGATGGACAGCGCGCGGCGGGCGTCACGCGCCTCGTAGGCCAGGCGCAGCGCCTCCTCCAGAGAGTCGGCCTGGACGTCGAGGTAGCGGTGCTCGATCCGCCGGGTGACGGAGCGCGGGTCGCAGTCGACGCAGATGGCGACGCCGCCGTTCATGGTGACGGCCAGCGGCTGGGCGCCGCCCATCCCGCCGAGCCCGGCCGTCAGCGTGATCGTGCCCGCGAGCGAACCGCCGAAGTGTCTCTCCGCCACCGCCGCGAACGTCTCGTACGTGCCCTGCAGGATGCCCTGAGTGCCGATGTAGATCCAGGAGCCCGCGGTCATCTGCCCGTACATGGTCAGCCCGGCCGACTCCAGCCGCCGGAACTCCTCCCAGTTGGCCCAGTCGGGCACCAGGTTGGAGTTGGCGATGAGCACCCGGGGCGCCCACTCGTGGGTGCGGAAGACGCCCACGGGCCGGCCGGACTGCACCAGCAGCGTCTCGTCGCCCTCCAGCGTGGTGAGCGTCCTGACCATCGCGTCGAACGACGGCCAGTCCCGTGCGGCCTTGCCCGAGCCGCCGTAGACGACGAGCTCCTGCGGATGCTCGGCGACCTCCGGGTCCAGATTGTTCTGGAGCATGCGGAGCGCGGCCTCCTGCGGCCAGCCCTTGGCGGTGAGCGTGGTGCCTCGCGGCGCCCGCACGGTGCGGCTCATGCGACCTCCTGAATGAACACATTCATCTATGTCACCCGAAGAGTACAACGGCTAGCTGACAAGGAACTGCGTGGCCGCCAGCTCACGGTAGAGCTCGTCCCCGCCGACCAGTTCGGCGTGTGTGCCGACCGCACGGACGCCGCCCGCCTCCATGACCACGATCCGGTCGGCGTTGGTCACGGTGGACAGCCGGTGCGCGATGACGAGCACGGTCGTCTCCTTCGCCACCTCGGCGATGACCTCGCGCAGCCGCAGCTCGTTGACCGCGTCGAGCTGGGAGGTGGCCTCGTCGAGCAGCAGCAGCCTGGGCCTGCGCAGCAGCGCGCGGGCGATGGCGACCCGCTGCCGCTCGCCGCCCGACAGCAGCACGCCCCGGTGCCCGACGGCCGTTTCGAGCCCTTCGGGAAGCCTGGCCACGAGGTCGTCCAGCCGGGTCCGGGCGACGGCCCGCAGCACCTCCTCCTCGGTGGCCTCCGGGGCGGCGAACAGGAGGTTCTCCCGCAGCGTGCCCGCGAGCACGGGGGCGTCCTGCTCGACGTAGCCGAGCGCGGCCCGCAGCTCGGCGAGCGGCCAGTCCTCGATCCGCTTCCCGCCGAGCGCGATCGTCCCGCTCTGGTGCTCGTAGAAGCGTTCGAGCAGGGCGAACACGGTGGACTTGCCCGCTCCCGACGGCCCGACGAGCGCGGTGAGCCCGCCCGATGGCACCTCGAAGGTGACCCCGTCGTGCACGAGCGGCCGGTCCTCGCCGTACCGGAAGACCACGTCCTCGAACGTGACGCCCAGGGGCGTGGGGTCCTCCGGCGGCAGCAGCTTGGCGACGGGCTCGCCCGGCAGGTCCTCGATCTCCTTGATCCGCCTCATCGCGGCCAGCCCCTGCTGGAGCTGGACGGCGCCCTCGACGAGCTGCCCGATCGGCGCCACCAGGTAGAACAGGTAGAGCAGGAAGGCGATCAGCGCCGAGACCTCCAGCGTGCCGGCGGCGACCCTGGAGCCGCCGACCGCGAGCACGCACAGGAAGGCGACCTGCACGGCCATCCAGGTCGCCACGCCGGCCAGCGACGTCCACCCGGCCACCTGCAGGCCCCGGTCGCGGGCGCGCTCGGCCGCGGCGGAGACGACGCCGATCTCGCGCTCCTCCGCACCGCTGGCCTTGACCGTGCGGTAGGACTGCAGCGCCCGGTCGAGCACCGCGCCCATCTCGCCCACGGCCTCCTGCGCGTGCTTCTGCGCCCGCTGGATCTTCGGCATGACCATCCCGGTCAGTCCGCCGATCACCACGATCACGAGCAGCGTGATCAGCAGCAGGACGCCGTCCATGATCGCCATCATCACGATCGCGCCGACCAGCATGAACGCCGCGCCCACGGAGTTGACCACCCCGTTGGTCAGCACCGCGCGCAGCAAGGTCGTGTCGCCTGTCACCCGCGACAGCAGGTCGCCGGGTTTGAGCCGGTCCACGTCCGCGACCTTCAGCCTGAGCATCTGGTCCACCAGCCTGCGCCTGGCGCCGAGCACGACGCCCTCGCCGGTGCGCTCCATCAGATAGCCGCCGGCGGCGGACACCACGGCTCCGACCAACACCGCGGCGGTCAGCCCGAGGAGCGGCCCGGCCATCGAACGATCCTGCCCGAAGGCGTCCACCACGTACTTCGCCAGCAACGGCATGGCCAGGCCCGCCGCCGATCCGATCAGGCCCAACACTCCGCCCACGATCAGGACCAGCCTGTGCGGACGCAGGTATGCGAGTAATTCCTTGATCACAAGCTCCCCTTTCGAGATATATCCCGACAACAGCCAACGAACGGCGACACCGATTCAGCACCCGTCAACTTAGATTGACGACTTAAGTATGTCAACTCATATTGACGCTCCTCCTTGAGGATGAAGACGCCTCATCCGGCGGACGCGCTGGAACGAATAGGGCATCGAGGAACCCGGCCGGAACCTCTCAGACAAGCAGCTCTCGAAAGGACCGACCATGGAGCTCCGGATCAACCGGCGCGCTCTCATCGGACTCGGCGTCGCGGCGGCCCTGACCGCCTCCTCGCTCGCCCTGCTCCGTACAGACTCCGGCATCGCCTCCTCGCACCGCGAAGCCCCGGCGATCGCGGGCGACCCGCGCAACGACAACACCGACGTGTACGCGTTCGTCAGCCCCGACAAGGCCGGCACCGTGACCCTCCTGTCGAACTGGATCCCGTTCCAGGAGCCTCAGGGCGGACCGAACTTCTACCCCTTCGACACCAAGTCCCGTTACAACATCAAGATCGACAACAACGGCGACGCCAAGCCCGACATCACCTACCAGTGGACGTTCCGCGAAGAGGACCGGCGCGGCAACGACACCTTCCTCTACAACAACGGGCCGGTGACCTCCCTCACCGACCGCAACCTGCTCTACCGGCAGCGCTACACGCTCAAGCGGATCACCCATGGCCGCACCCGGACCCTGGTCGCCAACGGCGTCGTGGCGCCGAGCAACGTCGGCCCGGCGTCCATGCCCGACTACGCCACGCTGCGCTCGCAGGCCATCACCGGCCTCCGGGGCGGCGGCCGGGCCTTCGCCGGGCAGTCGGACGAGGCGTTCTTCCTGGACCTGCGCGTGTTCGACCTGCTGTACGGCGGCGACCTGTCCCAGGTCGGCCAGGACACCGCCAAGGGCTACAACGTCAGCACGCTGGGCCTCCAGGTGCCCGTGGAGGACCTGGTGCTCAAGGGCGACGCCAGGCGCAACCCAGTGATCGGCGTCTGGTCCACGACCGACAAGTTCAACGGGCACCGGCACGTCCAGGTCTCACGCCTGGGCAACCCGCTGGTCAACGAGGTCGTCGCCCCCGCCGGGCTGAAGGACGCGTTCAACGCGCTCCCCCCGGACCGGGACGCCGGCGTACCGGCCCTGGTCAAGCGGGTCACCGACCCGGAGGTCGCCCGGCTGCTGCAATCCGTCTACGGCATCAAGGCCCCGCCCACGCCGCGCGCCGACCTGGTGCAGATCTTCCTCACCGGCGTCGCCAAGGACAACGGGCCGATCGCGGCCGATCTCAACTCGCTGTCGCTCAACAAGGACGTGCACGCGGTACGGCCGGCCGAGATGCTGCGGCTGAACACCTCCGTCCCGCCCGCCAAGAGCCCCAACAGGCTCGGCGTCCTCGGCGGCGACCTGCAGGGCTTCCCGAACGGCCGCCGCCTCGGCGACGACGTCGTGGACATCGCCCTGCAGGCCGTGGCGGGGGCCGCGCGATCCGGCAAGCTCATCCCCGTCCTCACGGACAAGGTCGACGCGAACGACAGACCGCTCGGCCAGACGTTCCCGTACATCCCCCTCCCCGGCAACGTCGCGGTGAGCCAACGCTGACCCCGCTCGCACCGGCCTTGACCAGCGCTCTTCCCGTCGCGGCACCTTCTGAGCACCGGAGTCCTCATGCGCCCACTTCTTCCGGCCACCGGACTGGTCCTGGCCGGCGCCCTGCTGTTCACCGTCCTCGCCGTCTCCGCGCCCCCTGACCCGGTGCCGGCCGCGGCCGGAGGTCCCGCCGGGGAGACTCTGCAAGAGCGTCTGCAGCGTCTTCCCGGCGACTACCACGGCTGGGCCCTGCTCGGCAGCCAGTACGTGGACCAGGCCAGGGTCACCGGCGACCCGTCCTACTACGTCAAGGCGGAGGGCGCGCTGGCCAGGGCCGCCCGGCTCGACCCGCGCGACGACACGCGTGACGACACGGTCCTGACCGGCAGGGCGGCCCTGGCGGCCGGTCGGCACGAGTTCGCCGACGCGGCCGAGCTGGCCGAGCAGGCCATCGACGTCAACCCCTACAACGCCGCCGCCCACGGCGTGCTCGCCGACGCCCGCACCCAGCTCGGCGACCTGCCCGCCGCCGAACGGGCCGTGGACACGATGCTGCGCCTGCGCCCGGGCGTGGCCGCCTTCGCCCGCGCCTCGTACGCCGCCGAGCTCCGGGGCGACCAGGAGCAGGCGCGCACGTTCCTGGAGTACGCCCACGACGACGCGCACACCCCCGCCGACCTGGCCTACACCCGCCACTACCTGGGCGAACTGGCCCTGCACCAGGGTGACCTCGACACCGCCGACCGCTGGTACACCCAAGCCCTGGAAGCCCAGCCCGCCTACACCCCCGCCCTCGCCGGCCGAGCCTCCGTCGCCGCCCTGGACGGCCGCCTGACCGAGGCGCTCACGCTCTACGAGCGTGTGGTCCAGCGGCTGCCCCTCCCCCAGTACCTCATCGAGCAGGGCGAGACCCGCCTCAAGGCAGGCCTGCCCGCCGACTGGACCCTGCTGCGCGCCCAGCGAACCCTCCTGGAGGAAGCGGGCGTACGCGACGATCTGACCTGGGCCGAGTTCGAAGCCGACCACGGCGACCCCGCGCGGGCCGTCCGGCACGCCCGCGCCGAGCACGCCCGCAACCCCAACCTCGTCGCCGCCGACGCGCTGGCCTGGGCCCTGTTCAAAGCCGGCCGCCCCGAGGCGGCACTCCACCATGCCAAGCAGGCCACCTCGACAGGCTGGCGCAACCCGCTGATCCACCACCACCGAGCCACCATCGAACGCGCCCTCGGCCGCACCCCCCGAACCACCCCGACCACCGGCCACGACACCCGCACCACCTCGGCCACCGGCTTCGACCCCGACCTGCCCGCACTGGCGAGGCCCTCATGAAACCGCTCCAGCTCGCCCTTTCCGCCACCGCCGGGCTGATCTTCACGCTCTGCGCGAGCGTCCTGCCCAGCACCACGGCCCACGCCGAGACCCCTGCGACCCTCGCTCACCCGCTCGGCAACTTCACCGTCAACCACTACAACGGTCTGCGCGTCTCCTCCGACCGCGTGCGCAACCTCGCCGTAGTGGACCTGGCCGAGTTGCCGACACTGCAGGCCGAGCCGGACGTGGACGACACGTACGCGACCCGCAGATGCACGGCGCTCGCCACCGCGCAGAGCCTCGAAGTGGACGGCAGGGCGGCGCCCTGGCAGGTGGCCCGATCCGCCCACGTTCACGCGCCCGGCCAGGGCGGCCTCCAGGTCAGCCGCCTGACCTGCGAGCTGGTCGCCGTGACCCGGGTGGCGGGGACGGTGAGCTTCACCGACGGCTTCGAGCAGGACCGGATCGGCTGGCGTGAGATCACCGCCACCGGCGACGGCGTCCGCCTGTCCCGTTCGTCGGTGCCCGCGACGAGTGTGACCGACGAACTACGCCGCTACCCCGACGACCTCCTGTCCGACCCCCTCGACCAACGCACGGCCACCGTCGCCGTAGCCGCCCCCGGCGCTCTTCTTGACACCGGCGCCACCACCTCGGGAGTTCCCGGCCCCGGCCCGACTGCCTTCGGTGGGGCGGAGCCGGGTGCGTCCGGTGTCGGTATCTCCGTGATCCCGGTCGGCGGGCCGATCGGGGACGCCTTCGCCGCGCTGGACCGCCTGTTCACCGGGCTCATCGGCGCGGACGATCTGACCGTGCCGCTGGGGCTGCTGGCGCTCGGCCTGGCGGTGGTGCTCGGCGCAGGGCACGCGCTCATCCCGGGACACGGCAAAACCATCATGGCCGCGTACCTGGCCGGTCGCCGGGGCCGTCCCCGTGACGCCTTGGCCGTGGGCGCGACGGTGACGGCCACCCACACGGGCGCGGTGCTGGTGGTCGGGCTGGTGCTGAGCGCGTTCACGACGCTGGCCGGGGAGTCGGTGCTGTCCTGGCTCGGCGTGGCCAGCGGCCTGCTGATCGCCCTCATCGGCCTCCGCCTCCTCAGAACCGCCCACCACCCCGACGACCACGAACATGAGCACGGCCACGGCCACGGCCACGGCCACGGCCACGGCCATGGGCACGGGGCTCGTGGTGGGGGGAAGAGGTCTGGGGTGGTGGGGCTGGGGGTGGCGGGTGGGTTGGTGCCGAGTCCGTCGGCGTTGATCGTGCTGCTGGGCGCGGTCGCGCTGGGCCGGACCTGGTTCGGGGTCGCCCTGGTGACCGCCTACGGCCTGGGCATGGCCGTCACGCTCACCGTGACCGGCCTGCTGCTCGTCAAGCTCGCCGATCGCCTCGAACAGCGCGCCTCGGCGGGCCGCCGCCTGGCGACCCGCCTCTCCGCGCTCGCCCCGCTGGGCACGGCCACGATGGTGGTGGTGCTCGGCGCCGGCCTGGCCATCCGCTCCGCGGTCGCGCTCTGAACGAGCAAGCCCTGAGTCGATCAGCGAGTCTTCGCCATCTTCGAACATGCAGGTCGGAGGCTCTGGCGTGGCGCTCGCTCGGGATACTCATGCTCCGCAGCCAGGTCTCCGTTGTTTGTAGTGTGCGGAAATGACAAGAAGCGAGCGAATCGCGGACCAGCTGGACCGGCACTGGCACAAGAACCTGCGGCCGCGGTTGCACGGTCTTGCCGATGAGGAGTACTTCTGGGAGCCGGTGCGTGGCTGCTGGAGCATCCGCCCACGTGGCACGTCGGCCGAACCGATGTCGGCAGGTTCGGGGGAATGGACGATGGACTTCGCGTCCCCTGACCCGGTGCCGGCGCCGGTGACCACGATTGCCTGGCGGCTGGCGCACATCATCGTCTCCTGCCTGGGCTATCGGGTCGGATGGCACTTCGGCGGCCAGGACGTCGACTCCCAGACCTTCGCCTACGCGGGGACCGCTGACGAGGCGCTGAAACAGCTCGATGAGATGTATGGGAGATGGAACGCGGGGGTCCGCGAGCTCTCGGACGCTGACCTGGAGAATCCGCCCACGGTGGGTCCCGAGCGGTTTCCCATGGAGGGCATCGTCCTGCACGTCAACAGGGAGCTGATCCATCACGGCGCCGAGATTTCCCTGCTGCGCGACCTCTACCGCTGGCAGGACGGACCCGTACCGCGCCGAACATGACTTTCCGGTAACCGGCGATCGAGCTTCGGAAACCTACGTGGACTCCGTGACGCTCCGTGGCTGCGAGCGTCAGTGATCGTGGCGGAACTGGTCGATCATGGCGGCGTAGCCGAGCCCGCCCTGTCCCGCTGCCTGGGCCCGGTCGGTCAGGGACTTGACGAACCTCGGCAGGCTGGTGTCGACGCCGGTGGCCTCGCTCTCGTGGATGAGGTGGTCGATGGTCGCCACGTGGGTGTCGATGGCGGCGTCCAGGGCCGGGTAGGCGCCCTGGTCGATCTGCTCCGCGTAGGCGGACACGAAGCCCGTCACGGCCCCGAGCCACTTGTTGGCGAACGGCGCGAACGTGGTGGCGTCGACCTTGGCGGTGCCGAGCAGGGCCGCACCGTGCAGGAAGCTGTTGAGCGTGCCCCACATCAGGCCGAGCAGCGCCACGTCGTACAGAGAGGCGAGGCCGTGGTCGGCGCCGAGATGGGTGGTGCCCGCGCCGAGGCTCCGCAGCGTCTTCTCATGCTCGTCGTAGGCGGCCTTCGGGCCGCTGTAGAGCAGAAAGGCGTCGACGGTACCGACGACCTGCGGGATCGCCATGATCGCGCCGTCAAGGTAGCCGATCCCCTGGGCCTGCGCCCACGCGGCGGTCTCGCGGGCCTGGTCGGAGCTGCCCGAGGTGAGGTTCACCACCATCCGTCCGGCCAGCACGTCGGCCAGCGGTTCGAGCAGCTCCCGCACGGCGGCGTTGTCGGTCAGGACGACGACCACGAGCGGGCCGGCCTGGACCGCCTCGCGGGCGGAGGGCGCCAGGACGGCGCCCTTCGTCACGAGCGCGCCCGCCTTGCCCGCTGACCGGTTCCACACCGTGGTGGAGTGGCCGTCGTTCAGAAACGCCCCGGCCACCGCGGTGCCCATGCGGCCAAGGCCGAGAACTGTCACATCGGTCGTACGCACAGTGCTTTCTCCTTCGTTTCGGTTCCGGAGATCACGCTCTCACCTGCGCAGACGCCATCAACAGTGGCAGGACCGACTATCTTCGCAAAATTGCTGCCATAGGCTCCATCCCATGAGCGCCGGATCCGTCGCCCTCGTGGTGACCGAAGAGACCGACATGCACCCGTGGGACCTGTACGAGCTCGGCATCGCCTACGCCGTCTTCGGCAGGCCGCAACCCGACCTGGCAGACCCGTGGTACGACCTGTGGTTGTGCGGGCCGAGAACCGCGGAGACGGGGCCCGCGCGCGGCTTCTCCCTGCGCTGCGATCACGATTTCGACGCCCTGGCCAGGGCCGACACCGTCATCGTGCCATCCGTGCCGGAGGCCGTCTTCACTGAGGGCATGCCCATCGACCCCGACCTGATCAGGGGGCTGCGGCGAGCGGCGGAGTCCGGCGCGCGCATGGTCTCGCTGTGCATGGGCGCCTTCGCGCTCGCCGAGGCCGGGCTCCTCGACGGCCGCAGGGCCACCGCTCACTGGATGCACACCGAGGACCTGGCCAGGCGCTTTCCCAAGGTCGAGATCGACGACTCGGTGCTGTACATCGACGACGGCGACGTGCTCACCAGCGCCGGCATGACGGCCGGGCTCGACCTGTGCCTTCACCTCGTACGGCAGGACCTGGGCGCGCACGTCGCCAACGCCCTGGCCCGCCGCATGGTGGTGCCCACGCACAGGGCGGGTGGCCAGGCCCAGTTCATCGACCTGTCCGTGCCCGTGACCGACGACGAAAGCCTCGCCCCCGTGCTCCAGTGGGCCACCGAGCACCTCCATCTACCGCTCTCGGTCAACGACCTGGCCCGCAGGGCCGGGATGAGCCCGCGTACCTTCTTCCGCCAGGTGCAGTCCGTGACGGGCACCACCCCGCTGCAGTGGCTGCTCAATCAGCGTCTCGCCCACGCGCAGTCGTTGCTGGAGTCGACGCAGCTGCCCATCGAGCAGGTCAGCCAGCACAGCGGTCTCGGCACGGCGGCCAACCTGCGCCGCCACTTCGCGCTCCACGTGGGGGTCACGCCCACCGACTATCGCCGCGCCTTCGAGGGCGGCGTGAAGCGGGAGCCGGTTCAGACCTGATTCTGGTGGGCGCGCAGGACCTCGGCGAGGGGTTCACGGCGCTCGCACGCGGCCAGGGCGAAGCAGCTCGCCAGCTCTTCGGCCTGCGCCGGGGTCACCCCGTCGAAGCACCGCCCGAACTCCCCCACCATCGGCTCGGCCAGCAGGATGTTGCGCACCAGCGTCTGGATGTAGGACCGCCGCCCCCACGGGAACGGCTCGAAGTCGGGGAACTCCTTGTCGAAGAGCTCCTCGATCGGGTCCAGGATGTGACGGATCTGCCGGTCGTTCCCGCCCCAGGAGTCGGAGCCGAGCCTGGCCTTCTTCTCCAGGACGGGTGCGATCCGCTGGAGGTAGGCGCTGTCCGCGCGAGCGTAGGTGAGGCCCTGCAGGCCGATGTCCTTGTACGTCCACAGCGCCCAGCTCGCCCCGTGCTCCCGGTAGATGTCCAGCTGGTCGCGCAGGAGCTGGAGTCGCGACCGGTCACGCTCGGGGTCGCCGTCGTAGACGGGGCCGAACTCGCCGATCCAGATGGGCGTCCCGGTGCGGCGCATGAACTCCGTACGCCGCAGGAAGGTCTGTTCCACCACCGATCGGTCGAAGTACTCGCCGCGGGTGGTGCCCGGGTAGGTGCTGCCCGCGGCGATGCCGGGCAGGGCGTAGTCGTGGGCGGTGTAGACGGTGTTGGCGAACGGCTCGTCGAAGACGGAGAAGTCGGAGGAGTAGCGGTTCCCGTCCAGGAAGAGGACGTGGCGCGGGTCGATGGCCCGCACCGCCTTCTCCAGCCGCTCGTAGAAAGGTCCGATGACCTCGCCCGAGGCGTCGCCGGGCTCGTTGACGGGGTTGTACCCGGCGACCGCGGGCTCGTCCTTGTAGCGGTCGGCGAGGGCCTCCCACAGGTGCACGACCCGGTCCTGGAACTGCCGCTGGTTCCAGAAGTCGGCCCAGTGCGTCGGGTTGTCGCTGTGCCAGTGCTGGTTCTGCCGGCCGGGCAGCGCGTGCAGGTCGAGGATGGTGTACAGGCCGGCGTCGGCGCACAGGCGGATGACGCGGTCGAGGAGGGCGAACCCCTCCTCCTTGAGCTCGAACGGCCGGTCGTCGTCCTCGAAGTGGCGGTAGTTGAAGGGGATCCGTACGGAATTGAGGCCCAGGGACGCCAGATAGCGCGCGTCCTCGACGTCGAAGAAGTCGGTGAGGAAGCGGTCGAAGAACCTGGTGTAGCCCTCCTCCCCCAGCGCCTTGCGCAGCGCGGCACGCTGGAGCGACTCCGTCGCCGGGTAGCCGGTGATGAAGTTCTCCATGTTCATCCAGCCGCCGAGCCCGACGCCGGCCAGCGTGACGGGGTGGCCGGTGTCGTCGACCAGGCGGTCACCGCGGACGCTGATCCATTTCATGGTGTTCTCCTCAGGGGGTGGTAGGGCCCGGTGCTCTCCCGGACGAGCAGGCGCGGCTGGAAGCGGACGTTGTGCCCGCCGGTGTCACCGTTCATCAGCGACCACAGCTTGTCCCAGGCCTGCTTGCCCAGCTCGTTCTTTGGGATGGAGGCCGTGGTCAGCGGTGGTGTGGTGTAGCGGGCGAAGGGGATGTCGTCGAACCCGGTGAGCGACAGGTCGCCGGGGACGGCGACGCCGAGCTCGTGCAGGCCGCTCAGCGCGCCGAAGGCGACCATGTCGTTGAACGCGATGACGCCGGTCGCGCGGCACGCCACCACTTCGCGGGCCACGGCGTGGCCGTCGTCGAACATGGCGCCGCATGCGAGCTCGGTCAGGGCGAGGCCGGGCGTGGCGGCCACGATGGCGCGCAGCGCGGCGCGGCGGTCGCGGTTGGACGCGCTGGCCTCGGGGCCGGCGAGGTAGACCAGGTGGCGGTGGCCGAGGCCGGTGAGGTGGGTCATGATCCCCGCGATGCCGACCGCGTTGTCGATGGACAGCGACGGCAGGGTGGAGCCGGGGATCTCCCGGTGAAGCAGCACGAGCGGGGCGAGCCGGTCGCTGAGCGCGCGGAGTCGTTCGTCGGTCGACCGGGGTGAGGCGAGGACGAGGCCGTCGGATCGCCGCCGGGCCTCCACCGCGAGGATGATCTCCTCCTCGGCGTCCTCCTTGGACTCGGCGACCAGCAGGCGGCGGCCCACCTCTCCGGCGGCCTGGCTGAGCCCGCGCAGGATGCCCTGGAACAGCGGGTTGGCCAGGTCGGGGACGATGAGCGCGATGGTGCTGGTGCGGCCGAGCGCGAGGCTGCGGGCGACCAGGCTCGGCTCGTACTCGAGCTCCTTGGCGGCGGCCCGCACCCGTGCGGCGAGCTCCGGGTTGACGGTGGGTGAGCCGTTCATGACCCGGGAGACGGTCGCCCGCGAGACGCCGGCGGCCTCGGCGACGCGGCTGATGGTCGCCGTGCCGCAGGGCCGGGGCCCGCGCTTGCCGGGGGGCCGGACGGGCTGCTCCGGCTCGTCCCTGCTGTGATCACGCGCGCTCATGTCCGCTCTCCCCGCATGCTCAAGCTTCACTGCATGCATTAAATCGTCGAGTCAGGACCGGCGCGCCCGAACCGGGCACCGCCGCAAGATACCGGTTTCCGCACGCGATTGCAACCGGTTGCCGTAGCCCCTTCCAAAAAACTTCCATCCGATGTTTGTCCAGCTCAAGGCGGTGTTCACCGATCGTTGACAGCCAATGACGGCTCTGTTAGAAACTGGTTACTCGCGGGCCGGGTTGCAAGCCGGCCCGCCCACTCCCACCCGCGCATTTCCCCCTGCGCGACCTGGCGAAGGGTGATAGATGAGCGAACAAACGGGTGCACTCGCACCTGCGTCGCCGTTACAGCAAAACAACCGTTTGCGGCGCTTCCTGGCTCCGAGAGGTCCTCGCGAGGACCGGATCGGTTATCTCTTCCTGACGCCGTGGTTCATCGGCATGGTGGTCTTCACCATTGGACCGATCCTGGCCTCGCTCTATCTCTCGTTCACCGAATACACGCTGCTCAAGCCGCCGGAATGGCTGGGCCTGGCGAATTACCAGCAGATGCTGGAGGATCCCCGGCTGCACAAGTCGCTGGGGGTGACGTTCCTCTACGTGTTCGTGTCGGTGCCCATCCAGCTGATCCTGGCCCTGGCACTGGCGCTCCTGCTCAACCGGGGCGTGCGCGGCCTGAGCTTCTACCGGTCGGTCTACTATCTGCCTTCGCTGCTGGCGGGCAGCGTCTCCATCGCGATCCTGTGGCGGCAGATCTTCGGCAAGGAAGGACTGATCAACCAGTTCCTGGCCATGGCCGGCATCGAGGGCGTGAGCTGGGTGGCCCACCCGGACTACGCCCTCGGCACGCTGGTCGTGCTGAACGCCTGGACCTTCGGCGCGCCGATGGTGATCTTCCTCGCGGGCCTGCGGCAGATCCCGGTCTCCTACTACGAGGCGGCGCAGGTCGACGGGGCCGGCACGATGGCGAGGTTCTTCCACATCACGATGCCGCTGCTGACCCCGATCATCTTCTTCAACCTCGTGCTGCAGATGATCGGCGCGTTCCAGAGCTTCACCCAGGCGTTCGTGGTCAGCGGCGGGCAGGGCGGTCCATCCGACTCCACCCTGCTCTACACGCTCTATCTCTACCAGCGCGGCTTCGGCTCCTTCGACATGGGCTACGCCTCCGCGATGGCATGGACGCTGCTGCTCATCATCGCCGCGCTGACCGGGCTCAACTTCCTTCTGGCCAAGCGGTGGGTGTTCTATGGCAACTGACGTGAGAGGCGCGCGGCAAGGCGAGGGCAGCCGGACACGGCGGCTGTCGAAGCACGCGCTGCTGATCATCTGCGGCGTGGTCATGCTCTATCCGCTGCTGTGGATGGTGTCGAGCTCGATCAAGCCCAACGAGATCATCTTCCGCGACCCGTCGATCTGGCCCACTGAGCTGGACTTCAGCAACTACTTCCGGGGCTGGACGGCGCTGAGCCACCCCTTCCACTACTACCTGTGGAACTCGGCGGTGATCGCGATCTTCGCGGTCATCGGCAACCTGCTCTCGTGCTCACTCGCCGCCTACGCCTTCGCCCGGATGAAGTTCCGGGGCAGGAACTTCTTCTTCGCCGCGATGCTGGCGACCCTGATGCTGCCGATCCATGTGCTGATCGTCCCGCAGTACGTGCTGTTCTCCCAGCTTGACTGGATCAACACCAACCTGCCGCTCATCGTGCCGAAGTTCCTGGCCCATGACGCGTTCTTCATCTTCTTAATGGTGCAGTTCATCCGGGGCCTGCCCCGGGAGCTCGACGAGGCCGCCCGCCTCGACGGGTGCGGGCACATCCGGATCTACTGGCGGATCATCATGCCGCTGTCGGTGCCGGCGCTCGCCACCTCGGCGCTGTTCACGTTCATCTGGACCTGGAACGACTTCTTCAGCCAGCTCATCTTCCTCACCGATCCGGACCTGTGGACCATGCCGGTCGCACTGCGCTCCTTCATGGACGGTCAGGGCGAGACGGCGTGGGGTCAGCTCTTCGCGATGTCGATCGTGGGTCTGGTGCCGATCTTCGGTTTCTTCCTGGCCGGCCAGCGCTACCTGACGCAGGGCCTGTCGACCACGGGATTCAAGTAAACGCCCCAGCAGAGTTTCACGTACGGTCCATTAAATCGTTTTAAACCCCCGGAGAGAGACCCATGAGAAAGCCCACATCCCGCCGCCTGGCGGCGCTCTGCCTCACCACCGCGCTCTTAGCGACCGCCGGCTGCGGCGGCGGCGCGAGCGAGAGCGCGGACGGCACCATCGAGCTGAAGTTCAGCTGGTGGGGCAACAACGACCGGGCCGCCGCCACGCAGAAGGTCATCGACGCCTTCCAGAAGCAGAACCCGAAGATCAAGATCAAGGGCTCGTTCACCGACTTCAACTCCTACTTCGACCGCCTGGCCACCGAGGTCGCGGCGGGCGGCGCCCCCGACGTCATCACCCTCGGCGGCGCCTACCCGCGCGAGTACGGTGACCGCGGCGCCCTGCTCGACCTGTCCACGGTCAGCGGCGTGCTGAAGACGGACAAGATCGGCGCCGCCGCGCTGGACAACGGCAAGTTCAACAACGTCCAGTACGGCGTCCCGACCGGCGTCAACACGGTGGCCCTCGTGGTCGACCCCGAGGTGTTCAAGGCGGCCGGCGTGCCGCTGCCGGACGACGAGACCTGGACGTGGGACGACTTCAAGCGGATCGCCAAGGAGATCGCGGAGAAGTCCCCGAAGGGCACCTTCGGCCTGGCCGACCCCACCAAGACCGACATGCTGGACATCTTCGCGCGGCAGCGGGGCGAGGCCCTCTACACGGCGGACGGCAAGGTGGGCATCAGCGAGAAGACCCTCGTCGACTGGTGGAACATGACCCTCGAACTGCGTGACGCCGGGGCCACCCCGCCGGCCTCGCAGACCGCCGAGCTCATCACCCAGCCCGCGCCCGAGCAGTCACTGATCGGCCGTGGCCTCGCCGGGATGCAGTTCGAGTGGAGCAACCAGCTCACCGCCCTGCGCAAGGCGTCCGGGCACCCGCTGGAGCTCATGCGGGTGCCGGGCGAGAGCGGTGCCACACAGCCCGGCATGTGGCTGCAGGCCTCGCAGCTCTACACCGTCAACGCCAAGAGCGAGCACCCGCAGGAGGCCGCCAAGCTCGTGGACTTCCTGGTCAACAGCCCCGAGGCAGGGAAGATCATCCTCGCCGACCGCGGCATCTCGGCGAACTCCGACGTCCGCACCGCCATCGAGAGCTCACTCAGTGAGGACGAGGTCGTTCAGGCGAAGTTCATCGACGAGGTGACCCCGAAGGCCGGCCCGGCGCTGGTGATCGGCCCGACAGGCTCCACGGACACGCCGGACATCCTTGACCGGATCAACGCGGAGGTGCTGTTCGACCGCTCGAAGCCGGCCGAGGCCGCAGCCGACTTCATCAAGCAGGTGGGGACGGCGATCCAGCAGTGACGGGCACCGGGATCGACAGGCGTGCGCTCGTCGGCCGGCACGCGGTCGAGGTGACGGAGATCGTGGCGGAGTCGCCGCTGTCCGTGGGCAACGGCGAGTTCTGCTTCACCGTCGACGTCACCGGGTTGCAGACCTTCCCGGACTCCTACCCGGTCGAGGACCGCACCGGGAACGGGCCGGGAACGCTGCTGGGCACCATGTCCTCATGGGGCTGGCACAGCGTCCCCGGCTCGTACGACCTGGCGGACACCATGTCCACGTACGAGACCCCCCGGGGTCCGGTCCCGTACGTGGACATGCGCGGCGACCTGAGCGGCACGGGCGAGAACCCCGCCTCGGCCGCGGAGGCGTGGCTGCGCAACAACCCGCACCGGCTGGACCTGGCCAGGATCGGCCTGGCCCGGCCGGGTGAGGCGCCGCTGGAGCCCGCCGACGTGCGCGACGTCCGCCAGCGGCTGGACCTGTGGACCGGGGTCATCACCGGCGAACACCGGCTGGGGGGCACCCCGGTCCAGGTCACCACCGCCTGCCATCCGGAGCGCGACATCCTGGCCGTGCGGGTGGCGTCCCGGCTGCTCACCGAAGGGCTGGCCGTACGCCTGGCCTTTCCCTACGGGTCGCAGGCGTGGGGCAACGCGGCGGACTGGTCGCGGCCGGAAGCCCACACGTCGGCGCTGCGGGAGACGCCCGGCGGATTCGCCGTCGAGCGGGTGCTCGACGACACGCGGTACGGCGTGGCGGTCGGGCTGCCGGAAGGCGCGCAGGTGCGCGCGGACGGGCCGCACGAGTTCCTGATCACCTCGCGTCAGCCGGTCGTCGAGCTGGTGGTGGCCTTCGGGCCCGAGCCGCCCGCCGACCTGCCCGCGTACGAGCGCGTGCTGGAGGCGTCCGAGCGGCACTGGGCGCGCTTCTGGAGCACCGGCGGCGCGCTGGACCTGTCCGGCAGCCAGGACGAGCGCGCGCCGGAGCTGGAGCGCCGCGTCGTGCTGTCGCAGTACCTCACGGCGATCCACTGCGCGGGCTCCACCCCGCCGCAGGAGACCGGCCTGATGACCAACAGCTGGCGGGGCCGCTTCCACCTGGAGATGCACTGGTGGCACGGCGCGCACTTCCCGCTGTGGGGGCGCTCCGAGCTGCTCGAACGCAGCCTCGGCTGGTACGACGCCATCCTGGGACGGGCCCGTGAGACCGCGGCGCGGCAGGGACTGCCGGGCGCGCGCTGGCCCAAGCAGGTCGCGCCCGACGGCCGGGAGAGCCCGAGCCCGATCGGGCCGTTCCTGGTGTGGCAGCAGCCGCACCCGATCTTCCTGGCCGAGCTGGTACGCCGCTCGACCGGCTCCCGCGAGGCGCTGACCCGGTACGCGGGCATCGTCATGGACACCGCCGCCTTCATGGCGGCCTTCCCGGTCAAGGGGCCCGGCGGTCACACGCTCGGGCCGCCGCTGGTGCCGGCGCAGGAGTCGTACGCCGAGGTCCGGGCGAGCGCGGCGAACCCGACGTTCGAGCTGGCCTACTGGGCGTGGGCGCTGGAGATCGCCCAGGAATGGCGGCGGCTGCTCGGCCTCGAACCCGAGCCGTCCTGGTCGGAGGTGGCCGCCGGCCTGTCCAGGCCGCTGGTCCGCGACGGGGTCTACGCCGCGATGGACGCCCCGCCGTACACCGTGCCGGACGACCATCCGTCCATGCTGTACGCGCTGGGCGTCGTCCCTCCCACCGGCCTGATCGAGCCGGAGACGATGCGCGCGACGCTGCGGCACGTGATGGCAACCTGGCCGTGGGAGACGACGTGGGGCTGGGACTACCCGGCCATCGCGATGACGGCGACCCGGCTGGGCGAGCCGGAGACCGCGCTGGCGGCCCTGCTGATGCCCACCGCCAAGAACACCTACCTGCTCAACGGGCACAACAGGCAGACGGCGTCGCTGCCCGTCTACCTGCCCGGCAACGGCGGGCTCCTGGCGGCGGTCGCCCTGATGGCCGCCGGTTGGGACGGCAGCGGGCCGGCGCCCGGCTTCCCGGCGGACGGCTCGTGGACGGTCCGCCACGAAGGGCTGCTGCCGCTGCCCTAGGTGTCGCGCCTCAGCCGGGCACGCCGGGTGGAGGGCAGGTCGTGGCGGCCGGACAGGAACTCCTGGAAGGCGATCTTGGCTCGGATGACCGGCCGCCGCCACCGGTCCTCCCGGTGGATGGCCGTGGCCATCTTGCGCGGCGAGCGGTCGGCGAAGAACCAGTACGCCCACGGGGAGCCGGGCCTGGCCAGCCGCACCGCGCCCACGAGCAGCAGGACGGGCACGAACAGGCCGACCATCCCGGTCCAGATCTTGCCCTTGAGCAGCGTGATGACGGCCAGCGCGAGGTTGGCCACGACCAGCGCGGCCGGGCTCACGGGGGTGCCGTAGTCCCAGGTGAGCGGGCGCAGCCCGACGAGCAGCAGCCCGGTGACGGCGACCGCGATGAACACCGCGTCGACGGAGGTGCGGCCCTCTTCCTCCCAGTAGACGTCGTGCAGGTGCAGGATGAGCGCGAACTCGTCCAGCACGAGCGCCGACCCGACGCCGAAGACCGACGCGGCGACCGCGTAGCCCTCCTGCGAGGCGCCGGACACGATCAGCCCGGCGACGCCGCCGACCAGCATGAGCACGACGCCGAACACCACGTGGTGGATGTGCATCTCACCCACGTTGACGTTGCGGAACCAGCCGACCTTCGCCCTGATCAGCCGCACGTTGATGCGGGTGGCCATGAAGGCCACGATGAGCGCGGCGAAGAAACAGAACAGCGGCAGCCGTCCTGTGGCGATGATGCTGTGCTCGAACCAATTTTCCATGACCTTGACATCGACTCTACGAGCCCGCTCGGACTGCTTGTCCCCATCTCGCCGTCCTGGTCTCGCTGTCCTCATCGTGTTCAGGCATGACTCTCAGGACAGGAACGCGCGCAGGAGCGCGGCGGTGCCCTCCAGGTGCTCGGCGACCGCGCGGCGGGCGGCGTCGGGGTCACCGGCGAGGATGGCCGCCACCATGGCGCGATGCTGGGCGGCGGAGTGGTCGAGGTTGACCTGGAGCATGGGGATCGCGTCGAGCAGGTCGCTGACCCGCAGCCGGGCGTCGGCGCAGGCCGCCGCCAGCAGGGAGGAGCCGGTGAGCTCGGCGATGGACAGGTGGAAGGCGGTGTCGAGGCGTCGGTAGTCGGCCAGGGACGCCTCGTCCAGGTCGGTCAGCCCGCGGTGCAGGGTGGCGCGCTGCTCGTCGGTGAGCTCGGTGGCGGCCAGCGCCTGAGCGGCTCCGCACTCCACTGCCATCCGGAAGGTGAGGGCGTCCGCCAGGTCGGCCGCGCCCATGTCGGCGACGACCTGGCGCAGATCGGTCGCGCCGGGGACGGGCGGCACGTAGGTGACGAAGGCCCCGCCGTAGCGGCCGCGCCGTACATCGAGATAGCCCGCGTCCTGCAGGGCGCGGATCGCCTCGCGCAGGGTCACCCTGCTGATGCCGAGCCGGACGGCGAGCTCACGCTCCGCGGGGAGTTTCGCGCCCGGCGCGACCAGGCCGAGCTTGATCGCCTGGAGCAGCCGTTCCACGGTCTCCTCGAAGGCGTTGCCCGCCCGCACCGGCCGCAACACCGTCATCAAACGCGTCGACTCGTCCAACGTGTCCTCGGGTCTTGACAAGCGATCCCAGCATGCACATCAATGGTCTGAGACTAGCCCAATCAACGGGCCAGATGGGAGCGACCCACGTGAGTGATCGACCGGGCGCCGGTTTCCTCACCGTCGACGAGCTGCGGGACGAGGTGGCGCGGGGGCGGATCGACACCGTGCTGCTCGCCCTCGCCGACATGCAGGGCAGGCTGCAGGGCAAGCGGTTGTCGGCCCGCTACTTCCTGGAGGAGGTGCTGCACCACGGCTCCGAGGGGTGCAACTACCTGCTCGCGGTGGACGTGGAGATGAACACGGTCGGCGGCTACGCGATGTCGTCCTGGGATCGCGGGTACGGGGACTTCGTGATGCGGCCGGACCTGTCGACCCTGCGGCGCGTGCCCTGGCAGGAGGGCACCGCGCTGCTGATGGCCGACCTGGCCTGGGAGGACGGCGCCGAGGTGGTGGCCTCGCCGCGGCAGATCCTGCGCAGGCAGCTCGCCCGGCTGGAGGAGCGCGGACTGCGCGCGTACGTCGGCACCGAGCTGGAGTTCGTGGTCTACGAGGACACCTACGAAGAGGCGTGGAAACGCGGTTATCGCGATATGTCGCCCGCCAACCTCTACAACGTCGACTACTCCCTGCTGGGCACGGCCCGCATCGAGCCCCTCCTGCGCCGGATCAGGCGCGACATGGAGGGCGCGGGACTCTACGTCGAGTCCGCCAAGGGCGAGTGCAACCTGGGCCAGCACGAGATCGCCTTCCGCTACGACGAGGCGCTCAGGACCTGCGACAACCACTCGATCTACAAGAACGGCGCCAAGGAGATCGCGGCCCAGGAGGGCAAGTCGATCACCTTCATGGCCAAGCCGAACGAGCGCGAGGGCAACTCCTGCCACGTCCACATCTCGCTGCGCGGCGCGGACGGCGACCTCGTCATGGCGGGCGACGGACCGCACGGGCTGTCCGAGCTGGGCGCCCGGTTCATCGCCGGGCAGCTCGCCTGCATGCGCGAGCTCACCCTGATGTACGCGCCCAACATCAACTCCTACAAGCGCTTCGTGCCCGGCAGCTTCGCGCCCACGGCCGTCAAGTGGGGGGTGGACAACCGCACCTGCTCGCTGCGCCTGGTCGGCCACGGCCCGTCGCTGCGGGTGGAGAACCGGGTGCCCGGCGGTGACGTGAACCCCTACCTCGCGGTGGCCGCCCTGATCGCGGCCGGGCTCCACGGCATCGACGCCGAGCTGCCGCTGGAGGAGGCATTCGCGGGCAACGCCTACGCCACGGACGCCGAGACCGTGCCGCACACCCTGCGCGACGCGCTGGCGCTGTTCGAGGGGTCCAAGCTGGCCCGCGAGTCCTTCGGCGACGAGGTCGTGGCGCACTACGCCAACAACGCCAGGATCGAGTTGCAGGCCTTCGACGCTGCCGTGACGGACTGGGAGCTGTTCCGCGGCTTCGAGCGGATGTGAGCCGTATGAAGATCATCAATCCGGCGACGGAAGAGGTCGTCGCCGACGTCGAGCTCGCCGACGCCGCCGAGGTCGACCGGGCGGTGGAGCGTGCCAGGAAGGCCCAGGCGGCCTGGCGGGACGTGGCGCCGGGGCAGCGGGCGCGGCTGCTGCGCGCCTTCGCGGACCTGGTGGACGCGCACGGCGAGGAGCTGGCCAGGCTGGAGGTGACCAACGCCGGTCACCCCATCGGCAACGCCCGCTGGGAGGCGGGCGCCGTACGCGACGTCCTGCACTTCTACGCCGGGGCGCCGGAGCGCAACCACGGCCTGCAGATCCCGGTGCCGGGCGGCGTGGACGTGACGTTCCAGGAGCCGCTGGGCGTGGTGGGCGTCATCGTGCCGTGGAACTTCCCGATGCTGATCATGTCGTGGGGCGTCGCGCCGGCGCTCGCGGCGGGCAACACGGTGATCGTCAAGCCCGCCGAGTGGACTCCACTGACCGCGCTGAGGCTGGCCGAGCTGGCCCTGGCGGCGGGCCTCCCCGAGGGGGTGCTCCAGGTGCTGCCCGGGGCAGGGGAGGTCGCGGGAGCCCGGCTGGTCGAGCATCCGGACGTCGCGAAGATCGTGTTCACCGGGTCGACCGAGGTGGGCAAGCAGATCGCGGCCAAGGCCGGGGCCCAGGTCAAGCGGATCACCCTCGAACTCGGCGGCAAGTCGGCGAACATCGTCTTCGCCGACTCGGACCTGGAGAAGGCGGCGAAGGCCGCGCCGTACGCCGTCTTCGACAACTCCGGACAGGACTGCTGCGCCCGCTCCCGCATCCTCGTGCAGGCCGGGGCCTACGACGAGTTCCTCCAGCGGCTGTCGGAGGCGGTGCGTGACATCCGGGTCGGCGACCCCCTCGACCCGGACACCGAGATGGGCCCCCTGATCAGCGCCGAGCACCTGGATCGGGTGCGCGGCTTCGTCGACGACGCACCGTACCTGCAAGGGGCCTGCCCGCAGGGCAAGGGCTACTGGTTCCCGCCGACGGTGCTGACCTCGGCGGTCACCGACCGGGCGTTCACCGAGGAGATCTTCGGCCCGGTCGTGTCGGTGGTGCCGTTCGCCGACGAGGCCGAGGCGGTGCGCATCGCCAACGACACCCCGTACGGCCTGAGCGGCTCCATCTGGACCCGCGACGTCGGCCGGGCCCTGCGAGTGGCCAGAGCCGTCGAGGCCGGCGCCCTGTCGGTCAACTCCAACTCCTCCGTCCGCTACTGGACCCCGTTCGGCGGCTTCAAGCAGTCCGGACTCGGCAGAGAACTCGGCCCGGACGCCCTGGCGGCCTTCACCGAGACCAAGAACGTGTTCATCTCGTGGGACTGAACCCGACGCAGTGAGCGGAGTGAAGGGCCGGGGAACGAGGCACCTCGCGAAGCGAATGAGGAGCGGTGAACGACCCATCAGACAGGGAGTGGAGCTATGCAGCGTTTGCAGGACCGTGTCGCCGTCATCACCGGCGCGGGCAGCGGCATCGGCCTGGCCACCGCGCGCCGCTTCGCACAGGAAGGCGCGAAGGTCGTCTGCGTGGACATCGACGAGGAAACCGGGACCAAGGCGGCGACCGAGGTCGGCGGACTGTTCGTCAGGGCGGACGTGACCAGTGAGGACGACGTCGAGCGGATGTACGCCACCGCGCTCGACACCTACGGCAGCCTGGACATCGCCTTCAACAACGCGGGCATCTCCCCGCCGGACGACGACTCGATCCTGGAGACCGGCCTCGACGCCTGGCGACGCGTCCAGGAGGTCAACCTCACCAGCGTCTACCTGTGCTGCAAGCACGCCATCGGCCACATGCGGCGGCAGGGCAAGGGCTCCATCATCAACACCGCCTCGTTCGTCGCGGTCATGGGCTCGGCCACCTCGCAGATCTCCTACACCGCCTCCAAGGGCGGGGTCCTGGCCATGTCCAGGGAGCTCGGCGTCCAGTTCGCCCGCGAGGGCATCAGGGTCAACGCCCTGTGCCCGGGGCCGGTCAACACGCCGCTGCTGCGGGAGCTGTTCGCCAAGGACCCCGAGCGGGCCCAGCGGCGGCTGGTGCACGTGCCGGTCGGGCGGTTCGCCGAGGCGTCGGAGATCGCGGCCGCGGTCGCCTTCCTGGCCAGCGACGACGCCTCGTTCATCACGGCGTCGGAGTTCCTGGTGGACGGGGGGATCTCCGGCGCGTACGTGACACCGCTGTAGGGGGGAAGATGATGAAGCGGCCGTTGATCGGCATCACGTCCTACGTCGAGCCCGCGCGGTTCACGGTCTGGGAGATGACCGTCGCGCTGCTGCCGTACACCTATGTGGAGCAGGTGGTGCGGGCGGGCGGGCAGCCCGTGGTGCTGCCGCCGGCGGGCGAGCCGGCGGCGCTGGTGGGGCGGCTGGACGGGCTGATCCTGGCCGGCGGGGGCGACATCGACCCCGGCAGGTACGGGGAGCAGCCGCACGACCAAACCGGCTATGTCCGGAAATTTCGTGACGAGGCGGAGTTTGCGCTCTTGACCGCGGCCCTGGACGCCGGTCTCCCCTACCTAGGTGTCTGCCGAGGACTCCAGGTCCTGAACGTCGCCCTCGGCGGCACTCTCCACCAGCACCTCCCGGACGTCGTCGGGCACACCGGCCACTCCCCCGCCCCCGGCGAGTTCGGCCACCTCCCCATCCGGCCCACCCCCGGCAGCCGGGTCGCCAAGGCCCTGGGCGACGATCCCGTGACCGTGCCGCACTACCACCACCAGGCCGCCGACCGCCTGGCCCCAACCCTGACGGCCACCGCCACGGCCGACGACGGCACGATCGAGGCGGTGGAACTGGACACCCACCCCTTCACCATCGCCGTCCAGTGGCACCCGGAAGCCGCCACCGACTGCGCCCTCTTCGAAGCCCTGATAGCCGCCTGCTGACCCCGGGCGTGCGGGCGGGTTCACTCCCCTGGAAGCCGGGCGCGACAACAGGCCCGTGACGCCACTAGGCTTGCGGACATCACCGTCGAAACCGTACGGGAGAGCGTCCTGACAGCCGGTCGGGGCCCCTGAAGGAGCAAGCCCTCCCCGCGAACCTCTCAAGGAAAAGGACCGTACGGACGAGGTGTCCTCTGGAAAGCAGGCCTGGTGGCCTCGCCGAAGGTGAAAGTCCGGCAAATCCCCGGGCGAAGCTCTCAGGCAACGACGACAGAGGGGGAGGATGATCCGTGCATCCGTCCCTGTCCTGAGGTGCGACACATGTCCCGACTCACACCGTTGAGAGACGTACACGAGGCTCTCGGCGCCACGCTGACCGACTTCGCCGGATGGCTCATGCCGTTGCGTTACGGCAGCGAGTCCGCGGAGCACAACGCGGTCCGCCACGCGGCCGGGTTGTTCGATCTCTCGCACATGGGCGAGATCTTCCTGACCGGGCCGCAGGCGGGTGAGGCGCTGGACTTCGCGCTGGTGGGTCACCTGTCGGCGATGGAGCCCGGCCGGGCCCGCTACACCATGATCGTGAACGAGCGGGGCGGGGTGCTGGACGACCTCATCGTCTACCGGCTCGGGGACGAGGAGTTCATGGTCGTGGCCAACGCCTCGAACTATGAAATGGTCGGCAATGAGCTGAAAACCCGCGCCAAGTCGTACGACGTGGTGGTTGAGGATCGCTCGGACCAGTACTCACTGATCGCCGTGCAGGGTCCGCGCGCGCAGGAGATCCTCGCCACGCTCACGGACGCCGACCTGACCGGGCTCAAGTACTACACCGGGCTGCCGGGGCTGGTCGACGGGCGGCAGGCGCTCATCGCCCGCACCGGCTACACCGGCGAGGACGGCTTCGAGCTCTTCATCGCCAACCAGGACGCCGTGCCGCTCTGGCACGCGCTGACGGCGGCGGGCGAGCCGTACGACCTCAGGCCCGCGGGGCTGTCCAGCCGCGACACGCTCAGGCTGGAGGCCGGCATGCCGCTGTACGGCAACGAGCTCGGCGTCTCGCTCACCCCGTTCGACGCGGGCCTGGGCAGAGTGGTGAAATTCGACAAGCCGGGCGACTTCGTCGGCAGGTCGGCGCTGGAGGCGGTCAAGGACATCCCGCCACGGCGCCGTCTCGTCGGCCTGGTCGCGCGAGGCCGCCGGGTGCCGCGCCACGGTTACCCGGTCACCAAGGACGGTGCCGTCGTCGGCGAGGTCACCAGTGGTGCGCCATCCCAGACCCTGGGCAAGCCCATCGCGCTGGCCTACGTCGACACCGGGGTCAATGAAGGTCTGGCCGTGGACATCCGGGGCAGCCATGAGCCCGTGGACCGGGTCGAGCTGCCCTTTTACAGGAGGAACAAGTGAGCAACATCCCTGAGGACCTGAGCTACACCAAGGAGCACGAGTGGGTGGCCGGTCTTGAGGACGGCCTCATCGCGACCATCGGGATCACGGCCTTCGCCGCCGAAGCCCTGGGTGACGTCGTCTACGTGCAGCTCCCTGAGGTCGGCTCCACCATCGAGCCGGGCGACTCCATCGGCGAGGTGGAGTCGACCAAGTCGGTGAGCGAGATCTTCACCCCCGTCGGCGGCGAGGTGGTGGAGGTCAACCAGAGCCTCGTGGACGACCCGTCGCTGGCCAACAGCGACCCTTACGGCGAGGGCTGGATGTTCCGCGTGCGCGTGGAGGGCAATGCGGAAGACCTGCTGTCCGCCGAGGAGTACGCCGCACTCACCTCTGGCGATTCCTGATCCGGCCGCCGGGGCCCGCCACCGGGCCCCGGCCTAGCTGAAAGGCGCATCAATGGCGATCAGCGTCTTCGACCTGTTCAAGATCGGTATCGGCCCGTCGAGCTCCCACACCGGCGGCCCGATGGCCGCCGCCCACAAGTTCGCGCGTGGGCTGCACGCCGACGGGCTGCTCGACCGTACGACGCGCGTCGAAGTGATCCTGTACGGCTCACTCGGCCTGACCGGCAAGGGCCACGGCAGCGACAAGGCCGTCCTGCTGGGCCTGTCCGGCGAGAAGCCCGAGCTGGTGGACGTCGACACCATCGACGAGCGGCTGGCCGCCATGCGCGAGTCCGGCACCGTCAAGCTGTACGGCACCCACGAGATCCCGTTCGTCGTCGGCCAGGACCTGATCTTCGAACGCAAGATCTCACTGCCCGAGCACCCGAACGGCATGCGCTTCACCGCCCGCTCCGGCGACGGCGAGACCCTGCGCGAGAAGGTCTACTTCTCCGTCGGCGGCGGCTTCGTCGTCGACGAGCAGGCCACCGGCGCCGACCGCATCAAACCGGACGACACCGTCCTGCCCTACCCCTTCACCACCGCCGAAGAGCTCCTCAAGCACTGCTCCGCCACCGGCCTGTCGATCTCCGCCCTCATGCTGGAGAACGAGAAGGCGTTCGGCCGCACCGAGGCCCAGATCCGCGCCGAGATCCTGAACCTGTGGCAGGTCATGTCGGAGTGCGTCCGGCGGGGCATCGCCAAGGAAGGCGTCCTGCCCGGCGGCCTCAAGGTCAAGCGCCGGGCCAACCCCCTGCACCGGCGCCTGCAAAGTGAGAGCGCCGAGAAGGACCCGCTGCAGGCGATGGACTGGCTCTCCCTGTTCGCCCTGGCGGTCAACGAGGAGAACGCCGCCGGCGGCCGCATCGTCACCGCCCCCACCAACGGCGCCGCCGGCATCATCCCCGCCGTCCTCACCTACTACTCCCGCTTCACCCCCAACGCCGACGACGACGGCATCGTCCGCTTCCTGCTCACCGCCGCCGCCATCGGCGTGCTGTTCAAGGAGAACGCCTCCATCTCCGGGGCCGAGGTCGGCTGCCAGGGCGAGGTCGGCTCGGCCTGCTCGATGGCCTCCGCCGGCTTCACCGAGGTCCTCGGCGGCACCCCCGAGCAGGTGGAGAACGCCGCCGAGATCGGCATCGAGCACAACCTCGGCCTGACCTGCGATCCCATCGGCGGCCTGGTCCAGATCCCGTGCATCGAGCGGAACGCGGTCGCCTCCATCAAGGCCATCACCGCCGCCCGCATCGCCCTGCGCGGCGACGGCCGCCACCACGTCTCGCTGGACAAGGCCATCAAGACGATGCGCGACACCGGCCGGGACATGCTCGACAAGTACAAGGAGACCTCCCGCGGCGGCCTCGCGGTCAACGTCATCGAGTGCTGACCTGACGGCGGTGCCCTGAGAATGTCGCGGAGAGCAGGTAGCTTGAAAACATGACGGCACATCACCACGACGAGGTCATCACCATTCCTCGTGACGAATACGAGGCGCTCAGAGCCGAGGTGAGACGACTACGTCGGGAGGTGGGGCGCCAGCAGGCCAGGCAAGCCATCATGAACAACGCCGCCGACCCGGGCCATGTGCGCGTGTTCACTCGCGACGAGCTGGCCGCCGAGTGGGGCATCAGTGGCTGACCGGCGCATCGCCTTCCCTGAGCGTGCGTGGGAGCAGATCGAGGCCCTGCCAGAGGGGCTACGCAGACCCGTCCAGCTCGTTATTTTCACCCTTCTGGACGAGCCGCGGCCTACGCTCGCCGACCCTATCTTTGATGCCTGTGCATGCGATCCGCAATGGACAGCCTCCCGTGGCCCGGTCAACGTCATCGAGTGCTGAAATGTACGAACCTTGAGAACCTTACAGTTTTCAAGGTTGTTCATCTAAGCTGTGGCCATGGACATCATCGCGCTCCAGGAAGCCCGCGAGAAGCTCGGCGTTCTCGTCGCACAGGTCCACCATGCTCACAAGCCGGTGACGATCACGCGGCACGGCAGGCCGGAGGCCGTCCTGCTCTCAGCGGACGACTACGCCCACCTGCAGGAGGAGCTTCGCCGTTTTCAGGATGAGGCGGACCGGCGGGTGATCCGTGAGGGAATCGCGCGGATCGAGCGCGGAGAGCCCGATCCGGAGGGTACGGTCATCGTCACTGCCAGTTCCCGTGAAGAGCTTGAGGCCAAGCTCGCCGACTCCTTGGGGCTACCTCGCACATGACCCTGCGCGCCGTCATCTGGGAACCGCCTACTCACGAGATCGCCACCCAGATGCCCGAACGGGTCCGGCGCCTGCTGCTCACGCTGGTAGCCGACCAGGTGCGCATTCTCGTACTCAGGTCCAACAGCTGACCTACCGGCGCGGACGATGGCGGCCAGGTCGTCGTCGCGGACGTCGCGGTCAACGTCATCGAGCGCTGAACACTTCCGAGTGGTACCATAATGTTGTACCACTCGGAAGGAGGGGCCGTGTCCATCACTGCCAGCGAAGCTCGCCGTCGTCTGTTCCCACTCATCGAAGAGGTCAACAACGACCGCACCGCCGTGGAAATCGTCTCCAAGAGCGGTAATGCCTACCTCGTGGCCGCAGAGGAGTACGAAGCTCTCCAGGAGACTGTTTACCTGCTCCGCTCTCCCGGCAACGCTCGCCGGTTGATGGAGTCCTACCAGGAGGCGATCGAAGGGCGTCACGAGCGGCATGAACTGCTGGGTGACGAGGGTGATCGGTGAAAGTCGCGTTCACCGATCAAGGCTGGCAGGACTACGTCCACTGGCAGACCGCTGACCGACAGATCCTCAAGCGTGTCAACCGGCTCATCGAGGACGTCCTACGTGATCCTTACGAAGGCATCGGCAAACCCGAGCCGCTCAAATATGCCTTGGCGGGCGCCTGGTCGCGGCGCATCACTGATGAGCATCGCCTGGTGTATCTGGCCGCGAACGACGAAATCATCATTCTGCAGGCCCGCTACCACTACGACTAGCAGCGCGGGTCAACACCTCACCGGCGGACGTGGATGCGGACGATGGCGGCCAGGTCGTCGTCGCGGACCTCGCGTCTGATGCGGCTGACGATCTCACGGTCCAGTTTGGCCGCCACCGAGCCCACGTCGGCCGTCGCCGGGCAGGTGAGCCTGATGCGCAGGCGGGTGGCCTCGCCGACGACCCGGACCGCCGCCCTGGCCAGGCCGTCGACGTCCTTGAGGCCGACGCAGAGCATCGCCGTGCCGGTGCCCGAGCGGGCGCCGAGGCGGCCCCAGCCCAGGCTGAGCAGCAGCCAGCGGAGCGTCACGAACGCGAGCACCAGCAGGGCCAGCGCGATCGCCCACAGCGCCCACTGCTGCTCGGCGACGGCGTGGGCGGTGCGCTCCGGCAGCACCTTGGCCCGCGGCGGCAGCCCGTCCAGCTTGTCCTGTCCGCGTAGCCACGCGTAGGTCCCGGCGCCCAGCAGCAGCGCGCCGACCACGGCCAGGCCGACCCGGTTGCCGGCGTACTGCCTCATCACAGCCCCTTCCGGCGCAACCGTACGACGACCTCGCACGTCTCCAGCGTGCCCACGCCGGCCAGCCGGTCACCCACGGCGGTGCCGACCTGCTTGAGCATCGAGCCGGAGCTCTCCGGGCCGGTCACGACGGTGACCTCGATCCTGCGTCTGCGCAGCCGTACCCGCGCTTTGTGCACGCCGTCGACCTCCTGGGCGACGGCCCGCAGCGTACGGCGGAGGCCGACGCGGGTGATGCCGACCACGATGAGCGGGTCGGTCGTCTCGACCGGCACCAGCCTGGAGCGGCCCGGCACCAGCGCGAGCAACAGCAGGATGCCGCCCACGCCGGCCAGGGCGAGCGCGACGGGCGACAGCTCGCTCCACGAGGACTTCGACGCCCATGCCACGGCCTCGTCGACCGGCACCCAGCCGAGCCGCTTGCCCAGCAGCGCCGACACGATCTCCACGGTGGTCAGCCCGAGCCCCGCGGTCAGCAGGGTCGCCACGAGCACCGCCGCCGGGGTGCGTGCCGGTCTGAGCGCTCGCCTGGACCTGCGGAGCGGGGTGTCCTGCGCGGCGACGGCCGCACCGGGCAGTATCTGCTGGAGCGTGGTCATCACAACGACCAGAGGTACACGGATCCGGTGGCCACTCGACCGCCCCCTCGCCGCCCGTTTGCTAGATCCTTACGGGCGCGACGGCCAATATGAATGCGTCTCATATTCATCTACGCTGCTGGCATGGACGACCGCCGGCGCTACGACAGGGCGACCGCGGCTCTTGAGCCGCCGTTCGCCATCCTCGACCTGGAGGCCTTTCACGCCAACGCCGCCGCTCTGGTACGACGCGCGGCCGGCAAGCCGATCCGGGTGGCGACCAAGTCGATCCGCTCACGGCCACTGCTGGAACGCGTGCTGGCCATGGACGGCTTCCGTGGCCTGATGGCCTTCACCCTGCCGGAGGCGCTCTGGCTGGCGGAGCGGGGGTTCGATGACATCCTCGTGGCCTATCCGACGGTCGACCGCGAGGCCCTGGCCACGCTGGCGAGCAACGCCGAGGCCGCCGGGCGGATCACCCTGTCGGTGGACTCCACGGAGCAGCTGGCGTTCATGGATCATGCCGTGGCCGGGGTGCAGCCGCGCCACGAGATCCGCATATGTATCGACATCGACGCCGGTTTTGTCGCCCTTGGTGGGAAATTTCGGGCGGGTGCGCTTCGCTCGCCCGTCCGCGACGCCGACCAGGCCGCGGCCCTGGCCACCGACATCGCCAAACGCCCGGGGTGTCGCCTCGTCGGGCTCCTGGCCTACGAAGCGCAGATCGCCGGAGTCGGCGACGCCCCGCACGCCGGCGCCGCCCGCGCCCGCGCGATCAGGCTCATGCAGGCCCTGTCGGCCAGAGAGCTGATCGTACGGCGCGGCCGCATCGTCAACGCCGTCCGCCAGATCGCCGACCTCGAATTCGTCAACGGCGGCGGCACCGGCTCCGTCGAACGCACCGTACGCGAGAAGGCCGTCACCGAGGTCGCGGCCGGATCAGGGCTCTTCCACCCGCGCCTGTTCGACTTCTACAGCCGCTTCACCGGTCGGCCCGCGGCCCTGTTCGCCCTGCCGGTGGTCCGCCGCCCCGCCCCCGGCACGGTCACCGTCCTCGGCGGCGGCTACCTCGCCTCCGGAGCCGCCGGGCCCAGCCGGCTCCCCCAGCCGTACCTGCCCGCCGGCCTGCGCTACGCGCCGGACGAAGGTGCGGGCGAGGTGCAGACCCCCCTGCTCGGCCGGCCCGCCGAAGACCTCCGCGTCGGGGACCGGGTCTGGTTCCGGCACGCCAAGGCGGGCGAGCTGTGCGAACGCTTCGACACCCTCTACCTGGTGGAGAACGACACCGTCACGGAGTCCGTCCCCACCTACAGAGGCGAGGCCCGGACCTTCCTCTGACGGCCCTCTGACGGCCCTCTAACGGCGACGGCGACGCCACAGCGCGATGGCCGCGCCCACCACCAGCACGGCGCCCAGCCCGATCAGCACCGGCGCCAGGTTGGGCGGTTCCTCGTCCCACAGCCGCTCCGGGTCGTCGCCGAACTCCACCGGCCGTGACCTCATCCCCAGGGCGTCGCTCACCGAGATCGCCAGACCCTCGGCCCGGGACCGCACATCCGCCACCGTGCGCCCGGCCACGCGCTTGGGGCTCACCCGGTCGGCGATGGCGTCGACCGTCTGCGCCAACTCGGCTCGCGTCCGCGCGATCCGCCGCTCCAACTCGTCGGGATCGGTGTCAGCCATGGCTCTCCTCTCGACCGCGCTCCTGGTCGTGCCCGCGCCGTCATGCGGGCACTGCCCGCTGTTGTCGTGATCAGTCTGTCAGGTCGGCACGACGTACGGCACCGCGGGCGGCCAGGTAGGTTTTCCTGGAAAAACACTGGAGGACCCATGACCGACACGAAGCTGGCACCCGGCGACGCCGCACCCGACTTCACCCTGCCCACCGCGGACGGCGGCGAGGTCTCCCTCGACTCCTACCGCGGCAAGCGGGTGATCCTCTATTTCTACCCCGCCGCGATGACCCCCGGCTGCACCAAGCAGGCCTGTGACTTCCGCGACAACCTCGGCCAACTCACCGCCGAGGGCTTCGTCGTCCTCGGTGTGTCGAAGGACAAGCCGGCCAAGCTCGCCAAGTTCGCCGAACACGACGCGCTGACCTTTCCGCTGCTGTCGGACCCCGAGCTGGTGATTCATCAGGCGTACGGCGCGTACGGCACCAAAAAGCTCTACGGCAAGGAAGTCGTGGGCGTCATCCGCTCCACCTTCGTCATCGACGCCGACGGCAAGATCGAGCAGGCCCTCTACAACGTGAAGGCCACCGGACACGTGGCGAGCCTGAAGAAGAAGCTCGGCCTGTCCTGATCCCCGGCTGCGGGCCCGACCTCCGGGCCCGCAATACTGGTAGCGCCGCACAATCGGAGGGCTAAACTATTTGAGGCCCCCTCGGCGGGGACTGCGCGGGCGTGGCGAAATGGCATACGCGGCAGGTTTAGGTCCTGTTGGTGGAGACACTGTGGGGGTTCGAGTCCCCCCGCCCGCACATCTATCCGATCGAGGCGCCACGGTTCCGACCGGCGTATGTCGCCGTCTGCGAATGGCAGTTCGGGCACAGCAACCTCAGGTTTTCCCGCCGGTTGTCGAGCGGGTCGCCATTGATATGGTCCACTTGCAGTGTCAGCGGCGCGCCCTGCCACGTGTCTCCGACCCGGCATTTCTCACAGACCGCAGGGATCCCGATGCGTCCGAGAAGGCGGCGAAGCAGGGCTCCCCGACTGCGGCCGGATCCGGGGGGACGCAGCACCAGGAGTTTCGCCGGATCACTCTGGAGGCTTGTCGTACGGGAGTTCGTGAGCTCGCGTCCGAAATGTGAGGTGTCAATCTCATGGCGCGCGACGCAACGGAGCACGCGCCTCCGATTCGTTTCGTTGACCGGCAATCGCAGGCGACGCATCGTGTCAGCCACCGAGCAGGACGCGGCGACGGCGGCCCTGACGGCCTCCGGGTCCAGGTGGATCCGCTGGAAACCAGCCGGCTCCGCAATCCCGAGAGCGCGCAGCTGCCGGCGCACATCCTCGCGAACTCGTCCGCACTCGGTCACTCCGAGTCGCCGCAGGATCTCACGCATGCTTTTGGCGCCGCCTGCGGCCTCTTCGAGAACAGCGCGTTCGAAGCGCTCGCAGTGGACAGGCTGAGACGCAGGCTCGTGCGAGAAGCGCGACGTGTCGATCCCCTCGGCCTTGATACGTCTGCTGATGTGCGAATGCGCTCCGCCACTTCGCCGTATCTCCAGGTGATCGAGAACGCCATTGACGCTTGTCGAAGCGGCCACCGCCTCGGACAGAAGACCCGCAGTGTACTTTATTCGGGAGGTGCGCCGGAAATGCGACGTGTCGAGACCCAGCTCATCTATTTTCCGCCGAATTCCAGCGCGTCGGCCGCCTGAGTTGTTGAGCCCCAGCGATGACAGGACTTCTGCTATCGAGCGCGCCCGCCTCACGCATCGGGCCAGCTCATCCGTGCTGATATCGCCGTACGACATGCGGACAGCCTAGGCAAGGCCACCGACATTTCTCGACGACAGGAAATCGGCGCGGATTCCGTAAGGTGAAAAATGGTTAAATAACCAGATTGGCCGGTTGTTCGCCTCTGGCGAATTGGCCGATCTGGGTGGCCGCTACCTGCCAGGCGCGTTCGTCGGCCTCGGGGACGCTGCCCGCCACGTGTGGGGTGATCAGGACGCCCGGTGAGTGCCACAGCGGGTGGTCCGAGGGCAGGGGCTCGGGGTCGGTGACGTCGAGGATGGCGCGCAGGCGGCCGGACCGGGTCTCGGCGAGCAGGGCCTCGGTGTCGACGACGCCGCCGCGGGCCGCGTTGACGAGGATGGCGCCGTCTCGCATCCTGCTCAGGAAGTCCTGGCCGGCCAGGTGGCGGGTGTCGGCGGTCAGGGGGAGCATGAGAGCCACCACGTCGTGGGCGGGCAGCAGGCGCGGCAGGTCGTCCATGGCGTGGACGTCGTGGCGGGCACGGCGGGCGACCATGGTGATCTCGACGCCGAAGGGCTCCAGGTGGGTGCGGAGCCGAGTGCCGAGGTCGCCGGCGCCGAGGATGAGGATCTTCTTGCCGGCCAGGGTCTCCGTCGGGCGCGGGTGCCAGCGGGCCTCGGCCTGGTTGGCCACGTAGGTCGGGAGGCCACGGTAGACGGCGAGGAGGGTGGCGACCGTCCACTCCGCCACCGCGAGGCCGTGCGCGCCTCGGGCGCTGGAGAGGGCGACCTGGTCGGGGAGGCGGCCGGACAGCTGTTCGGTGCCGGCGCTGAGGGTCTGGACCAGGCGGAGCGAGGGAAGCTCCTTCACCAGGGCGAGTACGCGGTCCAGGGGGCGCGAGGGGACGACCATGACCTCGGCGTCCGAGGCTTCCGCGGGCAGCGGAGCCGTGACGTCGTAGAGGACGGGGCGGACGCCGGACACGGCGGACAGGGCGGCGAGCCCGAGCTTCTGCGGCACAAGAGCCACCATGTCGCCGTTGTGCGTCTCTGACATGCGATCCCCTGGTTCCGACGGCCGGCGTCACGTTCGTTCGCCTTGCGGGGAAACCTTAGCCCGTGCGGGTGGGGACGGGAGTGGCGAGGGTGGGCGTCGGCTTGGGAGGGCTGATCGACGACCCGTCGCTGGGCAGGGGCATCGGGTACGGGGCCGGGTGGCGGCAGTAGGTGCCGCCGGGAACGGGGCGGCAGGCCGGGTGGTGAGGGGCGCGGTAGTCGGGCTGGAAGGGGCCGTAACGACGGTCCAGGGCCGGCCGCTCCCAGCTTCTGTAGGAATCGTGGGAGGTGAGGCTGCCGATCAGCAGTACGGCGCTGCCGCCGATCAGGCAGCCGACGATGAGGCCGATCAGGCCGGCGCCGATGATCTGGGCCGGCTTCTGACGGACGAAGTCCCGCCAGGAACCCGGTTCCGGCGGCCGAGGTCCCGCCCATCCGGGGGCCGTGAAACCACCAGGCATGGGACCACCGGTGGACGTGGGACCACCGGGCATGGGACCACCGGGCCCGCCCGTCGCACGCCCGCCCTGAGCGAAATCGCCGGTCGCGTGACCGGCCGCCGCATGACCGCCCTCTGCGGGATCGGCCTGCGTGTGGCCGCTGACCGTTGGGTCGCCCGCCGTCGCGCCGCTCGCCGTGGGCCTGTCCGTAGATGAGGGGGAGACGTCGTGGGCGGGGTCCGGTGAGGGAGATGTCTGTGTGTCGTCGGACGCGCTCTGCGCGGCCCCCTCTTCGTGAGACGGGTCGCGCGGCACCTCGCCGCGCGACCCGTCTTCACGATCATGATCCGCCATCACGATCTCCCTTTACTCGCCCCGAGAGGCGCACCCAGGTACAAGATTGGCCTACCACTCGTAAGACCCGTGTAAGACCAGGGTCGTAGGCAAACATCCGCCTCAAGACTGACCAACCTCTCCCCATCCATACGTATCGTGATGATGTGTTCGGCAGGGTACGGGCGTGGTCCACGCGCCATGGGAAGCTGATGGACGCCCTGCGGGTGGCTCCTCTGGCTCTGCTGTGCTTGTTACCGCTGGCCACGTACATCGGCGCGCCGTCGAGTGGCCCGATGCCGCCGTTCAGCGTGCCTGTCTATCTGGCCGTCAGCCTGGCGTTGCTGCTGCCGCTGCTGTGGCGGGGGCGTCCGCTGGTGGTGTTCGCGGTCGTCTCGCTGATCAGCTTCGGTCAGTGGCTGGCGGAGTCGGGGGTGCTGCCCGCCAATCTGGCGGTGCTGGTGGCGTTGTGGTCGGTGGCCTACCGTGCCTCCTTCCGCTGGTCGCTGGCCGCCATGCTGGTGGCCGAGCTGGGGGTGTTCCTGGCCCTGGTGCAGTGGGACACGGCCACGCTGGGCATGTTCACCAGCGGTTCGATCTTCGTGGTGACGGTCTGGCTGACGGGCCTGTACGCCAACACACGCAGGCGCTATCTGGAGAGCCTGGAGGAGCGGGCGATGCGGGCCGAGTTCGAGCGCGACCAGCAGGCCCGGATGGCGGCCGCCGCCGAGCGCGCCCGGATCGCCAGGGAGCTGCACGACGTGGTGGCGCACAATGTCAGCGTGATGGTGGTGCAGGCCGACGGCGCGGGGTACGCCATCGACGGCGATCCCGAGCAGGCGCGGCTGGCCGTACGCAACATCTCCAAGACCGGGCGTGAGGCGCTCGCCGAGATGCGCAGGCTGGTCGGGGTGCTGCGGGAGGACGAGAGCACCGAGTACACCCCGCAACCCGGGCTCGCGCAGTTGGAGGAGCTGGTGCGGGGGGCGGGCGTGCCCGCGCGGCTGCAGGTCGTGGGCACGCCTGCGGAGCTGCCCGAGGGCAAGCAGCTCGCCGTTTACCGGATCGTCCAGGAGGCGCTGACGAACGCGCTCAAGCACGGCGGCCCCGGCGTCCGGGCGCTGGTCGAGCTCCGCTACTCCATGTTCGAGCTGGTGGTGCGGGTGACCGACGACGGGCGGGGCGCGGCGGCGGCGCTCGCGTCCGGCGGGCACGGGCTGGTGGGGATGCGGGAGAGAGTCACCATGTACGGCGGAGCGGTCACGGCCGGGCCGCGAGCGGGCGGCGGCTTCGAGGTGCTGGCGAAACTGCCGATGCCCGAGGCCAGGGCCGCCTAGAGCCTGCGAGGAGCGGCCAGTGATACGCGTGATGCTCGTCGATGACCAGGAGTTGCTGCGTGCCGGGTTCAGGATGGTGCTGGGCGCGCAGCCCGACATCGAGGTGGTGGCCGAGGCCGGGGACGGGCTGCGGGCGATCGAGGTGCTGAAGGACGTCGAGGTGGACGTGGTCCTCATGGACGTGCGGATGCCGAGGATGGACGGCGTCGAGGCGACCCGGCACATCACCGGGCCGAAGGTGCTCATCCTGACGACGTTCGACCTGGACGAGTACGCGTTCGCCGCGATCAAGGCGGGGGCCTCCGGGTTCCTGCTCAAGGACGTGCCGACCGCCGAGCTGCTGAGCGCCATCCGGTCGGTGCACGCCGGTGACGCCGTGGTGGCGCCGAGCACGCTGAAGCGGATGCTCGGCAGGTTCGCCACTTACCTGCCGTCGGAGGCCCCGGCCGCGACCGCCGAGCTCACGCCGCGCGAGCGGGAGGTGCTGCTCATGGTGGCGCGGGGCCGCTCCAACCTGGAGATCGCGGCCGAGCTGGAGGTGGCGGAGGCGACGGTGAAGACGCACCTGGGCCGGGTGCTGGCCAAGCTGGGGGTCAGGGACCGGGCGCAGGTCGTGGTGTACGCCTACGAAGCCGGGCTGATCGTGCCGTCGCATCGGCCGAACGGCTGACCCGGGTCATCTGACGGCCTACACAAAGTCCCTCCTCAAGGCCCACAAAACCCGAAATTTCCGGCCATAGCGTGAGTCGCGTTCAAGAACGACAAGGAGCGAACGTGACTCTCACCGAAACCTGGCGACAGGCCCCACCCGCCGTGCTGGCCCAGGCCCTGACCAAGGTGTACGGCCAAGGCGACGCACAGGTGCACGCACTGCGCGAGGTGGACGTGGCCTTCGCCACCGGCGCCTTCACCGCGATCATGGGCCCGTCCGGCTCGGGCAAGTCGACGCTGATGCACTGCCTCGCCGGGCTCGACACCGCCACCTCCGGCACGGTGCACATCGGTGACGTGGAGCTGACCGGGCTCGGCGACAAGCAGCTCACCCTGCTGCGCCGTGAGCGGATCGGCTTCATCTTCCAGGCGTTCAACCTGCTGCCCACGCTGACCGCCGAGGAGAACATCCGCCTGCCGCTGGAGATCGCGGCACGCCAGCCGGACCAGCTGCTGTTCGACCGGGTGATCGACACCGTCGGGCTGAGGGACCGGCTGGGCCACCGGCCGGCCGAGCTCTCCGGTGGCCAGCAGCAGCGCGTCGCCGTGGCCAGGGCGCTGATCAGCAAGCCGCAGGTGATCTTCGCCGACGAGCCGACCGGCAACCTCGACTCGCGCAGCGGCGCGGAGGTGCTGTCGTTCCTGCGGACGTCCGTGCGGGAGCTCGACCAGACCATCGTCATGGTCACGCACGACCCGATGGCCGCGTCGTACGCCGACCGGGTGGTGTTCCTGCGTGACGGCGCGCTGGTCACCGAGATCACCTCGCCCACGCCGCAGTCCGTGCTGGACACGCTGATGAAGCTGGAGGCCTGACGTGGTGAAGACGGCCTGGGCCGGGCTGCGCGCGCACAAGCTGAGGCTGCTGCTCACCTCGCTGGCGATCGTGCTGGGGGTGGCGTTCATCGCGGGCACGTTCGTGCTGAACGACACCATCCAGGCCGGGTTCGGCCAGCGCGTCACGGCCGACGCCGAGAAGGTGGCGGTGGCCGTACTGCCTGGAGGGTCTGACAACAAGACGATCGCCCCGGAAACGCTGGACCGGGTGCGCGGCGTCGCGGGGGTGCGGGAGGCGCAGGGGCTGCTGCGCGGGCCCGCGCCGCTGCTGGGCAAGGACGGCAAGACAGCCGGCGACATGCCGACCACGGCCGTGTCGATCGTGCCGGGAGCGCTGGACCGCACCACGATCGTCACCGGCACCGGCCCGGGATCCGACGACCGGGCGGCCGTGCTCGACAAGAACACCGCCGAGGCCCAGGGGTTCCGGCTCGGCGACACGATCACGGTGCTGGACGCCGAGCAGCGCAAGCACACCTTCAAGCTCGTCGGCACCCTCGATCCCGGACTCGATCAGCAGCTGTCCTACACCGGCGTGGTCGGGTTCACCATGGCGACGGCGCAGCGGATGACCGGCGAGAAGGGCTTCCAGGAGATCGACGTCGCGGGTGCCGATCCCGTACGGCTGAAAGAGGCCGTCGCGGCGGCCGTCGGCGGCGCGCACGTGGTCAAGACCGGGACGGAGCTCGCCGCCGACCTGGCCAAGCAGGCCGGGGTGGAGATAGAGGTGCTGACCATCGGCCTGCTGATGTTCGGGCTGGTGGCGATGCTGGTGGCCACGCTGGTCATCTACAACACCTTCAACATCCTCGTCGCCCAGCGCACCAGGGAGATGGCGCTGCTGCGGTGCATCGGCGCGACGCGTGGCCAGGTGTTCGGCTCGGTCCTGATCGAGTCGGCGGTGGTCGGGCTGGTCGCCTCGGTGCTCGGCCTGGCCGCCGGGTACGGCCTGAGCGTGCTCACGCTGGCGGTGCTCGCCGCGTTCGAGGCGCCACTGCCGACGGACGCGGCGGTCACGCTCACGCCCGCCACGATCGCGATCGGCCTGGTGCTCGGGCTCGTGGTGACCGTGGGTGCGGCGGTGCTGCCGGCCCGCACGGCCACCCGGGTCGCGCCGATCGCGGCGCTGCGCACGCAGGTGGAGGAGCAGACGTTCCGCGCCGGGGCGCTGCGCGTGGTCTTCGCGTCGCTGTTCCTGCTCGCGGGGCTGGGCGCGGCCGGCGTCGGCGCGCTGGCGCTGCCTCCCGGCCAGGACAGCTCGCTGTTCGTGGTGATGGCGGGCGGCGTGCTGACCTTCCTCGGGGTGCTGATCCTCGGACCGGTGCTGGTCAAGCCGCTGAGCGCGCTGATCGGCTGGATCCCGGCCAAGCTCTTCGGCGTGCCCGGCCGGCTGGCCGTGGACAACTCCGGGCGCAACCCCAAGCGGGCCGCGACCACGACGGTGGCGCTGACCATCGGCGTGACGCTCATGACGCTGATCTCGGTGGTCACGGCGTCCACCCGGGCGACGGTGACGGTCAAGCTCGACGAGCAGTTCCCGGTCGACTACCAGCTCATCACCCAGGAACGCGACGCCACCATCCCCCGGACCATCGGCGAGGAGCTCCGGGGCAAGCCGGAGCTGGCGGCGGTGCTGCGGATCCGCGACACCCGGGCGTCGGTCGGCGGCATCAAGACCCAGGTCGGAACGTACAACGGGCCGATCGAGCCGGAGGTCCTGTCGGGCTCCATGCGGGACTTCGGGGCCGGCCAGGCGATCCTGGCGGACCACGCGGCCACCGATATCGGCGTCAAGGTGGGCGACACGGTGTCCGTCAAGACCGAGCAGGCCGGGACGGTGCCGCTCAAGGTGGTGGCCATCGTCGACGCGGAGTCGCCGCTGCCGACGCTCACCATGGCCGAGCCGCAGTTCGAGGAGGCGTTCGGCGTGCTTGACGACAGCCTGGTGCTGCTCAACATCGGCGAAGGCGTCTCACCCGGACAGGCGCGCACCGTGGTGGACGCCGCGACCGCCGCGTACCCGACGGTCCAGGTGCAGAGCTCGACCGAGGTGCGCGGGCAGTTCGACGAGACGCTCGACATGCTGTTGATGATCATTACGGGCCTGCTGGGGCTGGCCATCCTGATCTCACTGCTCGGCATCGCCAACACACTGTCCTTGTCGGTGTACGAACGGACCAGGGAATCGGCGTTGCTCCGGGCGCTCGGGCTGACCAGGCCCCAGTTGCGGCGGATGCTCTCGGTGGAGGCACTGGTGCTCGGGCTGATCGGGGCGCTGGTGGGAGTGGTGCTCGGGGTGTCGTTCGGGTGGGCGGCCTCGCGGGCGTTGATGGACGGAGCGGTCTTCTCCGCGTCCGCCGGGCAGATCGGGCTGTTCGTGGTGCTCTCGGGGCTGGCGGGGGTGGTGGCCGCGATCCTGCCCTCCCGGCGGGCCGCCAGGGCCTCGATCGTCGGCTCGCTGGCTGCGGGGTGATGGGTGGGCTCGGTATTGATGCCCTCGAATCCGATTTATGGCGATAAATCCGGATAGATGTAGGTGTGACGCCGCCGGGCCCGGCCCGGCGGCACCATGCGCAGGGCCGGGCGTCCACGGGGGCAACGCCCGGCCCCGCGCAATCCCGCCCGGGGCCGCTGCCGGCCTGCCCATGACGACTCCGCCTCGCGATCAGGCGAGCGCCGAAGGCACGAGCCTTGGCCGAAGGATCCGCTGAGCCGGAACGCACTGCCTTCGTCAGCGGGTCCGGTGGCCGGGCCACAGCTCGGCCACCGTCTCCGGATCGAGCAGGGGGCGGGCCGCCACCTCGCCCGTGCTGCCGTCGATCACGATGCAGCCGCCCCCCACCGCGTCCGGCAGTCTCACCGGGTCATCGGGCTCCAACTCGCGGACCCAGGCGACATATCCCTCATCGAACCCGTAAATCCCCACCGAGTACGTCGCGTCCGCCGGCCGCACCCCGTTGAAGTACTCCTCCGCCAGCGCCCGCGCCTGGTCCATGTTCATCGTGACTGTCCCTGCCTGTCGAGGACGACGCAGAACACCCCGGTCACCGTGGTGTACGGCGGCTCCACGGCCATATGACCGCGCTGCGCGTCTATCCAGATCACCTCACCGTGGGAGTTGACCGCGTTCCACGCGTGCGTCCCGCCGCCGGGCCAGCGCACCACGATGACCGCACAGGCCCCGTGCCCGGCCTCCCGCAGCCGCCGCGCCACCATCGGGTACGCGTGCCTCCCCTGCCCCGCGTGCTGGAACCGCTGCCCCACCCAGCGTTCCATCCGCGCCGCGCTCCCGGCCTCACCGGTGAGCAGCGGCCTGCCGATCTTGTCGTACTCGGGCATCCTCGGGGCGGACGCGGCCGGCTCGCCGTGCCAGGTGGACACCACGGCCAGCGCACAGTCGGCGGCGTTCGACGCCCGGAACGGATCGTCCGTCGGCCCGCCCCCATTGATCAGCCGAACCCAGGTGCCGCGCGGGTCTGGGAACCGAGCACCCGGCGTCACGGCCGCCACCAGGTCCCGCTGCACCTGCGGGTCCGGCGCCACCAGCCCACCCGGCACACCGTACGGCCTGCTGTCGGCGAGCTTGGGCGGCCGATGCGGCCAGTCGAACCAGTCGTACGCGGCGGTGCCGCCTGCCCTCCCCCACCTCCCCTGGGCCGCTGAACCACCCCCACCCGTAGCCCGGCAACCGGCGTCAGCCGGGACCCCCACGGAAACCCCGGACGATGCGCAACCCCCGGAGGCCCGCCCGTTTCCTGAAACGTCAGCCCGGCCGTTGCCGAAAGCGTCAGCCCGCCCGCCGTCCGAAACGCCGGCCCGGCCGTCAGCGTGGGCCGTCCCAGCTCCCGGCGTGGAGAATCGCGCCGCCGGTCCCGGGGCTTCATTCGGAGCGGGCGCCTGATGGCCCGGCCCGTCGGCCGTTCCCTGTGTTGCGGTCCCTCCCGGGCCACGAACCGCCACGTCCGCCGCCCCGGCTGCCGAACGCCCGTCGGCAGGCGTACCGCCTCGACCAGATGCCTGGCTTCGAACAGGCGCGTCGCCCCGAACGGGCGCACCGCCCCAACCGGCAGCACCGTTCGGGGCGGGAGCATCAGCAAGGTAACCAGATTGAGCAAAGGGGCCGTTCTGCGCAAACGGGCCGACCGGAGAAGGGTTACCGACCCCAGCAGAGGAGCCCGTCTCACCCGGAGAACCCGCCTGAGAGACGTTGCCCCCCTGAGCAGACGACCCAACCCGAGCAGACGGGCCGCCCTGGAGGGAAGGGCCAGGCTGGTCTACCTGGCCAGACGAACCGCCCAAGGGAGAATCCCCACCCTGTGCGGACGACCCAACCCCAGCGGACGAACCGCCCGGTCGAGGGTCTCCGATCCGGGCAGATGAGCCGATCTGAGGAGAGGTGCCGGCCTGGGCAGGGGAGGCCACTTGTGCGTAGGGGCCAACCCTGGGGAAGGCGCGAGCATACGCAGCGGGGTTGGCTCCTGGAACATCCCGCTGGTCGCCGGCGCTCCCCTGTGGGGCAGCGCCTCTGTGAGCAGCGCTGGGAGCTTCGCCGAAGCCTGGAGCTACGCTCCCGGCCTGGACTCCGGCTTGCCGAGGAGCACCAGAGGTGGAGGCCGTCGCGGCGCTGGACGTCGCTGGCATGCCGTCGGGCTGCGAATGTCCCAGAGGTTCTCGCGACGACTCCCCGGTCGTGGCGTTTTCGCGAGACATATCGCCTGGTGCTGCGTTTTTTCGCGAACTGTCCGCGTGTGGATATTCACGGGATGCGGCTTGGGGAGCTGAAGCCTCGACGGGCCAGGATCCGTTCGAGGTCACGCCCTGCTGCGAGCTCCCAGAACCTCGGGGCCTCGTGTACTGCTGGGGAGTCTCGGACTCCTGCGGCCTTGCGCACTGGTGCGGGGTATCGGAGTGCTGAGGCGTCGTGTGCTGAACGCTGCCGGTCTGGTGAGAACCGGCACGCTGTTGGGCGCTACCGGGCTCTTGGGACGTGCTCGGAGCGGGCCAGTGAGGCAGGGCCTTGGACATGGCCGACGGCATCGCAGCTCGGTGCGGGGCAGGCGGTGGTGCGTGATCACCTGATGGTGCTGCCCGCCGGGCTGGGCCCTGCTCAGGCTCATCGCGGAGTCCTGACCCTCGTGCCGCAGCCGTATCCGGCGTCATCGGACTCGAAGGGCCTTCAGGTCCTTCGAGCAGCGAGGGGTCCCGCCTGGCCCCGTTCCTGAACTGGCCATGGGGTAGCAGGCCGTCAGAAGGCTGGGCGTTGGGGAACGAGCCGCCTGAAAGGTGGTCATCCTGAGGTCGCGAGTCTGGGGCTTGGCCGTCAGAGGCCAGGGCACCTCGCCACCGGCCGTCCGCCCGTCGCCATTGCGGCCCCTGCTCCGGCTCCAGTTCCGGCACCTGTCCGTGCATGCCCTGCTCTGCCCGGCCCTGCCCTGCCGCTGTTTGCCCTCCGGGACCCTGCCTTCCGGGACCATGACCTCCAGGACCCTGACCTCCCGGTCCTTGTCCTTGTGGGGTGTGCCTGGCTGAGTGCTGGGCGTTGGCGCGCTGACCGTTCGGCTGCTCGCCGTACGGGGACTCGCCGTTGGAAGATCGGCCGGTCGGCTGATCGGTGTTGGAGAACCGGGCGTTGGAGCGCTGGCGGTTCGATGGCTGGTCGGTCTGTAGGTGGTCGCGTGGGCGAGGGCCGCCCAGCGGATTCTGGGCGGTCGGCGGGGATGTGCGGATGGGTGCAGCCGGACCGGTGCGAGTCGGACCGGTGCTGGTCGGACCGGTGCGGGTGGAGTCGGTCGGGTCGGTAGGTGTGGAGTTGGTCAGGTCGGTGGGTGTGGAGTCGGGTGGGTCGGGGGTCGCGGCGCGTTCGTAGTCGAGCCATCTGACCCCGTCAGCGACCACGGGGTTGTACTGCCCCTCGGGAAGGACCCACCGGACGCTGGACTTTCGGTCGCGGAACACGTCCTGCCTCCTGTCATACTCGACGACCGATCGTAGGGGCGGCCACCACGAGGAAGAGGCAGAGTCAGGAAGATTCTCGGCCAGTACTGACGCCCGTACCAGCACAAACGCGGGCAACAGCGGGCCAACGAGGTCAGGTGGCGTGGACCGTGATGGTGTGCCAGCCGGTGGCGCCGTCGGGGGCGACCGAGGTGCGTTCCTCCGGCTGGGTGCGGCCGGCCGCGTCCGTGGCGCGTACCTCGATGGTATGGTCGCCGGGGGTGGCGTCCCAGTCGAGCGCCCACTGCCGCCAGGTGTCCGGGCCCGGCACCTGGGCCAGCTTCGCCTTCAGCCACTCGCCCCGGTCGACGCGGACCTCGACGGCGGACAGGCCGGTGTGCTGGGCCCAGGCGACGCCGGCGATGGTGGTACGGCCGGCGGTGACCTTGGAGCCGGGCAGGTCGATGCGGGACTGGACCTTGATGGGGCCTCTGGCCGCCCAGCCGCGTGGCGTCCAGTACGCCTCGTCGGTGTCGAACCTGGTGACCTTGAGGTCCACGACCCACTTGGTGGCCGAGACGTACCCGTACAGACCCGGCACCACCTGCCGCACGGGGAAGCCGTGGTCGACGGGAAGGGCCTCGCCGTTCATGGCGATGGCGAACAGGGCGTCGCGGCCGTCCATGACGACGTCCAGCGGGGTGCCGCAGGTGAAGCCGTCGGAGGAGGTGGACAGGAGCATGTCGGCGTCGGACCGGACGCCGGCCTCGCGCAGCACGTCGGCCATCCGGACGCCGAGCCACCGGGCGTTGCCCACGTACGGCCCGCCGACCTCGTTGGAGACGCAGGCGAGGGTGATGTCGGCCTCGGTGAGAGGGCGCTTGAGCAGGTCGTCGTAGGTGATCTCGATGGGCCGGTCCACCAGTCCGTGGACGCGGAGGGTCCAGGTCCGCGGGTCGACCTGGGGCACGATGAGCGCGGTATCGACCCTGTAGAAATCCGCATTTTTCGTGACGAAGGATGACAGGCCGTTGAGCTTGAAGTCCACGCCGGGCGGCAGCGCGGGAAGAGGCTGAGCAGGCGCGGGCAGGGCCACGCCGACCCTGGCGGCGTCCACGGCCTGCTGCCCGGCGAGGGTTCGTCCCAGCACCGTCGTGGCGCCCGCGACCACGACGCCGCCGGCGAGCCCGGTGATCAGCCGCCGCCGGTCGAACACGTACGGCTCACGACCCGCCCGCATGACGGCCGGCCGCTCAGGCTCCACCCGCTCGACAGGCCCAGCGGCCTCGACCGGCTCGGCGCTCCCGCTCGAAGCGGGCGAGGCAGGCGACACCGACTCTGCCTGCTCGGCGTGCAAGGCGGGCTCGGCGCGCGAGGACGGCGCCACCGCCCCAACACGGGCCCTCCCCATCAGCCAGACGAGTGCCAAGGCCCCCACCCCGACCCCGACCACGGTGGGCAGAACGTCGGCCACCTGCGCGTCGGGCCTGGTCAGCACCGCCAGCACGCCCAGGAGCGCGAACCCGGCCAGCCCCGCCAGGCCGTACCAGATCCTGCGCCTGGCCAGCACCCCGATGACGGCGGCGGCCAGCGCGAGCAGCGCGAAGACGCCACCGACGAGGACGACCTTGTCGTTCTCGCCGAACGTACGGATGGCGAAGTCCTTCAGCGGCGCCGGCGACAGGTCCACCACCGCGTCGCCCACGGCCAGCACGGGGAAGGCCGCAGGGCTCACCAGCCCTGCCACCAATTGCGCCACACCGAGGGCGACGCCCCCGGTGACGATTCCCGCCAGCGCGCCGGCCCAGGCGGGCACGTTCTCATTGCTCTGCACACTGATGACGCTACGCCGCCCCGGGCGCGGGGTTCTTACGCGGTGGTTACGAAGAGAGCAGCTCGCGCACGATCGGGGCCAGGGCGTTGAAGGCGCGGCCCCGGTGGCTGATGGCGTCCTTCTCCTGCGGTGACAGCTCCGCCGTGGTGCGGGTGTCTCCGTCGGGCACGAAGATGGGGTCGTAGCCGAACCCGTTGGCGCCCCGCGGCGTGGAGATCAGGCGACCGGGCAGGAGCCCTTCGGCCACCCGTGACTCACCTGACGGCAGCGCCAGCGCGGCGGCACAGGTGAAGTGCGCGGTCAGCTTGGCGGCGGGCACGTCGGACACCTGGGCGAGCAGCAGCTCCAGGTTGGCCCGGTCGTCGCCGTGCCGCCCGGACCAGCGGGCGGAGAACACACCGGGCATGCCGCCCAGCACGTCCACGCAGAGCCCCGAGTCGTCGGCCACCGCGGGCAGCCCCGACTGCTGGGCCACCGCGTGCGCCTTGAGCAGGGCATTCTCCTCGAAGGTGACGCCGGTCTCGGCGACGTCGCCGATCTCGGGGAACTCCTCCAGGCCGACGATGTCGAACCCGGACAGGATGCGGCGCAGCTCCCTGATCTTGCCGGGGTTGCGGGTGGCGAGCACGATCCTCATGCGCCCAGCGCCTCCTGCTGGAAGAGGGTCAGCTCCTCGCAGCCGGCCACGGCGAGGTCGAGGAGCTGGTTGAGGACCGCGCGGTCGAACGGCGTGCCCTCGGCGGTGCCCTGCACCTCGACGAAGCTGCCGTCGCCGGTCATGACCACGTTCATGTCGGTCTCGGCCGCCACGTCCTCGACGTAGCAGAGGTCGAGCATCGGCACCGAGCCGACCACGCCCACGGAGACCGCGGCCACCGAGCCGATGAGCGGGTCGCCGGGGCACATCTTGCGCTCGCGCATCCACGCGACGGCGTCGGCCAGCGCCACGTACGCGCCGGTGATGGCGGCGGTACGGGTGCCGCCGTCGGCCTGCAGGACGTCGCAGTCGAGCACGATGGAGTTTTCCCCGAGCGCCTTGTAGTCGACGCAGGCGCGCAGCGAGCGGCCGATCAGGCGGGAGATCTCGTGCGTGCGGCCGCCGATCTTGCCGCGCACGGACTCGCGGTCGTTACGCGTGTTGGTGGCGCGCGGCAGCATGGCGTACTCGGCCGTCACCCAGCCCTGGCCGCTGCCCCGGCGCCAGCGCGGCACGCTGTCCTGGACGGAGGCGGCGCAGAGCACCCGGGTGCCACCGAATTCCACCAGCACCGAGCCTTCGGCGTGCGCGAGCCACTGCCTGGTGATGGTGATGGGGCGGAGCTGGTCAGAAGTGCGGCCATCCTGTCGTGACATGCGCATCACCCTATCTCCGTGACCTGACTCCGCCTGCCCTCAGGTCAGGTCGTAGACGGCGCCGCTGTGCGCCAGCTCGACCGGCCCGTCGTAGCCGCCTCTGCCGGCGTCCGCCATGACGGTGGCCGGGTCGTTCCAGGGGACGAGGTGGGTCAGCACGAGCCGCCCAGCGCCTGCCCTGGCGGCGTGTTCGGCGGCCTGGCGGCCGGACAGATGCAGGTTGACGGGCAGGTCGGGCCTGTCGATCAGGGACGCCTCGCACAGCAGTATGTCGACGTCCGCCGCGAGCTTGACCAGGTCGCTGGACTCGCCGGTGTCACCCGAGTAGGCGACGCTGCGCCCGGCGTACTCCACGCGGAACCCGTATGCCTCGACGGGGTGGTTGACCAAGGCGGCGGTCACCGTGAACGGGCCGACCTCGAAGGTGCCCGGCGCCAGCCCGGCGAAGTCGAAGGCGGTCTCCAGGCAGGGCTCCTCGGGCATGCCGTACGCGGCGGCCAGCCGCCTCGGGGCGTCCGCCGGCGCGTACACGGGCACGCGAGGGTACGGCGCGGCGGGGCCGTAGGTGCGGGCCACGTGATAGCCGCACAGGTCGAGACAGTGATCGGCGTGCAGGTGGGTCAGGCAGATCGCGTCGACGTCGTACAGGCCGATATGGCGCTGGAGCGCGCCCAGCGACCCGCTGCCGAAGTCGAGCAGCATCCTGAACCCCTCGGCCTCCACGAGATAGCAGGACGCGGGGCTGTCAGGCCCGGGGAAGCTCCCCGAACAGCCGATGATGGTCACCTTCATGTGGGCCTCCCTTGTAGGTGGTACCCCCCACTGGTGCGACTTCGACCGCATCGATCTCCGGGCCCAGGAAGCGGCGCCCGAGCCGGGCGAAGAGCAGGGAGTCGCCGGTGGCGCGGAAGCGGTGCCGGGGGGTGGCTCCGCGTCCGACCGCCAGATCGCGGTCATGCAGAATGCGGTAGACGTCCTTGGCCGTCTCGTCGGCGCTGGACACCAGGGTCACCCCGTCACCGGCGACATAGGAGATGGCGCCGGTGAGCAGGGGGTAGTGGGTGCAGCCGAGGATGAGCGTGTCGCAGCCGGCGGCCTGGATGGGCTCCAGGTAGCCGCGTACGACCTCGATCAGCTCCTCGCTGGCCGTCTCGCCCCGCTCGACGTACTCCACCAGGCGTGGGGCGGCCACGCCGGTGAGTAGTACGTCGGGAGCCGCGGTGAAGGCGTCGTGGTAGGCCATCGACTCGATCGTGGCCTGGGTGGCGATCACACCGACTCTGCCGGTGCGGGTGGCCCGTACGGCCCGCCGGGTGGCGGGCTGGATCACCTCGACGACGGGCACGTCGTAGCGCTCGCGGGCGTCGCGCAGCACGGCGGCGCTGGCGCTGTTGCACGCGATCACGAGCATCTTGACGTCGTGCTCGACCAGGTGGTCCATCACTTCCAGCGCGTACGCGCGCACTTCGGCGATGCGTCTGGGCCCGTATGGCTGACGAGCCGTGTCGGCGACGTAGGTGATGGACTCGTGAGGCAGCTGATCGATGATCGCGCGGGCGACCGTCAGGCCGCCCACCCCGCTGTCGAAGATCCCAATACTCGCGTCCGGCACCCTTCAGAGGGTAGGCGACCTGCGGCATCTTCTCTGCGTAAGAATGCTCACACCGCGTGTGTCACCCGGTGTGTCGCCGGGCGGGTCACCCGCGTCCCACCCTCGCCAGCTGGCGTGACTGGGCGACGAGCCGGCCCGCGGCGTCCCAGGCCTCGACGTCCTCGTCGAACCAGCCGTCGGCGATGAGGCGGCCGCTGCCGATCAGGGTGAGGGGGCCGGGGGCGGGCAGCGCGCGCAGGTGCCAGGTGAGGTCGACGGTGGGCGCCCAGCCGCGCATCCCGGCGGAGAAGACCACGGGGGGCAGCGCGTCGATGGCCAGGGCCAGCACGAACGGGTCGGGGTCCTGCGGCTCGGCCATCCGGAAGTAGGCGCGCGCCTCGGGCCTGCCGGTGGGCTCGCCGGTGAGCCAGCCGATCGTCGGCGGGTCGAACAGGAGCTCCATCTGGGCGTTCAGCGTCATGCCGGACTCGGGCTTGGGGTCGGGGAGTTTGACGCACTCTTCGGCGGGGGGCATGCGGTGCGCGGAAGGGGCCGCGTAGACCGGGTCGGCGCCGTGCAGCGTGGCCGTGGTGACAAGACTCTCAATCTGCGCGACGCCGTCCTGGACGAGCGTGGCGCGGGTGAAGGCGGCGGTCCGGCCCGCCTTGAGCCGCTCGACGCGCACCTGTGCGGGGCCGGCGGCGGGCGACTTGTGGAACTGTGAGGTGGTGCTCACCGGGTGCTCGAACGGTGAGTCGTCCACCACCGCGCGCAGCACCACCGCCATGAGGTAGCCGCCGTTGAGCGGGCCGCCGATCGAATAGCCGGGGTCGAGGCACACGTCGTAGGTGTTCTCGTCGACCCGGATGGCTTGCGTGGCCTCGTCGAACTTGGTCATCCGCCCCTGCCTGAAGTCTGGAACTATGTTCTAGCGCCCCATACTCTACGGCATCCACCCATCAGCGCGCCTACCTGCGAAAACGTGACAAGGCTGAGAAAGTTCGAGCATGGCGAGTGTCACCGAACTCATCGGACAGTCCGTCTGGGACGCCAACGGGGTGTGGATCGGTCACGTGGTCGACATCCGCGTGATCAAGCACAGGGGCGAGCCGCAACAGGCCGCCACGGTCTACGGCCTGCTGGTGTCGGCCCGGCGCGGGCCACTGCTGCTCGGCCTCACCCACGACCGCGACGGCCGCCCCTCGTGGCTCTCCCGGATGGTAGGGCGCCTGATCTACGCCGGATGCACGTTCGTGCCGTGGACCAGCGTGCGGGAGTACAGCGACGGCGAGGTGCACCTCAGCAGCCTCCGCCAGGAGCTCAACCGGGCATAGGCCTCACTTCAGTACATTGCAAGCGCCCTTCTAGCAACATCAGATAGCTTCTCTGTGGTCATAAGTCCACACTGTGAGTTGAGTGATGTCTGCGAACAATCCCCCACGGGGCCAAGATCCTGACCGGACCACGGCGTACCGGTGGAACCAGGAGCAGCAGCCCGAGAACCCGCCGACGCCGCCCACGCCGCACGGCCAGCCGTACCCACCGCAGCAGCCGTACGGCCAGCAGCCGCAGTACGGCCAGCCACCGGCGCCGGGGCAGCAGGCGTCCTATGGCCAGCAGCCGCAGTACGGGCAGCAGCCCCAGTACGGCCAGCAGCCGCCGCAGGGGCAGCAGCCGGGTTACGGCCAGCAGCCGCAAGGACAGCAGCCCGCCTACAACCAGCAGTACGGTCAGCAGCAGGCCTACGGCGGCCAGTACGGCCATCCGGACCAGGGCGGCGGCTGGCAGAACAACGGCCCCGAACTGCTCGGCACGGGCGGTGAGCCGCCCGCCAAGAGCCGCAAGGGCTGGATCATCGCCATCGCCTCCGCGCTGGCCGTGGTGCTGCTCGGCGGCGGCGCGGTGTGGGCGGTCGGCGCGCTCAGCGGCGGCGGCACGCAGCCGCACGAGGTACTGCCCGCCGCCTCCATCGCCTACGTCCGCCTCGACCTGGACCCGGCCGCCAACCAGAAGCTGGCGCTGTTCCAGATCGCCCAGAAGTTCACTGTCACCAAGGACAGCTTCCAGGGCGAGGACCCGCGCCAGGCGCTGTTCGACGCCATGAAGAAGGACGGCGGCGACGACCTCGCCAAGCTCGATTTCCTCAAGGACGTCGACCCGTGGCTCGGCAGCCGGGTGGGCCTCAGCGTGCTGCCCTCCGGCGGCGAGCAGCCGGACTTCGCCCTGGCAATCCAGGTCAAGGACGAGGAGGCCGCCAAGGCCGGCATCAGCAAGATGATGGACGGGGAGAAGTACGGGCTGGCGTTCCGCGAGGACTACGCCCTGATCTCCACCAGCCAGCAGCTCGCCGACCAGTACGCGGCCGAGGAAGGCAGCCTGGCCGACAACGCCGAGTTCAGCGACGACCTGGCCGCCATGGGCGAGCAGGGCGTGCTGTCCTTCTGGACGCACCTCGGCAAGCTGGGCGAGCTCGCCAAGAGTGAGCTGACGGCGGAGCAGACCAAGATGTTCGACCAGATCAAGACGGCCCGGTTCGCGGGCGCGCTCCGGTTCGACAGCGGCTACGCCGAGCTGGCCGGGGTGGTCCGGGGCGGCCAGAACCTCACCAAGGGCGCTGAGCTGCCCGGCTCCTCCCTGGCCGCGCTGCCCGCCTCCACCGCGGGCGCGTTCTCGATGTCGGGCCTGGACCAGCTCATCACGACCCAGTGGGCCGAGATCGAGAAGCAGGCCGCCGCGACGCCCAGCGGCGCCCAGTTCAAGCAGTTCGTCGAGCAGGCCAAGACCCAGTTCGGCCTCCAGCTCCCCGATGACCTGGCGACCGTCCTGGGCAAGAACTTCACCATCGCGCTCGACAGTGAGGGGCTCGACACCAACCAGCTGAAGGGCGGCGTCCGGATCGCCACGGACCCGGCCAAGGCTCAGGCCGTGCTCGACAAGGTCCTCAAGGCCGCGACGGCCAACGGCCAGCAGGCGCCCCAGATCGCCAAGGTCGCCGGGGACGGCGTCTTCACCGTGGCCACCACGGACGAGTACGCCAAGAAGCTCGCCGAGGACGGTGCCCTCGGCGACAACGAGACCTTCCAGATCGCCATCCCGGACGCGGACGCGGCCACCTACGGCCTGTTCGTGGACCTGGACAAGGTCGAGAAGCTCTACCTGGCGGACATGCAGGGCGACGCGAAGGCCAACGTCCAGGTCCTTCGGGCCGTCGGCCTGAGCGGCACGCAGACGGACACCGAGGCCACGTTCTCGCTGCGGGTCCTGTTCAACTAGTGACAACGCTGTTCAACTAGTGACAAAACTGTTCGACCAGTGACAACGCGAAGGGCGGCCGGCATCTCGCCGGCCGCCCTTCTCACATGTCAGGTCAGGCTTTCCGGGTCAGGCCCAGAGCTGCCCCTCCAGGCGCTGCTCCGCCTCGTCCAGGGTGCCCTCGTAGGCACCGGTGGACAGATACTTCCAGCCGCCGTCGGCCACCACGAACGCGATGTCGGCCCGCTCTCCCGCCTGCACGGCCTTGCGGGCCACGCCCAGGGCGGCGTGCAGGGCGGCGCCGGTGGAGACACCCGCGAAGATGCCCTCCGAGCTCAGCAGCTCCCTGGTCCGGCGCAGGGCGTCGGCCGAGCCCACCGAGAAGCGCGTGGTCAGCACCGACTCGTCGTACAGCTCGGGGATGAAGCCCTCGTCGACGTTGCGCAGGCCGTAGACCAGCTCGCCGTAGCGTGGCTCGGCGGCCACGATCCGCACGTCCGGCACCCGCTCGCGCAGGAAACGGCCGACGCCCATGAGGGTCCCGGTGGTGCCCAGCCCTGCCACGAAGTGGGTCACGGTGGGCAAATCCGCCAGGATCTCCGGACCCGTCGTCTCATAGTGGGAACGCCAGTTGGCCGGGTTGCCGTACTGGTAGAGCATCACCCAGTCGGGGTGCTCCGCGGCCAGGCCCTTGGCCACCCGGACCGCCTCGTTGGAGCCGCCCGCCGCGGGCGAGGAAATGATCTCCGCGCCGTACATGCGCAGGAGCTGGCGGCGCTCCTCGGAGGTGTTCTCCGGCATGACGCAGATCAGCTTGTAGCCCTTGAGCTTGGCGGCCATGGCCAGCGAGATGCCGGTGTTGCCGCTGGTGGGCTCCAGGATCGTGCAGCCCGGGGTGAGCAACCCGTTCTTCTCGGCCTCCTGCACCATCCAGAGCGCCGGCCGGTCCTTGATGGAGCCCGTCGGGTTGCGGTCCTCCAGCTTGGCCCAGATCCGCACGTCCGCCGAGGGCGACAGGCGCGGCAGGCCCACCAGGGGCGTGCCCCCGACGGAGTCGGTCAGTGATTCGAACCGCATGTCATCCGCCGGCGACAGCGGGGAGGACCGTCACCGTGTCGCCGTCGGACACCGGGGTGCCGAGGCCGCCGAGGAACCGTACGTCCTCGTCGTTGAGGTAGACGTTCACGAAACGGCGCAGGGCGCCCTGGTCGACCAGGCGGTCCTTGATGCCGGGGTGGCGGGACTCCAGGTTGGCGATCAGCTCGTCGAGGGTGGCGCCCTCGGCGTCGACTGCCTTGGCGCCGTCGGTGTAGTTACGCAGGATGGTCGGAATGCGAACCTCGATGGCCATCGCTGTCAGTCTCCTTGGTCAGTTCGTCGTCCCATCGGCATGCAACGCCGAGGGCTGGCTGCGGAATTCCAGCTCAGCGACAGTCGTAGACGACGACAGCCGGAGTGTGTGCGAAGAGAAAACTCTGCACATGCCTGACCATCATGGGATGAACCTTACCTCTTCCTCAGAAATCTCACCGTCCACGATCCGGTAGGAGCGGAGCTCCACCTTGTCCTCCTCCCGCGTGGAGACCAGGACATAGTGGGCGTTCGGCTCCGACGCGTAGGAGACGTCGGTGCGCGACGGGTAGGCCTCGGTGGCGGTGTGCGAATGGTAGATCACCACCGGCTCCTCGTCCCGATCGTCCATCTCCCGCCAGACACGAAACTGCTCCATCGAGTCGAAGCGGTAGAACGTGGGTGAACGCTCGGCGTTCTCCATGGGAATGAACCGCTCCGGCACGCCCTCGCGCCCCGCGATGACGCCACACGCCTCATCGGGGTGGTCGGCCCGGGCATGGGAAACGATCTTGTCGGCGAGTTCCTGTGAGATCGTCAGCATGCTGCGGAAGTTACCAGAGGGCTCGGACCAGGCTGTCCTGGAGGTAGGTCAGCCAGTCATAGGTGACGAGAGCCGCATAACGGGGATCTTCCTCCCCCATGTTCTCGATCTCCTCGTGGATCTCCTCGGTCACGTCCAGCTTGACGCCGAGGGTCAGCCGCACGTCGTTGAGCGAGCGCAGCCACGCCTGCGCCTGCTCGGGCGTCAGGTCGACGCGGCCGGGCTGGGCGGTGTCGAGCACGGTCTGCGCGTCGGCCCGCTTGCCGTCCCGCAGCGTCGCCTCGGTGTAGCGGCGGAACTCCGAGGCCTCCTGCGCGTCCTCGTAGGCCGACGGGAACAGGCGGACCAGCACCGGATCCGACGGCGCCTGCCCGCCGCCGATGCCGAGCGCCTTCTCCAGCGGATCGTCGCTCGTCAGGCCCGGCTCCACCAGGCCCAGGACCATGGCGACGAGCGAGCGCAGGATCGAGACCTCGGCCGCCTCGAACCTCGCGACGACGGCACCCCGCCGGCCCGCTGAGAACCCCGAACTCACGACCGCCGCCTCACTTGACCGAATCCGGCTGAACCGTCGCCCACAGGCCGTAGGAGTGCAGGATCTGCACGTCGCGCTCCATCTCCTCGCGCGTGCCGCTGGAGACGACGGCCTTGCCCTTGTGATGGACGTCCATCATCAGCTTCTCGGCCTTCTCCCTGGTGTAACCGAAGACCGTCTGGAAGACGTACGTGACATAGGACATGAGGTTGACCGGGTCGTTCCAGACGATCGTCACCCACGGCAGATCGGGCCGGACGTCCGTTGAAGGACGCTCGACGGTCATTGGAGCGGTGCTACCCACATCCCCCATCCTGCCCTACCTCGGCCGTAGTCTTCGAGTCGTGACAATGACGATGAGCTCTGCGTTGCTCACAGATCACTATGAGCTGACAATGCTTGAGGCGGCCCTGCGCAGTGGCGCGGCGGACAGAAGGGCGGTTTTCGAGGTCTTCGCCAGGCATCTGCCCGCCGGACGCCGCTACGGCGTCGTGGCCGGGACCGGACGCGTCCTGGACGAGCTGGAGAACTTCCGGTTCAGTGACGAGGACATCGCCTTTCTGCGCGACAACCACGTGGTCGACGAGCCCACCCTGGCCTTCCTCGCCGACTACAGGTTCTCCGGGAACATCTACGGCTACCGGGAGGGCGACCTCTACTTCCCCGCCTCCCCCATCATGGTCGTGGAGGGCACGTTCGCGGAGGCCGTACTCCTCGAGACCGTGACCCTTTCCATTCTCAATCATGACTGCGCGATAGCCTCCGCTGCCTCCAGGATGGTCAACGCGGCCGGCCAGCGGCCGATCATCGAGATGGGCTCGCGCCGCACGCACGAGCACGCCGCGGTGGCCGCCGCCCGCGCCGCCTACATCGCCGGCTTCGCCTCCACCTCCAACCTCATGGCCGGGCGGATGTACGGAATCCCCACCGCCGGCACGGCCGCGCACGCGTTCACCCTCCTGCACGACACCGAGCGGCAGGCGTTCCAAGCCCAGATCGACGCCCTAGGAGCCGGCACCACGCTGCTGGTCGACACCTACGACGTGCCCCAGGCGGTCCGCACCGCCGTGGACCTGGCCGGCTCGGAGCTCGGCGCGGTCCGCATCGACTCCGGCGACCTGGGCGTCGCGGCCCAGGAGGTCCGCGAGCAACTCGACTCGCTCGGCGCCTTCAACACCCGCATCCTGGTCACCTCCGACCTGGACGAGTACGCCATCGCCGCGCTCGCCGCCGCCCCCGTCGACGGCTACGGCGTCGGCACGGCACTGGTGACCGGGTCCGGAGTCCCCACGGCCGCGCTCGTCTACAAGCTCGTGGCCCGCGAGACGCCCAGCGGCAAGCTGGAGCCCGTGGCCAAACGCTCGGTCGGCAAACCCTCGCGCGGGGGCCGCAAGAGGGCCTACCGCCTGCTGGACGAGAGCGGGCACTTCCAGACGGAGTTGGTCAGCACCTCCGGCCTGACCCCCAAGGGCGGCGTCCGGCTGCTGCACCAACTCGTCCGCGACGGCGAGGTCATCGGCCGCGAGCCCCTGTCCGACGCCCGCGCCAGGCACGCCGAGGCCATCGCCCAGCTCCCGAAGGACGCACGCCACCTCGCCAGAGGGTATGCGGCGATCCCCACGGAGTTCGCCTGACGTATCGTGATCCGTATGGGTAGTGCGCTCATCATCGTGGACGTGCAGAACGACTTCTGTGAGGGCGGCAGCCTGCCCGTGGCAGGCGGCTCGGAGGTGGCGGCGGCGATCACCCGCCACGTGGCCGAGCACGGCTACGACCATGTCGTGGCCACCCGCGACTATCACGTCGACCCCGGCCCCCACTTCTCCGACACCCCCGACTTCTACCGGTCCTGGCCGCCCCACTGCGTGGCGGGCACCCCCGGCGCCGACTTCCACCCGGCCTTCGACGTGGCCGGGGTGGAAGAGGTCTTCAGCAAGGGCGCCCACGAGGCGGCCTACAGCGGCTTCGAGGGCACCTCGGGCGACGGCGTGCCGCTCGGCGAATGGCTGGAGCGGCACGGCGTCCACGAGGTGGACGTGGTCGGCATCGCCACGGACCACTGCGTCCGGGCCACCGCCCTGGACGCCGTCAAGCACGCCCTGGCCGTCCGGGTGCTCCTCGACCTCACGGCGGGGGTCGCCAGGCAGACCACCCAGGCGGCCCTCGCCGAGCTCGACGAGGCGGGCGCCACCCTCCAGGGCGCCCCCATCGTCCGCTAGGCGGCGTCAGCCGGCAACAGCGTGAAGGCGTCGCCCCAGAGCGGCTTCATCACCCGGAAGTGCCGCTGATCCAACGTCAGCACCCGCGTCGTCCTGTGCCGAGCTGCCAGCACGGCGACGGAAGCGTACGCCACTCCCACCTCCATGTCGGCGTAACGGGCGACGATGTCGACCGCCTCGACGATCTCATGCCGCGTCATGGGCATCAGGTCGTAGACGCCGTCCGCCACCTCCTGGAGGTAGGACAGCTCGGCCCGCAGGCCGATCCGCGTCAGCAGCATGTAGTCGAGTTCGGCGAGCACGAACGGCGAGAGGAGGATCGGACCTCGCTCGTTCTCGAGCACGCGCCGCGCCGCTTGGTGCTCCTCGGCGGACCGGTCGATGGCGGCGTAGGCGCCGCTGGTGTCGAGGACGAGCATCAGTCGAGCCCGTCCCGTCCGAATCCCTCGGCCAGGACCTCGTCGATGTCCCGCGCCAACGAGGGGTCACCACTGTCGAACAGCGGCAGTCGTGGGCGAGGACGCTCTCCCACGAACTCCTCGCTGAGCGCTCGCGTGATCGCCTCACGCATGTAGTCGGCCTCGGACACCCCGTGCGCCCGCGCCGCCTCAGCAACCCGATGCTGGATGTCTTCCGGTAGGTACAGACTCACCTCAGGCACCTTTCTACGTTAACGCGACCCCCATGCGTCGCGGCCCGTCACGGAGAGTATGAGCCTGGCAACAGTGTGGTCATGTGGAGTCACGCCCGGGGAAGGACTTGGCCCCACAGCGAGTAACACTTCCGCACCCTGGGCGTGAGAATTCTTCGACTCACGTCAGGAGTGCGCGCGCCGGAGCGCCTCGTCGAAGGTGTCGAAGACCTCGAAGGCGTTGCGCAGGCCGGTGATGTAGAGCACCCGCGCCATGACCTCCTGCACACCCCCGAGCAGCAACCGCGTCCCCCGCGCCTCGCACCGGTGCATGATGTCCACCAGTTCGTTCAGCCCGATGGAGTCGCAGAAGCCGACCCCGTGCAGGTCCAGGATCAGGAAGGGCCGGGCGGGGAGCTCCCAGACGCGGTCGAGGTGCTCCCGCAGCGGCGACACCGCGTAGGCGTCTATCTCCCCGTCCAGGCGGACGATGACGGCGTTTCGGGAGAGACCAGAAGAGACGTTGAGCGTCGACTTTCCGGTGGCCCCAGACGACATGGGTAACGTCCTTCTGCATATCCCAAGGCGGCCTAGAGAAGTGTTGCCGTTTCCGGCCGGTTTCTAACGGAAGGCCACGACTCTGTCGCCAAACGCATAGGGTTACGGAGAGTCACGAGCCCCTATGCGGCCGACCCGAAAGGACCCGCAGCGAGGCTGCGGGTCCGGCGGCGCGTCAGCGGCGCTGGGTGGCCCAGCGGCGGATGGCGGCGATGCGCTCCTGGATCTGCTCGGCCGTCGCCTGGGCGATCGGCGGGCCGCCGCAGGCGCGGCGCAGCTCCGAGTGGATGACGCCGTGCGGCTGGCCGGTGCGGTGGTTCCAGGCGCCGACCAGGCCGTTGAGCTCGCGCCTCAGCTCGGCGATCTGCTCGTGCGGGGCCAGCTTGGCGGGCGCCTCGACCGGCTCCTTGCGCTTGGCCGCCTGCTGGTCGGACTGGCGCTTGCGCAGCAGAGTGGCCACCTGGTCCGGCTCCAGCAGGCCGGGCAGGCCGAGGAAGTCCTCCTCCTCGGCAGAGCCGATCTCGGCGCCGGTGCCGAACTCGCCGCCGTCGAACAGCACCCGGTCGAACGTGGCCGACGTCTGCATGGTCTCGAACGGCAGCTCGTCGCCCAGGACGTCGGGGTTGTCCTTCTTGCGGTTGGCGTCCTCCAGGAGGCTGTCGTCCAGGCCGTCCTCGGGCGGCTTGCGGTTGAGGACGTGGTCGCGCTCGACCTCCATCTCGTTGGCCAGGCCCATCAGCGTGGGCACCGACGGCAGGAAGATCGAGGCCATCTCGCCGCGCTTGCGGGCCCGCACGAAACGGCCCACCGCCTGGGCGAAGAACAGCGGGGTCGAGGTCGAGGTGGCGTAGACGCCCACGCACAGACGCGGGATGTCGACGCCTTCGGAGACCATGCGGACCGCCACCAGCCAGCGGTCTCCCGACGCGGCGAACCCCTTGATCTTCTTGGACGCGCCGGGGTCGTCGGAGAGCACCACCGTGGCGCCCTCGCCGCTGATGGCGCGCAGGTGGCGGGCGTAGGCGCGGGCGGTCTCGTGGTCGGTGGCGATGACCAGGCCGCCCGCGTCGGGGACGCCGCGCCGAACCTCTGTCAGGCGGCGGTCGGCGGCCGTCATGACCTGGCGGATCCAGTCGCCCTTGGGGTCGAGCGCGGCGCGCCAGGCCTGGGAGAGCTGGTCCTTGGTGAGCGGGGTGCCGAGCGTGGCGGCGAGCTCGTCGCCGGCGCGGGTGCGCCACTTCATCTCGCCGGAGTAGGCCAGGAATATGACGGGCCTGACCACGCCGTCGTCGAGGGCGGGGCCGTAGCCGTAGGAGTAGTCAGAGACGCTGCGCTTGAAGCCTTCGGCGTCCTCTTCGTAGCTGACGAAGGGGATCGGGTTGTCGTCGGACCGGAACGGGGTGCCGGTGAGCTGCAGCCGGCGGGCCGCGGGCTCGAACGCCTCGCTCACGCCGTCGCCCCAGGACCGGGCGTCGCCCGCGTGGTGGATCTCGTCGAAGATCACCAGTGTCTTGCGCGCCTCGGTGCGCGCCCTGTGCAGGGCGGGGTGCATGGCGACCTGGGCGTAGGTCACCGCGACGCCGAGGTAGTCGCGGCTGGTGGTGCCCTGGCTGTTCTTGAACTCGGGGTCGATGCTGATGCCGACCCTGGCCGCGGCGTCGGCCCACTGGCGCTTGAGGTGCTCGGTGGGCGTGACGACGGTGATCGCCTTGATCACCCCCTTGGCGAGCAGCTCGCTGGCGATGCGCAGGGCGTAGGTGGTCTTGCCCGCGCCCGGCGTCGCCACGGTGAGGAAGTCACGCGGCTCACGCCTGAAATAGAGCTCCAGCGCCTCCTGCTGCCACGCGCGCAACTTCTGGGCGGTGCCCCACGCGGCTCGGTCGGGATAGGAAGGCGACAGGTGGGATGCGGCGAAGGTGCTCACCGCATCACCTCTGGGGTTGGTGTGCTTCGCTCTCTCACAGTGACCCAAGAGTAATCGGGCCGACCGACAAGACGTGCCGTGCATCGGGGATTCTGGCCAACCTGGCCCCTGCGTGCTATGGGCGGGACGCGGCTTATCGCACGCTCGACAGCACCGCGTCGAGCGCCTGCCTGCTCGCGGCCTGCTCCGGCTGGAGCAGGCCGACGAGCAGCGCCGTCCTGCCGTTCCGGGTGAGAATCGTCACGCGCAGGTAGGCGGGTCTGTTCACGATGTCGTCGTACGACGCCCGCAGCGCCCTGGTGTGGCCCTGGGCGACCGGTTCGTCCTCGACCACGCTGACCTGGTCCCCCTTGAGCAGGAGCCGTGAGTAGCGCGTGGCCGCCTCCTTGGCCGCCTTGGCGAGGTCGGGCACCGATCCGTACATCGGCCTGGCCATCACGAGCGAGCCGCCGCCGTCCCTGGCGACGGAGGTGAATCCCGTCACAGGGGGAACCCGGCCCTCCTGCCAGCCGGGCGGCAGCGTCAGCCGCACCCCGGCCAGGGAGTCGGACAGCTCCCCCGGCTGCGGTTCCGGCGTGGCCAGCCGCACCGCCGCCACGACCAGCCCGGTCACCAGCGCCGCGGCCAGCGCCAGGGCGAGCACCCTGACGAGCACCGTGCCGGCCCGCCGTCGCCATGCGCCGCGCCGTACCGGACGGAAGCCCGGATCGGCCGGCGCGCCGTACAGGCGGGCCGACGGCGGCAGTGACTCCCACGAGGGCCCGGGACGGTCCTCGGGCTCCAGCTCCCGGCGGGCTGCCCGGTCGGCGCGCGGATTCCACGGCGGCTCCTCTTCCTCGGTGTCCCAGTAGAGATCCTCCGGTTCCTCGGCGCGGCGGCTCCTGGGCGGCCAGGCGCGTTGATCCCCGTCCATGGCACCTCCTCGTCCCGCTGTCCTATCACCGCGCGCCGCGCGGATCAGGCGTTCGGCGATCGTTGTGACGGGAGAGGAGGATTGGCGGCTATGAGGCGGCGGGGGCCACCCGGAAGGACAGGAGGGTGGCCGCAAGGGCGATGACCGCCATCAGCGCACAGATCACCACGAATCCCCAGGCGATCTGGATGGCGCTGTGCCCGATCACGTTGACCAGTGCCCCGCTGATGCCGAGGGTCAGCGCGGAGCCGAGCATGTCGGTGACCGACAGGGAGGCGCTGTTGGCGCCCTGCTCGTTGACCGGGGACAGGTGCAGGGTGGTGATGTTCACCGTGGTCATGCCGAGCCCCATGCCGAACCCGGCGATGATCCAGGCGGGCACGGCGACCCAGCCGGTGACGCCCGGCGCGACCGCGAGGACCGACAGCACGATGCCCACCGTGACGCAGGCCGCGCCCGTCCTGATCCGCGCGTGCGGCTGCGCCGCGCGCCTGCTCTGCAGGTAGGAGCCTGCCGACCAGCCGAGCGCTCCGGTGGTCAGCGCGATGCCCGCGAACGTGGTGTCGAAGGACTTGACCTGCTGCAGGGCGAGCGGGATGAAGGCGTTGACGCCGAAGAAGGAGGCGGAGAACAGGCCGCGCATCATCACCGCGGTCGGCAGCCCACGCCCGAACCGGAGCGCGCCGACGGGCAGCAGCCTGACCAGGCCGTACAGGAGCGTGGCCAGGCCCACCGCGCAGCCGAGCAGGCCGAGCAGCGGCTGGGCCTGCAGGATGTCCACCCCGTACAGCAGCACGCCGGCTCCGGCGGCGGTCGCGCTGGCGGCCACGGTCATGGCCAGGGGACGGGAGCGACGACCCTGCGAAGGCGTCGCCTCCTCGTCGGTGGCGCGCCGCTTCAGCGAGGGGACGAGCATGATCAAGGCGGGCACCACGAGCGGGACGATGCCGAAGAAGACCCAGCGCCAGCCCCAGTTGTCGGAGACGAATCCGGCGACGGCGGGGCCGACCATGGCGGGCACCACCCAGGCGGCCGACAGCGCGGCGAAGATCCGGGGCCGCACGTCGACGGGGTAGACCCGGGCGATCATGACATAGAGCGCGACAATGGTGGGCCCGGCGCCCAGCCCCTGCACGGCCCGCGCGACCAGGAACAGCTCTGGGTTGTGCGCCGCGCCTGCCAGGCCCATGCCGATCACGAACAGCACCAGCCCCGCCAGGAACGGCAGCGCGTAGCCCCGGCGATCCGCCCACAGTCCCGCCACCACGTTGGCGAACAGGCTGGCGATGAGGAAGGCGGAGAAGCTCACGCCGTACAGGTTGAGGGCGTTGAGATCGATGGAGACGGTCGGCATGACCACGCCGACCGACATGCCCTCGAAGGCGACCAGGGTGACTACGAGCAGGATGCCGATGGTGGCGGTGCGGTAGGGATGACCGAAGATGCGAGGGGATTCGTGGGGAGCGTCTAGGGCCTTTGGTACTGTCACCTGGATATCTTAGTCGGGCCCCTCATCCGGTAGGCCGCCCACATCTGGCGCATCCGCTCGGCCTGACCTGGCGTGAACTCGCGCATGCACCGGTCCTGTGCGTAGTCCATGAAGTTGTGCACCGCGTCCTGGCCGGGCTGCGGGCAGCTGTCCTGGGCGCCGGGGCAGCCGTTGGTCGGCCTGACCTGGGGTGGGGTGTCGGAGATGCCGTCGCCGGGCTCTCTGCAGCCGTTCTCGAAGGTGTGGAACAGGCCGAGCCAGTGGCCGATCTCGTGCACGCCGGTGAAGCCGCGGTCGTAGCCGGGCTGTGAGCCGCTGGGCAGGCCGCGCCAGTCGACGACCACGCCGTCGAGCGCCGGCTCGTCGTCGTACCAGTAGGGGTAGGCGGCGAAGCCCAGCACCAGCTCGCCGGGCTGGGCGAGGTAGAGGTTGAGCGTCTCCGGGCCGCCCCTGCGCAGCGCGCTCTTCATGGCGCGCTCGTGGGTGATGGGATCGGTGAACCAGCGGGCGTCGCGCGTGACGGTGATGCCGGCGAGCCGGAACCGCACGCCGGTGTCGACGCCGCCGAGCCTGCCGCCGTAGGCGGCGTTGAGCGTGGCGAGCTGAGCCTTGACGGCGCTGTCCGGCGCCCTGGAGGTGCCGTCGGTGATGACGTGCACCCAGGTCGGCACCCTGAGCCGGGCAGGCGGCGTAACCCCGCGCAGCCGCCGGGCGAGCTCGGCGCCGACCGTGGCGACATCACCGGGCGCGGGCGACCGCGGCTCAGGAGAACGGGGCTCAGGAGAGCGCGGCCGGCCACCTGCTGTGCCGGCGAGCGGCGCACCGGTGCAGCCGGTGGCCGCGGCGACCGGCCGGATCGGCACGCCGATCCCGGCCGCGAGCACGCATGCGAAGAAGACGGCGGTCGCGCGCCGGGTCATGCAACCCCCTGTTACGGTCTGAGCTGGTCTGGATACAGACCGTAGCCCTACCGAGGGCGGTCACATGTCAGCAACACTCACTGCTTGTTGTCGTCGCCCTTGCCGCCGCCACCGACCGGCAGGCCCTCATAGATCTCCTTGCACTCCGGGCACACGGGATACTTCTTGGGGTCCCGGCTCGGAACCCAGATCTTGCCGCACAGAGCGCGGATCGGGGTGCCCGACACCATCGACTCGGTGATCTTGTGCTTGTCCGCGTAGTGGGCGAACCGTTCGTGGTCGCCGTCGCCGTGCGACGTCTGCGGACGGGTCTCCTGCTCTGGGAGGATCTTCGTGCTCACCTCACCGAGTCTATGCCTGCCGCCGACCGGTCCCGTTCACGGACAGCACAACGGCTCCCGCCGGAAGCGAGAGCCGTTGCCGAGCCGAAAAGAGCCGAAAAGATCAACCGACGTGCAGCGGAGCGTCCTCGACCTTGCGCCCGCTCTTGACGAACATGGCCAGGACCGCCGTCAGCAGCGCGACACCGGTGCTCACCAGGAAGGCCAGGTGCATGCCGTCCATGAACGCGTTGTTCACGGCGGGGCCGACCACCTGGGCGAACTCTCCGGGCAGGCCCGGCGGCAGCCCGCCGAACGCGGCCGCCTTCTCCAGCCCGGCCAGCTGCTCCGGCGGGATCGTCTGGGCCACCGCACCGAGGTGCTCGGGCAGCGAGGTGGAGATCTGGGCGGCCATGACGGCGCCCAGGATCGCGGTGCCGAGCGCGCCGCCGACCTGCATGGCGGACTGCTGGAGGCCGCCGGCGACGCCGCTGAGCTCCAGCGGGGCGTTGCCGACGATGATCTCCGTGGCGCCCACGAAGACCGGCGACAGGCCGAAGGCCAGCACCACGAACGGGATCGCGCTCTCCACGAACGTGGCGTCCATGCTGAGCTGGGACATCAGGAACATCGCCAGCGCGGTCACCACCAGGCCCGCGGTCATGGTGATCTTCGGCCCGAGCTTGCCGATCGCGAAACCGGCCAGCGGCGAGGCCACGATCATGCCGGCGCTCATCGGCAGCATGCGCAGACCGGCCTCCAGCGGGGTCAGGCCGTGCACGCCCTGGAAGAAGAAGCCCAGGAAGAACATCGCGCCGAACATCGCGAAGGCGACCATCATCATCAGCACGGTGCCGATGGAGATGGAGGCGTTGGTGAACAGCGACAGCGGCACCAGCGGCTGCTTCGCCCTGTTCTGCCAGAAGATGAAGCCCGCGATCAGCACCACGAACGCGGCCATGAAGCCCAGCGTCGTGGAGTCGCCCCAGCCCCACTCGGGCGCCTTGATGATGGTCCAGACCAGCGCGAACATCGCGCCGGACAGCAGCACCACGCCGCCCCAGTCGATCTTGGCCAGCGCCTTGACCGAGCTCTCCTTGATGAGGAAGATGCCCAGGAGCAGGGCGATGATCCCCACCGGCGCGTTGATGAAGAAGACCGACTCCCAGCTCACGTTCTCCACCAGCACGCCGCCCACGATCGGGCCGGCCGCGCTGGACAGGCCGATGATGGCGCCCCACGCCCCCATCGCCTGGTTGAGCTTCTCGCCCGGGAACGCCCCGCGCAGCAGGGCCAGCGCCGCGGGCTGCAGCAGGGCGCCGAACAGGCCCTGGAGCACGCGCAGGCCGATCAGCGCGCCGACCGGCGACAGGCCGGGGACGATCTCGGCCAGTTCCTGACTGAAGCCGATGCCGACCGAGACGAGCGCGAAGCCGCCGACACCGATGAGGAAGATCCGCTTGTGGCCGAAGAGGTCACCCAGTTTGCCCGCTGTGATCAGGAAGACCGCCAGCGCCAGCAGGTAGCCGCTGGTCACCCACTGCAGGTCCGCCAAGGATGCGCCCAGGTCGGTCTGAATCACCGGATTGGCGATGCCGACCACGGTGCCGTCGAGCATCACCATGATCACGCCAAGGCTGACCGCCAGCAGCACCAACCATGGATTGCCGCCGGTCCCCGCCTTCTCCGGCGACGACGGTGCGTCGACCGTCGCTTGAGCCATGAAGTCCCCCTAGTACATCTCGCCCCATACCGGGGCATACGCCCATAAGTCTCGGGGTAATCTATGACAGCTCATGCCACATGACAAATGGATTTCATTAGGCACTCGCCGACATCTGGCACAATGTGACAGAAAGGTTTCGAAGGAGTGACGCGCGTGGGGCTAAGGGAGCTCAAGAAGGAGAAAACGCGGCTCGCACTGCTGGACGCCGCGCTCGATCTGTTCCTCGAACAAGGGTACGACTCGACCACGGTGGATCAGATAGTGGGGGCCGTCGACGTCTCGCCGAGGACGTTCTTCCGCTACTTCACCAGCAAGGACCACCTCGTCCACTGGTACCACGACCAGGGCGAGGAGACGATGCTGGAGGCGCTGGCCGCCGGCGCTCCGGACGAGCCCCCCTTCGCGTCCATGACCCGCGCCGTGCGCGCCCTGTTGCGGGACATGAAGGGCGCAACGCCCGCGGACACCGAAAGGTTCCTCAAGCTGAGACGGCTCATGGAGGCCAATCCCCAGCTGGCCGACCACGCGATCGGCCGCTCCATCGAGACCGAGCGCCGCCTGATCGGGGCGATCGCCGCGCTCAGGGGCGTGGACCCCGTCACCGATCCGCTCTCCCACCTGATCGTGACGTTCGCCATGGCGGCCATGCGGGTCGGCTTCGAATGCCCGGCCCACCAGGAAGGACTCCAGGAGATGGTACGCCGCATCGAGGAGACCCTCCAGCTCGTGGAGCGCTCGCTCCGGCCCGGCTGGGACGCCTAGTTCATCGTGGGATCGTCCGGGCAGGTCGCCACGAACGCCAGCTCCCCCGGCTGCCGCCGCAGCACGTGGCGCCACAGAGCCCCGGGATCGGTGTGAAAAGTGTCACCCACCTCCGAGTCGACGATGTACCACGCCCCCTCGGCGATCTCGCTCTCCAACTGCCCCGCCGTCCAGCCCGCGTAGCCGGCGAAGATGCGCATCTGCGCGATCTCCCCCTGGAGGATCTCCGGCGGCGCGTCCAGATCGACCGTGCCCAGCCGGGACACTGCGGGCGTGCCCGAGTGCAGCCTGCGCCAGCCCAGCGGCTCCTCGCCGCTGGGCACCGCGGCCAGCGCCAGCGCGCTGTCGGTCTGTACGGGCCCGCCCTCGAAGAGCACCGGGGGCCCGGTCACCAGCGGATCCCACACCGGCAGGACCTGGGTCACCGAGATCTCGCTCGGCCGATTGAGTACCACGCCGAGCGTGCCGCCGCCTAGATCATGCTCAAGGATCAGGACGACGCTACGCCGGAAGTTGGGATCGTCGAGAAGCGGCGTCGCCACCAACAACCCGCCGACGTAGATCGCCTCCGCCATACCTCCATCATGAAGGGTCAACCGGACTTCCCGCTCCCCCAGACGGCCGATGTTACTTTCTGTAGTCATATGGGCACTGTAGATATCAAAGATCGTCACATCGGCACGCTCGGGAGGAGCCATGCGCATCGGAGCCCGTCTCGCCCTGGCCGCCGTGCCGCTGAGCATGACCCTCCTTCTGCCGGCCGCCGCCTGGGCCTGGCCCGACTCCGGCTCCGGCGACCCGTTCACGATGACGACCTACAAGGTCTCCTGCCGCTCCAGCACCGTACGCGTCACCCTGCGCAACCAGACCCGCCAGCTCGCCCGTTTCGACCTGCGCGCCGACTCCTCCTCAGTGGCGACAGGCTCGATCCCCGCCCGCAAGGCCATCACCAGGCACGTCAAGGTCCGGTCCGGCAGCAGCGTCGAGATCGAGGCGTACTCCGTCGATCCGCCCCGCGCCGACACCCTGATCGACTCCACCCGGGTGCGCAACGACTGTCCCTGGGGCCACCACCACGACCGCCTGCCCTTCACCGGGCCTCCCGTCGACCTGATGGCCAAGCTCGCCACCGCGGGCGGCCTGGTCCTCACCGGCGGCATCGTGTGGTGGTACGGCTCTCTGTGGCCGCGCTCAGGCCGCCCGTCGCTCGACGACCATCTGGTCCGGCTCAGCCGGCCGCGCCACTGACGAAGGCGCCGGCCCTGGCGGCGGCCAGCGCCCGGGAGGCCGCCCGCTCGGCGACGACCTCGTCCACCGGCTCCCTGGTGACCACCAGCCGGTAGTACAGGGGCGCCGAGACGGCCCGGATCAGCTCCGGCCCGTCCGTGCCCTCGGGCAGCTCCCCCCGGTCCACCGCCGCGTCCACGGCCCTGGCCCATTCGGCGACCCGGCGGGTGTAGAAGGCCCGCAGGGCGGTGGCCGCCTCCTCGTCGCAGGTCGCCGCCGCTATGACCGCCTGGAAGGTGGCGCCGAGACGCGGGTCGGTGATGGCGCTCAGGACACTGAGCGCGTTGGCCCGCAGGTCGCCGTCGATGCCGCCGGTGTCCGGCGGCGGGGAGGACTGCTCGGCCAGGTCGGTCATGAGGTCGGTGACCAGCCGGGCGGTGGTGCCCCAGCGGCGGTAGACGGTGGTCTTCCCCACCCCTGCCCGAGCGGCCACCTGGTCCATGCTGAGGCCGTCGAACCCACGCTCGACCAGCTCGTCCTGGGTCGCCTGGAGCACGGCCGCGCGCACTTTCGCCGTACGACCACCGGGGCGGACCGTCCCAGCCAAACGGGACTCTTGTTCCATTAATTCTCCTTACGTGCTAACGTCACCGCCATCTTAACGGAACGAATTGCCCATTAGGGGGACGGTGTGACCGTACTCAGTGATCAAACGGCTCGGATGAGCGCCCGCCAACGACTGATTCTCCTGCTGCTGCTCGGCTCGCAGTTCATGCTCGCCGTCGACTTCTCCATCCTGAACGTCGCGCTGCCGGTGATCGGCTCGGGCCTGGGCTTCGAGCTGGCCGACCTGCAATGGGTGGCCACCACGTTCGCGCTGGCCGCCGCCGGGTTCACGCTGCTGTTCGGGCGGATCGCCGACCTGTTCGGGCGGCGCCGGCTGTTCCTCGCCGGGATGGCCCTGCTCGGCCTGTCCTCGCTGGCCGGCGGCCTCGCCACCTCACCCACCATGCTGCTCGTCGCCCGCGTCGCCCAGGGGCTGGCCACGGCCATCGTCACGCCCGCCGGCCTGTCGCTGCTGACCACCTCGTTCCCGGAAGGGCCGCTGCGGGCCAGGGCCCTCGGGCTGAACGGCGCGCTGATGTCGGCCGGCTTCACCTCCGGCGCGATCCTCGGCGGCCTGCTGACCGAGCTGCTGAGCTGGCGCTGGGCCTTCTTCGTCAACGTGCCCGTGGCCCTGGCCGTGCTCGTCGCGGCGCCCCTGGTCCTGACCGAGAGCCGGCCCGCGCAGCGGCCGAAGATGGACCTGCCCGGAGCCGTGACGGTGACCGGCGGCCTGCTCGCCCTCGTCTTCGGGCTCACCCGGGCCGGGGAGCACGGGTTCGCCGACCCGGTCGCGCTCGGCGCCCTGGCCGCCGGCGCGGTGCTGCTGGTCGCGTTCTGGTTCGTCGAGCGGCGGGCCACCTCGCCGCTGGTGCCGGTGACCATCCTGGCCAGGCCCACCGTCAAGTGGGGCAACCTCGCGGGCCTGATCGCGTTCGCCACCGAGACCTCGCTGGTCTTTCTCCTGACGCTCTACCTGCAGAAGGTCCTCGGCTACTCGGCGCTGGCCACCGGCCTGTCGTTCGGCGTGCTCGGGATCGGCACCGTGCTCGGCGGCGTCATCGCCCCGCGCGTGCTGGCCAGGACCGGCACCGGCAGGGCCATGACCGTCGCCTTCGCCGTGCAGGCCGCCGCCACCGCGTCCCTGGCCCTGCTCGGCGCCGGATCCGGCTGGATCTGGCTGCTGCTGGTGGCCACCTTCGTCGGCGGGGTGGGCAACATGGTGGCGATCGTCGCCTTCATGATCACGGCCACCTCCGGCCTGCCCGACTCCGAGCAGGGCCTGGCCACCGGCCTGGCCACGATGACCCAGCAGGTGGGCATCACCCTGGGCATCCCGATCATGAGCGCTGTGGTGACCGCCGCCATGGGCACCGTCCTCCAGGGCGTGATCGTGGCCGTCCTGGTCAACGCGGCCCTCGCCCTCACGGGGGTCCTCATCCGGGCTCGGACCCGGGACGACCACCGCCCGATCGGGCCGGGCGGTGGCGCCGGGACTACGCCTCGGTGAAGCCGCGGGCGCGGCCGCCGGCCGACTCGCGCACCGCCGCCGCGACCGCGGAGGCCACGTCGGGGTGGAAGACGCTGGGAATGATGTAGTTGGGGCCCAGCTCCTCCGGCGTGACGACGGCGGCGAGCGCGCCGGCCGCGGCCAGGAGCATCTCCGAGGTGACGACGTTGGCCTGGGCGTCCAGCAGACCTCGGAACACCCCGGGGAACGCCAGCACGTTGTTGATCTGGTTGGGGTAGTCGGAGCGGCCGGTGGCGACCACCGCGGCGTACTCGCGGGCGTCGTCGGGCGAGACCTCGGGCTCCGGGTTGGCCAGCGCGAAGACGACCGCGCCCGGGGCCATGGCGGCGATGTCGTCACCGGTCAGGATGCCGGGCGCCGAGACGCCCACGAACACGTCGGCGCCCTTGACCGCGCCGCGCAGGTCTCCGGAGTAGCCCTCGGCGTTGGTGTGCTCGGCGATCCACCGCAGCGACTCGTCGAGGTCGTCGCGCTCCCGGTGGACGGCGCCGAGGTAGTCGCAGACCACCACGTTGCGGGCGCCGGCCGCCAGCAGCAGCCGCAGCACGGCGTTGCCCGCCGCACCCGCGCCCGCCATGGTGATCTTGACGTCCTCGATCTTCTTGTCGACCACGCGCAGCGCGTTGGTCATCGCCGCGACCACGCAGATGGCCGTGCCGTGCTGGTCGTCGTGGAAGACCGGGATGTCGAGCAGCTCGCGCAGCCGCCGCTCCACCTCGAAGCAGCGCGGCGCGCCGATGTCCTCCAGGTTGATGCCGCCGAAGCCGGGCGCGATGATCTGCACCGTGCGCACGATCTCGTCCACGTCCTGCGTGTCGAGGCAGATCGGCCAGGCGTCGATGCCGGCGAACCGTTTGAACAGCGCCGCCTTGCCCTCCATGACCGGCAGCGCGGCCTCCGGGCCGATGTTGCCCAGCCCGAGCACGGCCGAGCCGTCGGTGACCACGGCCACGCTGTTGCGCTTGATGGTCAGCCGGCGGGCGTCCTCCTTGTTGCGGGCGATCGCCATCGACACCCGCGCGACGCCCGGCGTGTAGGCCATGGAGAGGTCGTCGCGGTTGCGCAGCGGCACCTTCGACTTCATCTCGATCTTGCCGCCGAGGTGCATGAGGAACGTGCGGTCGGAGACCTTGTGGATGACGACGCCCTCGACGGCCTCGAGCTGGTCCACGATGGCCTGGGCGTGATCGGTGTCACGGGCCGCGCACGTCACGTCGATGCGGAGCTTCTCGTGGCCGGCGTTGGTGACGTCGAGAGCGGTGACCACCCCGCCGGCCGACTCTACGGCGTGAGTGAGCTGGCTGACGGCTTTGCCGCCTGCCGGCACCTCAAGCCGCACGGTAATGGAGTACGACACACTGGGGACGGTCGCCACGTCAATCGCTCCTTCGCGCCTGACCAAGAAGTCCTCCCATGGTAGGGGTCTTCTGGTCATCCCAGCGCCTCAGCGGCGGACGCGATCAGATCGACGCAGGTCGTCACGGGGATGGCCGTACTGTCGAGCACCAGGTGATAGAGCGAGATGTCGGCCGGATCCCGCCGGTAGAAATGGCGGACGTAGGCGGTGCGCGCCCGGTCGTTGTCCTCGATGACCTTGCGCGCCTCGCGCTCGGTCAGCCCGCTGAGCGTGGCCGTCTGCCTGATCCGGCGCGCCACCGGGGCGTCCAGCCTGACGTGCAGGGCGCCGGGATGGTCGGCGAGCACGACCGCCCCGCCCCTGCCCAGGAAGACGCCTCCCTGGGAGCGGGCGGTCTCCGTCAGGATCCGCTCGGTGTGGCGGACGAACTCCTCCGGCGCGTGCGGCAGCGCGCCGGGAACGTACATGTCGACCCCGCCGAAGGTGACGGTCGGCAGCCGCATCGCGCTGGACAGCAGCCTGCCGAGGCCGTGCTCGGCCCGGTCGTCATGGACCAGCGCCTCCTCAAGGGTGCAGCCCAGCTCCTGGGCGACGGCACTGGCGATGGCGCGGTCGACGAAGGGCACGCCCAGGCTCTCCGCCACGGCCGGGCCGATGTGGCCGCCGGCCGTGCCGTACGTCGCGGAGATCGTGACGACCCGCATACCTCCAGGTTAGAACAGTGCGCTCGACAAAGCTCTACGCGCTCTGGACAGAGATGGGTCCTCGTTGGGAAGAGCCTCGAACAGCCCCAGCAGGTGGCGCCTGGCCTTGTCGCGATCGTCGCCCGAGGTGCGCTTGACCACCGCGATGATCCGGTCGAAGGCCTCGTCCACCGAGCCGGACAGCATCTCCAGGTCGGCCGCCAGGAGCTGCGCGTCGAGGTCGGCGGGGTCCTGCAGACGCCGCTGGACGTCGGCGGGGTCGGCGTCGGCCGTCCGCCTGATCAGGCTGACGCCGGCCAGGCCCATCTTGGCGTCCTCATTGCCCGGCGCGCGGGCCAGCAGCCGCTCGTAGGCCGCCGCGGCCGCGTCGAGGTCGCCCTGCTCGATGGCCTGCTCGGCCGCCACCAGGTCGGGGTCGGCCGGCGGCTCCTGCGGCCCCTCCGCCTCCTCCTGACCGGCGGCCGGGGGTCTGGCGTCGGGGTTGGCCTGGTAGAACTGCTCGACCGCGCCCATCAGCTCGTCGAGCCAGCGGCTCACCTCCTGCTCGGGCAGCACCTGCTGGAAGCCGGTGACGGCCTGCCCCTGGAAGATGGCCAGCACGGTCGGCACCGCCTGCACCCGCAGCGCCTGCGCGATCTGCGGGCTGGCGTCGACGTTGATCTTGGCGAGCACCGCCCGGCCGCCCATCCCGCCGACCACCTTCTCCAGCACGGGGCTGAGCTGGGCGCTGCCGGGAGCCCGGGGCGAGTAGAGGTCGAGGATGACGGGCAGGGTCATCGAGCGATCGATGACGTCGGTCGAGAACGTCTCCTCGGTCACGTCGACGACCGCGGCCGACGCCGCCGCCTGTGGACCCGTGGCCTCCCGTCGGGCCTGCGCGTCCAGTGCCTGCTTGCGCGCGCCCAGATCAATGGCTCCGTAGAGCGATCCGGGCCTAGAGAAGTCCGCCATGCTCCTCATCTTGCCGCATGGCGGAACCTGAGAAGTCACCCGCCGCCACCCGCAGCGTGCGCAACTGGTCGAACATGCCCCGCAACGCGTCCTCGTCGTACATGGACAGGCCGAAGTCCGCCGCCATCAGATCGGCGGTCGCGCGCCGTACGACGTCACGACCCGCTTCGGTGATCTCAGCGAGCACGCCACGCCCGTCCCGGGGATTGGGCATGCGCCGGACCAGGCCGGATCTCTCCAGCCTGTCAACGGTGTTCGTGACGCTGGTCGGGTGCACCATCAGCCGCTCCCCGATTTTCCAAAGCGGCAGCGCCCCCGTGCGGCTGAAGGTCAACAGCACCAACGCCTCGTATCTGGCGAAGGTCAAGTCGTAGGGCTTCAGGAGCGAGTCAAGTTGCGACAGCAGGATCTGATGCGCTCTCATGATCGACGTGACGGCGGCCATGGCAGAAGAGGGGCCGAAGTGAACGCGCCAGGTCTCCGCGGCTCGGTCGATGGGATCGAACGGCAGATTGAGCGGCTTGTGCTGCGACACAGCGCTACCGTAGCGCGCTGCTCGTCCAGGTTCGTGCGCTTACGGAGAGCCATCGGATTCTCCGCTTGGCCAAGAATCCGGGCGTCAATCATCACGCTCAGTTATGGTTCTCGCATCGAATGGTGACGGAGAAGCCAAGTCCATCAGCCGTGGGGACGGCTGGACTCGGCGTTTCCGCCTCGCCGACGGGGCACGGGGGGTGCTTGGTGAACTTCAACGGGAAAACGGGTGCGTGAGCACACGGGCGTTTCACGCGAGGAGCTGAAGCAGAGCGCGGCGGTCACGGTCGCCGTGCTCCTCGCTCTCGGCCTGGCCGCGGCGTGGAGCGTCCTGATCCCTGGCGTCGACGCCTGGGAGAACATCGTGGCGGCGGTCATCGGATCGCTCCGGCTGACCGGGCCGGTCGCCGCCGCGTTCGCCGCCTGGGTGGCCCTGCGCAAGCGCAGGGCGCTGCGCGACCGCCCGCTGACGACCTGGAAGGCGTTGAAGGCGCCGCTGGCCATCATGCTGGTGGTGCTGGGCTCGTTCGCCGCCACCGTGCTGGTGCTGGCCGTCAAGACCGTGCTCACCGAGCAGGCGGGCCGGCTGAGCCTGTCCGGCCTGGGCATGGGCATGGCGGGGCTGGCGCTCTATTCCGTGATCGGCTGGGTGGCCGGCTGGTCGCTGCCGAGCGCGGTCACCCCGCCGCTCGCCGGGATCGCCTGCTACGGGCTGTTCAGCTGGCTGGCCGACGGCGAGGGCTGGGCCGACAGGCTGGCCCCCGGCACGGGCGAGCCGTACGACCTCTTCCAGGGGTTGAGCGGGACGATCTTCCTCGACCAGATCATCTGGCTGCTCGGCGTCACGGGCGCCCTGCTGCTCGGCTGGGCCGCGCTGGTGACCAGGCAGGCGCTGGTGCTGGCCTGCGCGCTGCTGGCCGTGCTGGCGGCGGGCACGGGCGTGGCGCGGGTGCTGGCCGAGCCGAGGCCGGCGGCGGCGCAGGAGATCGCCTACAGCTGCCAGGAATGGCCCATCACGGTCTGCGTGCATCCCGGCATGCGGGCGGGGCTGACGGAGCTCGGGGCGGCCTTCACCGAGATCGCCTCGCGGCTGGCGGAGACGCCCGCAGCGTTCACCCGGGTGGAGCAGCGCCCGCTCGACGACCCGCTCAAGCCGTCCAGCGGGCTGGCGCCCATCCACCTGCCGGACCTGTCGGCGGGGTTCGCCGACGAGGCCGCGCACGAGTACATCGACTCGCTGGCGGCCAGGTGCGCCGGCAGCGCCGCCGACGGCTACCGGGAGATCGTGATGGCCTGGCTGCGCGGCGAGCCGCTGCCGGGCGGGCCGCTGCTGGAGCACGAGTACGCGGCGGCCTGGTTCTCCGGGCTCAACGAGCACCAGCGCCGCGAGTGGCTGCGCATGTTCTTCAGCGACTTCCAGGCGTGCAAGCTGTCCAGCACCCACTTCGGCGGCGGCCCCGCGGGAGCGGCCTCGCAGCCGGCCTCACCGGCCGCCACGCAGGTGCACGAGGAGAGCGCGCCCCAGGTCTACCCCGTCTATCCGGACCCCAGCGACCAGCCCTCGGCCGATTGGGGACCGAATATGTCACCTCATGGCTGGCAATGATGATCGCCTTTCGGGTAGTCAGACACCATGACGACTTCCGAGACGGCGGACCCCGCAGTGGCTCCACGGCGCCGCCGCAGGTGGCGATATCTCGCGGCCTTGCTGGTCGCGGTGGTCCTGCTCGTGGTGGGCGGCCGCCTGGCCTGGACCTGGCTCAATCCCATGGGCGAGCAGACCATCGACCGCAGCCAGCCGGTCCTGCTGGAGTCCATCAAGGACCTGAGCCGGTTCGTGGGCGCGACGGGCAGCTTCCAGGTGGTGGTGGACCTGGAGAAGGACGCCAACTTCCTGCCGGACGCGATCAAGGGCACCCGGACGCTGTTCGTCGGCGCGGGCGGCGTGGACGCCTACACCGACTTCTCGCGCCTCGGCAAGGACGCGGTGACGGTGTCGGAGGACCGCACCCAGGCGACCGTGCGCCTGCCGCGCGCCCAGCTTGAGAAGCCCAGCCTGAACAACTCGCGCTCATACGTCTTCGCCCAGCAGCGCGGACTGTTCGACCGGGTGCAGGACTTCCTGTCGACCTCCCCGGGCGACCAGCGGGAGCTCTACCTGCTGGCGGAGAAGAAGATCAGCGAGGCGGCCGTCTCCAGCGACCTGCGCGCCCGCGCCGACGCCAACACCAAGACGATGCTGGAAGGGATGCTCAAGTCCCTCGGGTTCAGCAAGGTGACGGTGAAGTTCGCCGACGAGACGTGAGGGTCCTAGTGCCCTTCTCCCCTGCCTAGGCACCTACTCAGACGTCCGCCCCCGCGCAGATAAGGCATCCGCCCGATGTGCCGGGGCGGGCCTTAGGACGAGTCTTGAGAGTGCAGGCAGAGAAGAACCCACAGCACAGGAGCTTTCGATGAACGCCGAGTTCGAGTACACCGTCATGCAGAACCACGCGCAGGAGCTGCGCGAGGCGGCCGCCGAGCACCGCCGGGTGCGCGAGGCGCTGAAGGCCCGCAAGGCCGAGCGCGGGCACCGGTCGCTGTTCGCCCGTCTCCTGTCCTCATGACCGCCGCAAGAACGCCCGGCCGCACCCTCCCTCGCGGCCGGGCGCATCATCCTCCCTAGCCCGGTACGCGGATTTCCCAGCCGCGTACGCGGATTTCCCAGCCGCGTACGCGGATTTCCCAGCCGCGTACGCGGATTTCCCTAGTTCGGCACGCGGATGACGAGCGCGTCGCCCTGGCCGCCGCCGCCGCACAGCCCGGCCGCGCCGAGGCCGCCGCCGCGCCGCTTGAGCTCGTGCGCGAGGCTGAGCACGATGCGCGCGCCCGAGGCCCCGATCGGGTGACCGAGCGCGATGCCGCCGCCGTTGACGTTCACGATGTCCATCGGTACGCCGAGCTCCTTGACCGACTGGATCACCACGCTGGCGAACGCCTCGTTGATCTCCACCAGGTCCAGGTCGGCAGGGGTCCGCCCCTGCTTGGCCAGGGCCTGCTTGATCGCGTTGGCCGGCTGCGACTGCAGAGAGGCGTCGGGGCCGGCGACGTTGCCGTGGCGGCCGATCTCCGCCAGCCACGGCAGGCCGAGCTCCTCGGCCTTCGCCCTGGACATGACCACCACCGCGCAGGCGCCGTCGGAGATCTGCGAGGCCGAGCCGGCCGTGATCGTGCCGTCGGCGGCGAAGGCGGGCCGCAGCCGGGCCAGCGTCTCCGCCGTGGTGTCGCCGCGCACGCCCTCGTCCTCCTTGACGACCACCGGCTCGCCGCGGCGCTGCGGGATCTCCACCGGCACGATCTCGGACTCGAACGCGCCGTTCTTGGCGGCGGCCGCCGCGAGCTGGTGGGAGCGGGCCGACACCGCGTCCTGCTCCTCGCGGCCGATGCCCAGGCGGGCGTTGTAGCGCTCGGTCGACTCGCCCATCGCGCACTGGTCGAAGGCGCAGTACAGGCCGTCGTGGGCCATCGAGTCGATCACGTCCGCGCCGCCGTACTTGACGCCCTTGCGCAGGCCCGGCAGCAGGTGGGGGGCGTTCGTCATCGACTCCATGCCGCCCGCGACCACGATGTCGAACTCGCCCGCCCGGATGAGCTGGTCGGCCAGGGCGATGGCGTCCAGGCCCGACAGGCAGACCTTGTTGATCGTGATCGACGGGACGGTCATCGGGATGCCGGCCTTGACCGCCGCCTGGCGGGAGGGGATCTGGCCCGCCCCTGCCTGGAGCACCTGGCCCATGATCACGTACTGGACGTCCTCGGGAGCCACCCCGGCACGCTCCAGGGCGGCCTTGATGGCGATTCCGCCGAGCTCCACCGCGGGCAGGCCGGACAGGGCGCCGAGCAGCTTGCCGATGGGCGTGCGCGCCCCGGCGACGATGACAGAACCGGACACCGGATCGGACATGGCGGGGGCCTCCTGGGCTTCGCGTGGGGTTCTTTGACACGATACCCAGGGGCAGCACGTTGTTCGCTATGGAGGTAGGCCACACATGTTCATGCGCATCGACCACATCGGAATCGCCTGCCATGACCTCGAGGCGAAGATCAAGCTGTTCTCCGAGACGTTCGAGCTGACCGTGGTGGCCCGCGAGACCAACGAGGAGCAGGGCGTCAAGGAGGCCATGCTGCGCATCTCCGACGGCGAAGGTGGGGGCTCCTACATTCAGCTTCTCGAACCGTTGTCACCCGATTCCCCCGTGGGAAAATTCCTGGCCAGGCGGGGGGAGGGAGTCCACCACGTGGCTTTCGGGGTTCCTGATGTGGCCGAGGCGATGGATAAGATCGGCGCAAAGGGCGTGAGACTGCTCGACGAGCGTCCCCGGCATGGCTCGATGGGTTCGGAAATCGCGTTTCTCCATCCCAAAGACCTAGGAGGAACGCTCACGGAGCTGGTTCAAGCGGCCAAGCCCTCGCAAACGCAAGAATCGTTCATTAGTAACTAGTTACGCAGAAACCCGGACGGGGCTTCGAACGCGGCAAGGGCGGAGTACGCTGGCCTTCCACCGGACAAGGAGCCTGCCGCATGGCACGGGCTCCTGGCTCGGGTGCCCCGAACCCCCCGTCCGGCCCGTGTAGCCGTCTCGACAACCCAGGATCGAGCCTCCATGCAGTCCGACATCGACGCCCAGCTCAACAATTTCTTCGAGGACGCCCCAGCTCGCGAATTCGACGTCGTCCTCCGCGGTTATGACCGGCACCAGGTCCATGACCACCTGAAGCAGATCGACGCCGAGCTGCGCCAGTCCCGCGAGCAGGTCACCTCCCTACAGCGGGATCTGTCCGACTCCCAGCGCCAACTGCAGGAGCAGGAGCGCCCCACCTACTCCGGTCTGGGCGCCCGCATCGAGCAGCTGCTCAGGCTCGCCGAGGAGCAGGCCACCGAGCTCGTTCAGGCCGCCAGGTCCGAGGCGAACGAGATCAAGGCCGCCGCCAAGGTGGACGCGGCCGACATGCGGGCTGCCGCCGAGGCCGAGGCCGCTGACAAGCGCGCTCTGGCCACGCGCGAGAGCGAAGAGATGCGCACCAGCGCGGAGCGCGACGCCGAGGAGATCCGCTCGACCGCCCGCCGGGAGGCCGACGAGCTGACCGCCACCACCGAGCGCGAGGTCGCCAAGCTGCGGGCCACGGCCGACCACGAGGTCGCCGAGAAGCGCGCGGACGCCGAGCGGGAGATCGCCAAGCTGCGCACCACCACCGAGCGTGAGGTGGCCCAGCTGCGCGCCTCCACCAAGCGTGAGCGCGACGAGGTGCTGACCACCGCCAAGCGGCAGGCCGACGAGATGCGCGGGCAGGCACAGCGGGTCCTGGAGGAGTCGGAGGCCAAGCGGGCGCAGGACGAGGCGGAGTTCGAGATCCAGCTCGCGTCCAGGCGCGAGGACGCGGAGCGTCAGGAGGCCGAGCACCACGCCAGCACGCAGGCCGCGACCCAGAAGCTGGTCGCGGAGGCCGAGCAGCGCGCCGCCACCGCCGAGTCCAGGGCCACCAAGGCGAGCCAGCAGGCCGAGCAGACCCGCCGCGAGGCCGATCTGCACGCCAAGCAGCTCGTCGCCAACGCCCGGAAGAACACCGAGCAGATCGTCTCCGAGGCCAAGGCCAGCGCTGAGACGATAGTGACCGAGGCCAAGAACGAGGCCGAGCGCACCCGCACTTCGATGCAGCGCCAGGTCGACGAGCTGACCCGCCAGCGCGACAGCATCACCAGCCACCTGGCGCAGCTGCGCCAGCTGCTCGGCGGCGCCGCGCTGCCGGGCATGGAGCCCGAGCCCGCGGTCGCGGCGGCACCGCCGAAGCCCGCGATCGCCGCCCCTGCCGCTCCGGCGGCGCCGGCCAACGACAGGCCGGACGTCTCGCCGGCGCCGTCGGCGGCCAAGCCGGCGGGCAAGTCCGAGGACGACGCGGAGTGGTGGCAGGAGTAGCCGCCGCCACGCGAGCGGGCGACTGGGGTTAGGCAGCCACACGGGGGCTGATCGAACGACCGGACAGAGCCTGGTGACCGTAAGGTCGCTAGGCTCTTTCCGTTGCCCGGCGATCAGCCGGTCACGTCCCCCCGACCTCCGCAGGAGAGCTCTTCGTGTCCGCAGAAGTCAAAGCGGCCCCGGCCGAGGACCACAGCCCGCCGGCTCGGCCCTACGGGCTGCCCGGCAAGCCCCTGAGCCAGGGCCCGTTCCTGTTCGGGCTGGTCGGCGGTCTGGGCGTGCTGACCGCGATCGGGCTGGCGCAGATGGTCGTCAGCCTGCAGAACGTGATCATCCTGGTGGTGGTCGCGATGTTCCTCGCGGTCGGGCTGAACCCGGCCGTGGAGGCGCTGCAGCGGCGGCGGCTGAGCAGGCAGTGGGCGATCTCCATCGTGTTCGCCGGGGTGATCGTGGCCTTCGTGCTGTTCGGGCTGGCCGTGGTGCCGCCCGTCAGCCAGCAGCTGACCGAGTTCATCGACGCGGTGCCGGGTTACGTCACCGAGCTGTCCAACCATCCGACGCTGCGCCAGCTCGACGCCAACTACCAGCTCCTGCCGCAGCTCGGGGAGTTCGTCACCGGCACCATGGGGACCTCGCTGGCCACCGGGGTGCTGGGCGCGGGGCTCGTGGTGCTCGAAGGCGCGTTCACCACGGTGACCCTGCTGGTGCTCATGCTCTACTTCCTCGGCTCCCTGAACACGATCAAGGACTACCTGCTCAGGCTGGTCCCCTCCAGTCGGCGCGAACGCACCGGGGCGATCACCGAGGAAGTCCTCAAGGGCATCGGCGGCTACGTCGCGGGCAACATCCTCATCTCGCTCATCGCGGGCGTGCTCACCTGGATCTTCCTGTCGATCGTGGACGTGAAGTACGCGCTCGCGCTGGCCCTGATCGTCGCGCTGACGGACCTGATCCCGCTGGTGGGCGCCACGATCGGGGCGGCGGTGGTGACGGGCGTCGCGCTGCTCGGCTCGCTGCCCGCAGGCATCGCCTGCGCCATCTTCTTCGTGGTCTACCAGCAGGTGGAGAACTATCTGATCTATCCGCGGGTCATGAAGCGGTCGGTCGACGTGACGCCGGCCGTGACGGTCATCGCCGCGCTGTTCGGCGGCGCGCTGCTCGGCATCGTGGGCGCGCTGCTGGCCATCCCGGTGGCCGCCGCCATCGCGCTGATCATCCGTGAGATCGTGATACCGCGCCAAGCTCAGCGCTGAGGAAACGCGCCACCGCCGTGTTGAACGCCTCGGGCTGCTCCACGGCGGTCAGGTGACCGGCCTGCGCGATGACCTCCACCCGGCCGTCGGGCACCGCCCTGGCCATCGCCTCCGCGTCGGCCGGGGGCGTCAGCTCGTCCTCCTGCCCCGCCAGCACCAGCGTGGGCGCCTTCAGCGCGGCCAGCGTGCCGAAGGAGTCGGGCCGCGCCGCCATGGCCCGCTGCGCCCAGGCCACCGCCTTGGGCGGCGCCGACTGCACCAGGCCCTTGACCCGGCCGAACACCATCGCCCTGCGCTGCTTGGTGGTGGGCCCGAGCAACCCGGGCAGCACCTCCTCGACCAGCACCTCGCGGTCGTCGGCCAGCACCGCCTGGGCGATGCGCTCCCGGTTGGCGCGCGCGGGCTCGGTGTCGGGGCTCGCTTTCGTGCTGGCCAGGATCACGCCCAGCACCCGGTCGGGATGGCGGCGGCAGAACGCCATGGTCACGTAGCCGCCCATGGACAACCCGCCGATCACCGCGCGGTCGATGCCCTCCGCGTCGAGCATCGTGGCGACGTCGTCGGCCATCAGCTCGACAGACGGCTCGTCGTCCCCCAGCGTCGATCCGCCGAAGCCTCGCAGATCGGGCGTGATGACCCGGCAGAAGGCGGCCAGCCCCTCCCGCTGGGCCAGCCACATGGCGGAGGAGAGCGGGAAAGCGTGGAGCAGGACGACCGGGAGCCCGGTCCCGGCTGATCTCGTGTAGAGCTGCACCACCACACGGTAGCCCTGTTCGCCGCGACAATCACTCCAGGGCATGGGCCGATATGCCCGATGGACATGACCGCATCTGTCCGGGATCAGATGGCGGTGGCGCCCCCGTCGATGAACAGGACCTGGCCCGTCATGTAGGCCGACGCGTCGCCGGCCAGGAAGACCGCGGGCTGCGCCATCTCCTCCACGGTGCCCCAGCGGCGCATCGGCACGTTCGCCACCGTGGCCTGGTTGCTGGCCTCGTTCGCCCACAGGTTGCGGTTGAGCTCGGTGACGGTCCAGCCGGGGCACAGCGCGTTGACCCGGACGCCGGCCAGGGCCCACTCGACCGCCAGCGTCTTGGTCAGGGCCACCACCCCCGCCTTGGCGGCGGCGTACGGGGCCAGGAAGGGGGCGCCCCGGGCGGCGACGGAGGCGACGTTGATCACCGACCCGCTGCCGCGCTCCAGCAGGTGCGGCGCCACGGCGTGGCAGACCGCCATGGCCGAGTCGAGGTTGAGCCGCATGATCTTGTCCCAGCCGGTCAGGCGGAGATCCTTGAACTCGACGAGGAAGTTCGACCCGCCGGCGTTGTTGACGACGATGTCGAGGTGGCCGAGCCGTTCGATCGACTCGCGCACGACCGCGCTCGCGGCGTCGCGGTCGGTGAGGTCGGCGGGGATCACCACGGCCTGCCTGCCGAGCGCCTCGACCTCCTTGGCGACCTCGGCGAGCGCCTCGGCCGAGCGTGACACCAGCGCGACGTCCGCGCCCGCCTCGGCGTAGGCGAGCGCGATCGCCTTACCGATCCCCTTGGAGGCCCCGGTGACCAGAGCCTTCTTCCCGTCGAGTGTGAACGCGCCCACGATGTCTCCTCGCTGGTAACCGAACAAGATTCTATGGACATCGGGGCTCTCGCCGCTACCCGGGTCAGACCTCGGTGGGCAGCGGGTAGGAGGCGGGAGCGACGCGGCGCACGATCTCGTTCAGCACGATGCGCACGAACGGCTCGCCGACCCACAGGTGCTTGGCCCCGTCCACGCCGACGACCTCCGCCTGCGGCACCCGGGCGAAGCGGCGCCTGGCCTCCTCCGGGCGCAGGTAGTCGTCGAACTCCGGCACCAGCGCCGTCAGCGGACGGCCGAAGGCCGCCCAGGCGTCCAGGTCGGCGTCCGTCGCCCTGTGCAGCGGCGGAGAGAGCAGGATGGCGCCCTCCACCAGCGGATCCTGCGCCCACTTGAGCGCCAGCTCGCTGCCGAAGGACCAGCCGATCACCCACACCCGGGGCAGGTCGTGGAACTCGGCGTACTCCAGCGCCGCCGCCACGTCGAACCGCTCCCCCTCGCCCCCGTCGAACTCGCCCTCGGAGGTGCCGCGATCGGAGGAGGTGCCGCGGGTGTTGAACCGCAGCACCGCCAGGTCGGCCAGGGCGGGCAGGCGGTTGGCCGCCTTGCGGTAGACGTGGCTGTCCATGAAGCCGCCATGGGTGGGCAGCGGGTGCAGGGTCACCAGCGTCGCCACCGGCGGGCGCTCCTCGGGCAGGGCCAGCTCGCCGACCAGCCTCAGGCCGTCGCCGGTGTGCAGTTCGATCGGCTCTCGCCGGGCGGGCAGCACGCTCGCCGCGCGAATCTCCACGTCGCTCCTCATCGGGGGGTTGGGGCTCATGCCTGTCAGTAGCGGCTGCGGCCGGGGCCGCGGTCCAGTCTCTTGCGCCAGCACACCGGATGCCAGTGGCGGCGTTCGTCGTCGCCGCCCGTCCAGTCCGGCCAGGCGACCAGGTGCGGCTGGCCGCCGCGGATCTCCTGGTCACAGCCGGGACAGCGGTAGTCCTTGGTGGAGGTGCCGCCGGTGAGCATGCGCACCTTCCAGTCGCCGTCGGGCCACTCCTCCACCCGGTCGGCGCCCCGGGGCACGCCGAGCGGACGGCCGGTCTCCCTGCGGCGGGCGCGGCGCGGGCTCATGGCCGGGGGAACGCGCGTACGCCGGCGGTGACCAGCTGGTCGAGCAGGGGCGCCGGCGCGTAGGCGGGCTCGCGGTACTCCGCGTACAGGGCTCGCAGCCCGTCGCGCACCACCGCGAGGCCGATGGTCTCCAGCGTCTCGAACGGCCCGGCCGGGTATCCGCAGCCCAGCCGCATGGCGGCGTCGATGTCGCCGATCGAGGCGTAGCCCGCGTCGTACATGCGGACGGCGTCGTTGAGGTAGGGGTAGAGCAGCGCGTCGGTCACGAAGCCGGCCCGGTCCCGGCACGCCACCGGCGTCAGCCCGATGACCTTCATCAGGTCCCTGGCGGCCCTGGCCGCCTCGCCCGAGGTGAGCACCGTGGCGGCGAGCTCGGCGACCCGGTCGCCGACGATCCGGACGCCGACCATCCTGGCGGGGTCCTGGAGCCGCACGGCGTGCTCGATCACCGGCCTGTCGGCCTGCCGCAGGATCACGTCCGGGTCGGTCGAGGGCTTGAAGCCGGCGGTACGGAGCCGCTCGGTGAGCTCGCCGGCCTCTTCCCCGGCCACCTCGAACGTGATGACCGAGGATTTGACCGGTTCGTGCGGGCGAGGTTCGTCGCCGTAGAAGCCCCGGCCGCTCTTACGGCCGAGCAGCCGGGCGGAGACCAGCTCGCGCAGCAGCGGCGCGGGCGCGTGCCGGCGGTCACGCGTCTCGTCGAACAGCACCCCCATCACCTCGTAGGCGGTGTCGAGGCCGATCAGGTCGAGCAGCTCGAACGGCCCCATGGGCAGCCCCACGCCGAGCCGCATCGCCGCGTCGATGTCATCGCGCCCGGCCAGGCCCTGCTCCATGAGCACGGCGGCCTGGTTGAGGTAGGGCAGGAGCAGCCGGTTGACCACGAATCCAGCCCGGTCGCCGACTGCCACCGGCGTCTTGCCCAGCCGGGTGGCCAGCTCGGAGATCTCCGGCACCAGCGCGGGGTCCGTCAGCACCGTGCTGACGACCTCGACCAGGCCCATCACCGGCGCGGGGTTGAAGAAGTGCATGCCGAGCACGCGGCCCTGGCGCCCGGTGGCGGCGGCGATGGCGGTGACGGGCAGCGAGGAGGTGTTGGTGGCGAGCACGGTCTCCGGCTTGCAGATCCGGTCGAGGTCGGCGAAGAGCGAGAGCTTGTAGTCGAGGACCTCGGGGATCGCCTCCACCACCAGATCGGCCTCGCGCAGGTCCTCCCGCGAGGTGGTGAGCGTGATCCGGCCGAGGATCGAGGCGCGTTCGCCGTCGGTCAGCCTGCCTCTGTCGACCGCGCGCTGCGTGGATCTCTCCACATGGCCGCGCCCGGTGGCCAGCGCGTCGGCGTCAGCCTCCACGCCGATCACTCGCAGCCCGGCCCGCGCGAACACCTCCGCGATGCCGGCCCCCATCGTGCCGAGCCCGACCACAGCCACCATTTCGAACGCCATACCCGTAGTTTCCCAGAGCGGTAGGGTTGGCCGACATGCGGCTGGTCATCGCGCGTTGCAGCGTGGATTACATCGGAAGGCTCACGGCGCATCTGCCGATGGCGCCCAGGCTCGTGCTCATCAAGGCGGACGGCAGTGTGTCGATCCATGCCGACGATCGCGCCTTCAAGCCGCTCAACTGGATGAACCCGCCGTGCAAGCTCAAGGAGGACGGCGAGACGTGGACCGTCACCCACGGCAAGACGGGTGAGAAGCTGGTCCTGACGATGGCGGAGATCCTCCACGACTCCAGTCACGAGCTGGGCGTCGACCCGGGCCTGATCAAGGACGGGGTGGAGGCCCACCTGCAGGAGCTGCTCGCCGAGCACATCACGACCCTGGGCGACGGCTACTCCCTGATCCGCCGGGAGTACATGACCGCCATCGGCCCGGTCGACATCCTGTGCCGCGACGCGGCCGGCGGCACGGTGGCGGTGGAGATCAAGCGGCGCGGCGAGATCGACGGCGTCGAGCAGCTCACCCGCTATCTGGAGCTGCTCAACCGCGATCCCCTGCTGGCGCCCGTCCGCGGCGTGTTCGCCGCCCAGGAGATCAAGCCGCAGGCCAAGGTGCTCGCCAACGACCGCGGCATCGACTGCGTCACCCTCGACTACGCCGCCATGCGCGGCATCGAGCCGGAGAACCCCACCCTGTTCTGAGCGCGCTCGTAAGCGGCGGCTTACCGGTCTATGGTGACGCCATGACGACGCTCACCTTCGAGTCCCTGAATCCGGCGACCGGCCAGGTCGTCGGCAGTCATCCCCGGCAGAGCGCGGAGGCCGTGCGCGAGGCCGTCGGCAGGGCCGAGACGGCCTCGGCGTGGTGGGCCCGGCTCGGCCACGCCGAGCGGAGACGGCGGCTGCTCGACTACAAGGCCGTCGTCACCCGCCATCTTCGGGAGCTGGCCGAGCTCGTGCACCAGGAGACCGGCAAACCGGTCGCCGACGCCGCGCTGGAGCTCGTGCTGGCGATCACGCACCTCGACTGGGCGGCCCGCAACGCGCCGAAGGTCCTCGGCCGCCGCCGGGTCTCGTCCGGGATGCTGGGCATCAATCTGGCCGCCACGCTGGAGTATCTCCCGCTGGGGGTGGTGGGCGTGATCGGGCCGTGGAACTATCCGGTCTTCACCCCCATGGGCTCCATCGCGTACGCGCTCGCCGCCGGCAACGCCGTGGTGTTCAAGCCGAGCGAGCTCACGCCGGGCATCGGGGTGCGCCTGGCGGAGCTCTTCACCGAGTCGGTGCCGGAGCAGCCGGTCTTCCAGACGGTGACCGGGCTCGGCGAGACGGGCGCCTTCCTCGCCGGTGACCCCCGGGTCAGGAAGATCGCCTTCACCGGCTCCACGGCGACCGCCAAGCGGGTGATGGCCGCCTGCGCCGAGAACCTGACGCCGATGGTGGCCGAGTGCGGAGGCAAGGACGCGTTCATCGTCGACGCCGACGCCGACCTGAAGGCCGCCGCCGACGCGTGCCTGTGGGGCGCGCTGTCCAACGCCGGGCAGACGTGTGTGGGCGTGGAGCGGGTGTACGTGGTCGACGCGGTCTACGCGCCGTTCATGCGCGAACTGTCGGAGCGGGCGGCGTCCATCAGGGCCGGGGAGCACTACGGGCCGATCACCATGCCGGGGCAGCTCGACATCATCAGGCGGCACATCGACGACGCCACCGGCTCGGGCAAGGTGGTCATCGGCGGCCCGGAGTCCGTACGGGCGCCCTTCGTCGATCCGGTGATCGTGGAGGACGTGCCGGAGGACTCACCCGCGGTGCGTGAGGAGACGTTCGGGCCGACGATCACCGTACGCCGCACCCGCGACGCCCAGGAGGCGCTGGAGCTGGCCAACGCCTCGGCCTACGGGCTGGCGGGCACGGTCTTCTCCCGCGACGCGCGGCGGGCGATGGAGCTGGCCCGCGCGATGCGGTCCGGGATGACCGCCGTCAACTCGGTCATCTCCTTCGCCGGGGTGCCGGCACTGCCGTTCGGCGGGGTGGGCGACTCCGGGTTCGGGCGCATCCACGGCGCGGACGGCCTGCGCGAGTTCGCCCGGCCCAAGGCCATCTCCCGTCAGCGCTTCGCGTTGCCGGGGATGAACGTGACGTCGTTCGCCCGAGGGCCCCAGGAGCTTGAGCGGCTGATCAAACTTGTCACGTTCTTGCATGGACGACGTAAGAGGTAATGTACGCACTCTTTCACTATTCCGATCATCCATCCATAATTGTGTGCTCGGGGGCCACGATCATGTTGGACGGGTGGAATGTGAACCGGTCTTACCGGGGAATGTCGGCTGAGCAAAGGCTGGCGGACAGACGAGAGCGGCTGATGACAGCCGCCTACACGCTATACGCGAAACCAGGTTTCGAGGCCACGACGATCGAAAGGCTGTGCTCCGAGGCGCGGATCTCCAACCGCGCCTTCTACGAGTGTGTCAGCGGCCGTGAGGAGCTCTTGCAGGCCCTTCACGAGCGGTGCGTGGAGGAGAGCCTGGCCGCGGTGGCCGCGGCGTTGGAGGAGGCGCACGCCGGCCTGGACGACAGGGTCAGCGCCGGCATTCGGGCCTATGTCGAGTTCACGACCGCCGACTGGCGCAGGGCACGCATCATGCACCTGGAGGTGCGCAGGTCAGGCGACATCCTGGCCGCCTCACGCCAGCGCGCCGTCAGCTCCTTCGCCCGGCTGGTCGAGGAGGCGTCCACCGATTTTCCCGAGCCGGCCACGGGCAATCGCCGCCTGGTCGCTCTCGGCGTAATTGGAGCGCTGCAAGAGTTGCTCATTGAATGGTTGCTCGCGGACGACCCGCCGAGCATCGACGAACTCGTGGACGTCGCGGTGCACATCTTCGGCAGATCGCTGGGAAAACCGTGACACCATGATCACGGTCTGCGATTGTCTTATTGCAGCGGGCCGGATTCGATAAATCGGTGTGCCCGAAAAGCGCTTACCGGAAAACAGTGAGAGCGGGCAGCGGCTGATCGCTGCCCGCTCCGATATGTCGCCGCGTACGGCGTCGTGTCAGGCCACCGCCGCCTGCTGCGCCTCGACGGAAAGGACCCGATTCAGCCGGGTCACCGCCAGCACCCGCATGATCCGCGGTGGCACCCCCCGAAGGACGAGGCGGCGTTGCGCGCTGAGCGCGAGCCGATGCGTGCCCACGAGCACTCCGAGACCGGTGGCGTCGATCATCTCCAGCTTGGAGAGGTCGACGATCAGGTCTCCCTCGCCGGCCTCGACGGCCTCGTGCAGGCGCGACCGCACGCCCGCCGACGTGCCCGCGTCGAGCCGCTCCCCGATCCGCACCACCTGTGCTCTTGGATTGCCCCGGACGCGCATGCCACCTCCTCAGTCACCCCGCGCTGTCGTACGCGGCGTGGTCGCTCTCTCGCACAGAGCATTCGCCGAGGTAGACCCGGCCTCTGTCCCCTACCCAGGTATCGGCAGAGACACGACCGCGCGAAGCACAAACTCTCCGTCACCTGCCGGGCCCGCCGTGAATCTGCCGCCGACGGCCTCCACCCGCTCGGCCAGTCCGGTCAGGCCGCTGCCCAGATCCTCGCCGCGCCAACCGCCGACTCCGTCGTTGCGCACGCTGATCTCGGCCTCCTCGTCGGTGAACCGTACGAGAATGTCGCAGTGCGTGGCCGCGCTGTGCTTGAGCACGTTGGTCACCGCCTCCCGGACGACGTAGGCGAACACCGGCGCCACGCCTTCGGGAAGCTCGCGGTAGGGCAGATGCGTCCGGCACCGTACGCCCGCCGCTTCGAGGACTCCCTTCACGCTATTCAGCTCAGCCTGCAAGTCAAGCTCACGGTAGCCGCGCACCGCCTGGCGCAGCTCCCGCAGCGCCTTCCTGGTCAGCGTGTTGACCTCGGTCATCTCCGCCTTGGCCGCCGCCGCGTCGGCGTCCGCCAGCCGTACGGCCAGCTCCGTCTTGACCGCGATGGCGGACAGTTGGTGCCCGACGATGTCGTGCAGGTCCCGGGAGAAGCGCAGCCGCTCCTCCGCGAGCGCCAGCCGGGTGTGCGCCTCCTTGCCCTCCTGCGCCTGGATCGCCAGCGACAGCATGTACATCCAGACCCGGTTGGACGGCGGGAAGAGCGCGCAGAACACCGCATAGGTGGGCACCACGAACAGCAGGACGCTGCCGATGTCCCGGTCGTCGACCAGCAGCGTGGAAGGGTCGAGATAATAGTTGCCGAGACTCAGCATGATGCCGGTGACGAAGGTGCCCACCGCCATGAGCACGGCGGTCCTCCGGGTGACCCCGAGTGAGGCGACCGACAACCAGACGACCAGCACCATGCCGAAGTGCAGGGGGTCGCCTCCGCCGATTGCCGCCGCGCACACGGCCACGGCGGCGGCCGCCACGATCTCCTTGACGGGGTGGCGACGGTCGATGATGCCGGCCGCGACCCGTACGTACAGCCAGGTGAAGCAGGCGGACGCGACCAGGGCGGGCGCCAGGCGCGGCCACGATGGGGCGTGGCCGTCGGCGGCGGCCATGGCCTGGCGCATCCCGATGAACAGCCACATGATGACCAGCATCATGACCATCATCTGCAGGGTGTGCCGCCGCGCCCGCCTGAGCTCCTCCATCTACTTGGCGCGCAGGACTTCGCCGAGCTTGACCCGCGCGCCGGTGCGCAGCACGGCGCGCTCGTACACCTTCGCGCCGAAGGTGAGCGTGCCCACCACGGCCAGCGCCATCAGCACGACGGAGACCCCGACCTCCCACATCGGCACCTCGGTGGCCGCCATCCGCACCGGCATCACCATGGAGGAGAACGGCGGGACGAAGGAGACGATGGTGGCGACCGTGCCGGTGGGGTCGTTGGTGGCATAGAAGGCCACGAAGTAGGACGCCATGATGAGCATCGTCAGCGGCGTCATCACGTTGCCGACCTCCTCCTGCCGGGAGACCAGCGAGCTGAGCGCGGCCGCCAGCGTGGCGAAGAAGGCATAACCGAGCACGAACCAGAGCAGGACGCCCGCCACGATGCCCACCATGCCCGGCGGGAAGTCGGCGGCGAACCCGGAGGCGAACGAGGCCCCGAGGCCGACCACGAGGATCGTGCCCAGGTTGATCAGGCCGAGCACCCCGAGGCCGACGATCTTGCCGCCCAGCAGCTGCCACGGCCGGACCGCGCTCAGCAGGATCTCCACGATCCGGCTGCCCTTCTCCTCGACCACGCCCATCGCCACCATCATGACCTGACCGATGATGAGCATGAACAGCACCAGGACGAGGACCACGGCGATGCCCGTCCGCGCGGCCTCGTAACGGGTGTCGGCGCCCACGGACTCCATCTGCAGCGGCGCGATCTGCACTCCCGCCGCGCCGAGCTTCGTCTCCCGGTGAATGCTCTGCAGGAGCACGCCCAGCTCGGACTCGATCTCCCCGTCGGTGATCACCTTGGTGCCGTTGACGAGCACCGCGTCGACGTCACCGTCGAGCACCGCCTCGGTGGCCGCCTTCTCATCCGGGAACGAGCGCCACTCGAACTCCGCGTCGGGCGCCGCCGCCTCCAGCGGCAACTGCTGGGTGTGTACGGTGCCCAGCGCGTAGGAATCGGGGCCGTCGAAGAACTTCGGCGCGAACGCCAGCGCCCCCACCAGCACGGCGGTGATCGCCAGGCCGACGATGAACGCCTTCGTACGGATCTGCGTGCTGATCTCACGCCTGGCGACGAGCATCAACCCGTTCACGCCACGGCCTCCTTGAAGATCTCGGTGAGGGACGGCTGCTCGACGCCGAAGTGCTCGACCCGGCCGGCCTTCACGGCGCGGCGCAGGATCTCCTGGTCATCGCCATGACCTGGGCCGACATCCGTGAGCAGCACATGGCGGTCGCCGGTGACGGTCACCTCACCCGGCAGGCCCTCGGCCCAGCCGGGGACCGCCTCGCTGACCACGACCCGCAGCGTGCGGCTCTCGGCGGCGCGCAACTCCTCGACCGTGCCGCTGGCCACCATCCGCCCGGCCGAGACGATGCCCACCGAGTCGCACAGCCGCTCGACCAGTTCGAGCTGGTGGCTGGAGAAGATCACCGGCACGCCACCGCGGCAGCGCTCCTGGAGGGCCGTGGCCAGCGCGTCGACCGCGATCGGGTCGAGGCCGGAGAACGGCTCGTCGAGGATGAGCACCTCGGGGTCGTGCACCAGGGCCACCGCGAGCTGGACGCGCTGCTGGTTGCCCAGGGAGAGGGACTCCACCGCGTCGTTCCTGCGCTCGGTGAGCCCGAGGCGCTGCAGCAGGTCGTCGGTGGCCTGCTTGGCGGCGCTCTCGCTCAGCCCGTGCAGCCGGCCGAAGTACTCGATCTGCTCCCCCGCCCGCATCTTCTGGTAGAGCCCGCGCTCCTCCGGCATGTAGCCGAACTTCTGCCGGTCGGCGTACGTCAGCGGCCTGTCCTGCCAGCTCACCGAGCCGGAGTCGGCCTTGAGCACACCCATGACGATCCGCATGGTCGTCGTCTTGCCGGCTCCGTTCGCGCCGACGAACCCGAACATCTCGCCCGGCCGTACGGCGAAGCTGATCCCGTCGAGGGCGAGCTTGCCTTCCGGCGAGTCCGGGCCTCCGGCGAAGCGCTTGCGCAGTTCGCTGATCTCGAGCATCAGATCTTCTCCTCTGTCATGAGATAGATGGTGTCCTACATGGCATTCGCCCTGGTAGTTGCGGAAATCAGCGAACGGGGATGCGCTGCGCGTCCGTTCTCGATGACATTTGTCATTACGCTGACCTCATGACGCGCGCAGACAAGGACAAGCCTGTCGTTCTCTCCCGGATCTACACCCGCACGGGAGACGACGGCATGACGACGCTGAGCGACATGAGCCGCACGTCGAAGACCGATTCCCGGCTGGCGGCGTACGCGGACGTGGAGGAGGCCAACGCCCACCTGGGCCTGGCGATGTCACACGGCACCCTGTCCGCCGAGCTCGTGGCGGTCCTCGTGCGGGTCCAGAACGAGCTGTTCGACCTGGGCGCCGACCTCGCCACCCCGATCACCGAAAACCCGGAGTTCCCGCCGCTGCGGGTCGAGCAGTCCTACGTCGACCGGCTCGAAGAGCAGTGCGACCGCTTCAACGCGGAGCTCAAGCCCCTGCGCAGCTTCATCCTGCCGGGCGGCGACCCCGCCACCGCCGCTCTCCACCTCGCCCGGGTCACCGTACGCCGGGCCGAGCGGACCACCTGGGCCGCGCTGGAGGCGCACCAGGACATGAACCCGCTGACGGCGAGATACCTCAACCGCCTGTCAGACCTGCTGTTCATCCTGTGCCGGGTCGCGCACGCCGGCAGCGAGATCCTGTGGAAGCCGGGCGGGACCAGATAGCGCCAGGGCGGCCGGATAGCGCTGGGCGACGTCCGGACAGCGCTAGGCGACGTCCAGATAGGCGCTGGGAGGCGCGGACTCCAGCCAGGCCAGAAAACCGGTCAGCGCGTCGTCGCTCATCGCCAGCGACAGATCACGCGTCGAGCCCGAACAGTCGACCGCGAACAGGCCACCGTCGAGCTCACGACGCCGGGAAACGACAAGGCCGCGCCTCGCGATAGCGTGGCGCGGCCGAAGTCGCACACCCAGGAACGGGATCCAGTGGAGCTCCCCGTCGGCGTAGCGGGCTACGCCACTGCGCCAGGCGCCCTCACCCACCCGGATGCGGCAGGGGACGCTGCCACGACGGGCCAGCAGGAGATGGCGCGCGACCATCAGGGCGGCGGCAAGCAGCACACACGTCACTATCGTCGCTACCATGCCGCCCCCTGGACTCGTGATGATCAGACCTCTTCGCCCGCCGCGCGCAGCCGGGCCCTCGCCCGCTTGGCCTCGACAGACGCGTCGGCGTCCTCCTGGTTGGCCTCGATCGAGGCCTGAGCCCGGTCGAGAGCGTCACGGGCAGCCGCGACGTCGACCTCGGAACCGAGCTCGGCCACCTCGGCGAGCACGGACACCTCGTCGTCGGCCACGGAGATGAAACCGCCGTGCACCGCGGCGACCAGGTCGTCCTGGCCCTCCCGCTTCACCTTCAGCACGCCGCCCTCGACGAGAACGCCGAGCACAGGTGCGTGTTGCGGCATAATACCGATCTCGCCGTCCACGGTCTTGGCAATCACCATGTCGGCCTCGCCCGACCAGATCTCACGCTCGGGTGAGACAACCCCTACGCGTAGCTTCGCCACTTGTGTAGGTTCCTTTCCGATCAGGTGGTGGCCCGGTTCGCGAACCGTGCCACCACCGTGTGGGGCGACTTAGCGGCGCTCGAGTTCCTTGGCCTTGGCCACGGCCTGCTCGATGCCACCGACCATGAAGAACGCCTGCTCGGGCAGGTGGTCGTACTCACCCGCGCAGAGGCCCTTGAAGGAGGCGATGGTCTCGTCCAGCGGCACGTTCTCGCCCGGCTGACCGGTGAACGCCTCGGCGGCGTACATCGGGTGCGACAGGAACCGCTCGATACGACGGGCCCGCTGCACCGTGACCTTGTCCTCTTCGGACAGCTCGTCGATACCGAGGATCGCGATGATGTCCTGGAGCTCGCGGTACTTCTGCAGGATCCGCTTGGTCTCCTGCGCCACCCGGTAGTGCTCCTCGCCGACGATCGTCGGGTCGAGGATCCGGGAGGAGGAGTCGAGCGGGTCCACCGCGGGGTAGATGCCCTTCTCCGAGACCGGCCGCGAAAGCACGGTCTGCGCGTCGAGGTGCGCGAACGCGTTGTGCGGAGCCGGGTCGGTGATGTCGTCGGCGGGCACGTAGATCGCCTGCATGGAGGTGATCGAGTGACCACGCGTCGAGGTGATGCGCTCCTGGAGAACACCCATCTCGTCGGCCAGCGTCGGCTGGTAACCCACGGCCGAGGGCATACGGCCCAGCAGCGTGGAGACCTCCGAACCGGCCTGCGTGAAGCGGAAGATGTTGTCGATGAAGAGCAGCACGTCCTGCTTCTGCACGTCGCGGAAGTATTCAGCCATCGTCAGAGCCGACAGCGCGACGCGCAGACGCGTGCCCGGGGGCTCGTCCATCTGGCCGAAGACGAGCGCGGTGTCCTTGAGGACGTCCGCCTCCTCCATCTCCAGCCAGAGGTCGTTGCCCTCACGGGTGCGCTCGCCCACACCGGCGAACACCGAGGTGCCACCGAAGTTACGGGCGACCCGGCGGATCATCTCCTGGATGAGGACGGTCTTGCCCACACCCGCGCCGCCGAACAGGCCGATCTTGCCACCCAGCACGTACGGGGTGAGCAGGTCGATGACCTTGATGCCCGTGACGAGCATCTCGGTGCGCGACTCCAGCTGGTCGAACGCCGGAGACGGGCGGTGGATGCCCCACTTCTCGGTGATCTTGAGCGACGCGGTCGGCACGTCCAGCGACTCGCCGAGCGTGTTCCACACGTGGCCCTTGACGACGTCGCCGACGGGCACCGAGATCGGCGCCCCGGTGTCGACGACGGCCATCCCACGGACGACACCGTCGGTGGGCTGCATGGAGATGGCCCTGACGAGGTTGTCACCCAGGTGCTGGGCCACCTCCGCGGTCAGGGTCTTGGCCTCGCCGCCGAGGGTCACCTCGAGGGTCAGCGCGTTGTAGATCTCGGGCATCGCCTCGACGGGGAACTCCACGTCGACGACGGGCCCTGTGACGCGAGCCACGCGGCCGACACCGGCCACGGGGGTCTCAACAGTCTCAACAGCCTCTGCAGTCATTTCACTCTTTCCCCGCTGCGGCGTCAGCGAGCGCGTTGGCGCCACCGACGATCTCGCTGATTTCCTGGGTGATCTCTGCCTGGCGAGCCTGGTTCATCTGCATGGTGAACACGCGGATCAGCTCGTTGGCGTTGTCCGTGGCGGACTTCATCGCCCGGCGGCGCGCCGCCTCCTCCGAAGCCGCGGACTCCAGCAGCGCCGTGAAGATGCGGGACTCCACGTAGCGCGGCAGCAGCGACTCCAGCACGTCGGCCGCGGTCGGCTCGAACTCGAAGTACGGAGGGATCGCGTCGGACTCGGACGCCTCGGTCTCCTCCACCTCCAGCGGCAGCACGCGCTTGACCACGACGTTCTGCGTGAGCATGGAGATGAACTCGGTCGAGACGATGTGGATCTCGTCGATGCCGTTCTCGTCCTTGAACGAGTCGATCAGCGTCTCGGCGATCTCCTTGGCGTCCTTGTAGGCAGGGGCCCTGGAGAAGCCGACCCACTGGCCGCCCATCTCGCGGTTGCGGAAGCTGTGCCAGGTGACACCCTTCCGGCCGGTGACGAACGGCACCACGTCCATGCCACGGGCGGCCAGCAGCCCACGCAGGGCCTCGGCCTCACGCAGCACGTTGGCGTTGAAGCCGCCGCAGAAGCCGCTGTCACTGGTGACGACGAGGACGCCCGCCTTGGCGGGGTTCTCCTTCGCCACGGTCAGCGGATGATCGACGCTCGCCGCGTTGCTGACGACGCCCGTCACGGCGCGAGTGATCTCACGCTCGTACGGCAGCGCCGCCTGCATCCGCATCTGCGCCTTCACGATCCGCGAAGAGGCGATGAGCTCCTGGGCACGCGTGATCTTGGCGGTCGACTTGACCGACTTGATCCGCCGCCGCAGCAGCCTTAGCTGGGCACCCATCGGCTACTTCTTCTCCGCCGGGCGAACGACCTTGCGGATCTTCTCCTGGCCGACCTCGTCGGCTCCCAGCGGAGCCACCGGCTCGTCCTTCACCAGCAGCTCGCCGGAGGAGGTGGTGAAGCCCTTCTTGAACTCCGTGATGGCGTCCTTGAGCACGGTCACCGTGTCGTCGCCCAGCTGCCCGCTCTCGCGGATGCTGTCGAAGATGCCCTTGTGCGAGCTCTGGATGAACTCCAGGAACTCGGTCTCGAAGCGCCGGATGTCCTCGACCGGGACCTCGTCGAGCTCACCCGTGGTGCCCGCCCAGACCGACACGACCTGGTGCTCGGTCGGGAACGGGGAGTACTGGGGCTGGATGAGCAGCTCGGTCAGCCGCTGGCCGCGGTCGAGCTGGGCGCGGGAGGCCGCGTCCAGGTCGGACGCGAAGGCCGCGAAGGCCTCCAGGTCGCGATACTGCGACAGTGACAGCCGCAGCGTGCCCGCGACCTTCCGCATCGCCTTGGACTGCGCGGAGCCGCCGACTCGGGACACCGAGATACCGACGTTGATCGCAGGCCGGATGCCGGCGTTGAAGTAGTCGGTCTCCAGGAAGCACTGGCCGTCGGTGATGGAGATGACGTTGGTCGGGATGAACGCCGAGACGTCGTTGCCCTTCGTCTCGATGATCGGCAGACCGGTCATCGAGCCCGCGCCCATGTCGTCGGAGAGCTTGGCGCAGCGCTCCAGCAGACGGGAGTGGAGGTAGAAGACGTCACCGGGGAACGCCTCGCGACCCGGCGGGCGGCGAAGCAGCAGCGAGACGGCGCGGTAGGCGTCGGCCTGCTTGGTGAGGTCGTCGAAGATGATCAGAACGTGCTTGCCCTGGTACATCCAGTGCTGGCCGATGGCCGAGCCGGTGTAGGGGGCGATGTACTTGTAACCAGCGGGGTCGGACGCCGGGGCGGCGACGATCGTGGTGTATTCGAGCGCGCCGGCCTCTTCGAGGCGGGAGCGCACCTGCGCGATCGTCGAACCCTTCTGGCCGACGGCCACGTAGACGCAGCGCACCTGCTTCTCGGGGTCACCCGAGGCCCAGTTCTCGCGCTGGTTGAGGATGGTGTCCACGGCGATCGCGGTCTTGCCGGTGCCACGGTCACCGATGATCAGCTGGCGCTGGCCGCGGCCGATCGGCGTCATGGCGTCGATCGCCTTGATGCCGGTCTGCAGCGGCTGCTTCACCGGCTGCCGCTGGACGACCGAGGGGGCCTGGAGCTCAAGGGCGCGAAGGCCCTCGGACTCGATCGCGCCCTTGCCGTCGAGCGGGTTGCCCAGGGGGTCTACTACGCGGCCGAGGAAGTTGTCGCCGACGGGTACGGACAGGACCTCGCCCGTCCGGCGAACCGTCTGACCTTCCTCGACACCGCTGAATTCGCCCAGGACCACGACACCGATCTCGCGGGTGTCGAGGTTAAGTGCCAGGCCGCGCGTGCCGTCCTCGAACTCGAGCAGTTCGTTCGCCATCGCCGAGGGAAGGCCGGAGACATGGGCAATGCCGTCGCCGGCGTCGACGACGGTCCCGATCTCCTCGCGCGCGGCGCCTTCCGGTTCGTACGCCTGGACGAAGCGCTCAAGCGCGTCCCGGATCTCGTCCGGCCGGATCGTAAGCTCCGCCATCTCTACTCTGTCTCCCTATTCGCCTAGCCGGCCAACCGGCGGCGGACTTCTTCGATTCGTCCCACAATGGTGGTGTCGATGATCTCGTCGCCGATGCGGACCGAGAACCCACCGAGCACTCGTTTGTCCACCTCGACATTCAGGTGCACGTCGCGGCCGTAGGAGGAACGCAGCCATGCGGCGAGCCGCTGCTTCTGCGCCTCCGACAGCTCGACGGCGCTGCGCACCACCGCCACCAGGCGCTGGCTCTGCTGCGACACGAGCCGGCCGAACTCTTCCAGGCCTGTTTCCAGGTTACGTCCTCGCGGATGCACCGCCACCTGCGTGACCAGGCGCAGGGTGGTCGGTGCCACCTTGTCCGCCAGCAGGTCGCGCAGCAGGTCCCGCTTGTCCGTCTCCGGGGCGGAGGCGTCGGCGAGCGCGCGGCGCAGCTGAGGGTTGGCGGCCAGGATGCGGCCGAAGCGGAAGAGCTCGTCCTCCACCTCGTCGAGCTTGCGCCGGCCCTCGGCCTCGGCCGCCGCGGCGATGACGCCGAGCCGCTCCAGCACGTCGGCCAGGTCACCGGCGCGCGACCACTTGGCCGAGACGGCTGCCTCGGCGGTGGCGATCGCGGCCTCGCTGACCCGGCCGTCGAGCAGCGCGCGCACAGTGCGCGACTTCTGCTCAGCGGGCCTGGCCTGGTCGGACAGGGCCCGGCGCAGGCCGTGCTCCCGGTCGAGCAGATCCGCGACGGCGAACAGCTCGTCGGAGAGCGTGCCGAGGTCGGCGCTGCCGGCGACCACGTTGAAGCGCTCCTCGACCTCTGCCAGCGAGGTCCTGCTCAAGCCCCGCATCAACCCACCGCCTGCGCGTTTGAGCTCTCCAGCTCGTCGAGGAAGCGGTCGACGGTGCGGCGCTGCCTGACCTCGTCCTCAAGGGACTCACCCACGATCCGGCTGGCCAGCTCGGTCGACAGGCGACCGACCTCGTTGCGGAGCTGGGCGAAGGCGGCCTGGCGGTCCGCCTCGATCTGGGTGTGCGCCGCCGCGACAAGGCGGCGGGCCTCGGCCTGCGCCTCCTCGCGGAGCTCCGCCTTGATCTGCGCGGCCTGCTCACGAGCCTCCTCGCGAAGGCGTGCCGCGTCGCGACGGGCCTCTTCGAGCTGCTCGCTGTACTGCCGCTGCAGGACCTGCGCCTGCGCCTGGGCCTCCTCTGCCCTCTTGATGCCGCCTTCGATGGCGTCGGTGCGCTCGGCCAGCGTCTTCTGGATACGCGGGACGAGGATCTTACCGACGACGAAGAGGACGACGAAGAACGAGAAGATACCGACGACGAGCTCGTAGGTGTGCGGAATCAGAGGGTTGGCACCCTCCTCCGCCGCCGCGAGGAGCGTAGCTGCCGTTTTCATGGATGCAGCCTTTCGTCAGGGGATTCTTCTGGTCTTTAGAGGTTCGCGAAGATGAACGGCGCGACCAGCCCGATCAGGGCGAGGGCCTCGGTGAGGACGAAGCCGAGCAGCATGTTCTGACGGATCAGGCCGTAGGCCTCGGGCTGACGCGCGATGGCCTGCACGCCCTGACCGAAGATGATGCCGACGCCGATGCCGGGGCCGATGGCGGCAAGACCGTAACCGATGGCGGTGACGTTGCCGGAGACCTCAGCGAGAACGCTCACGCTCATTGCTTGTTTCCTTTACTGAACGGCCGGTGAAGTGGAGTCTCACCGGTCATGGATATTCCGGTATGTGGTTCTCAGTGATCCGCGTGCAGTGCGCCGTTGATGTACATCGCGGCCAGCATCGCGAAGAGGAATGCCTGCAGGAACTGGATGAACATCTCGAAGCCGGTGAGCACGATGGTCATGATCACGCCGAGCACGCCGATGGGCGCGCCGAGCGGGGTCAGCGCCTCGAACAGGAACCAGAAGCCCACCATGCTGAAGAAGGCCAGCAGCATGTGGCCGGCGAACATGTTCGCGAACAGTCGCACGGCGTGCGTGAACGGCGCGATGATCATGTTCGACAGGAACTCGATCGGGGCGAGCAGCAGGTAGATCGGCTTCGGCAGCCCCGGCGGGAACATCATGTTCTTGAAGTAGCCGACGGGCCCCTGGTGCTTGACGCCCAGGTAGACCTTGAGCACGTAGATCGAGATCGCGAGCACGGCCGGGAAGGCGATGTGCGAGGCGACCGGGAACTGGAGCACCGGGATGACGCCCATGAGGTTCCAGACCAGCACCAGGAAGAACAGGGTGAGCAGCAGCCCCATCCACCGGTCGGCGTCCTTGCCGAGGAAGGGCCGGGCGACCTGGTCGCGCACGAACATGTAGCCGTACTCGGCGACGTTCTGCACGCCTCTGGGAACCAGCTTGGGCTTGGCGAAGGCCGCCCAGCAGAAAGCGATCACGAGGACCGAGGCGAACATGGCGAGCAGGACCGGCTTGGTGAACCAGTAGACCCCGGGAATGATGGGGGGCAACGTGAAGAGCTCGTCAGGCGTGGGCGCCCCGAACTCTCCCGGTGGTGCTAGGACCGTCAGCGCACTCACGCGGCGTTCCCTTCAACGTCGTAGTTGATCACAAGAGTTTCCTCAGAGAAGCGGTCGCTGCGTGGGACTAGCGACCGTGCCTCCGGTAGACCGCGTAGCCGGCGAGCACCAGCCCCAGGACGATGCCTATGGGGAAGAACGCGGACAGGTCCAGCCACCGGTCCAGCAACCACCCGATGCCGCCGTAGACCGCCATCCCGGCGAGAAGATAGCTGGGGACCGACCACATGGCGTCGGCGAAGTCGCGACCGTCTGTTTCCGGTCGACGTTCTTGTTCGCTCATCGCGGCCCTGACGATAGCAGGCGAGTAGAGGACTAGTCATATCGGGCCCCGTCCGGTTAGTAAGCCTCATCGGTCGCCCTGGCCGGGAACCTTGGCTTCGGGGTCGACGTACAGCATCTTGGTCTTGATGAAGGCCCGGACTTCGAAGGCGGTCCAGACGATCGTGCACACCACCACTGACCAGGCGAAAACCTGAGGGTTCCAGAGCGTGGTGTCGCCGAACGTGACCAGCATCACCATGATGACGATGACTTTGACGAGGTAGCTGACCATCGCGGCGATGGCCATCATCTGCGGGGAGACTCGCGCGGCGTAGGAGACGGCCACCACGCTGATGCTGAAGAAGACGGCGACGAGCAAGGTGCCGATCACCGCGCCCAGCGCACCTCTGCCACCGGCCGCCAGCAGAGCCACGACCACGGCAACCACTCCGACGGCCAAGGTCGGGATCGCGGCGCTTTTGAGTACGCGCACGTCGTTGGCTTGCATCGGTGCTCCATCAGCATGTTGTCAAGCGAGCGTTTGCTACCCCCTGAACTTGTGTATCCGGGGGCCCCTGCTCGTGAAAGATATCACAAGCGCACGGAAGACCGCTTTTACCTGCCGTTTCTAGGTCGCTGTCACGGACGGCTTGGGAAGGCGGGTATGACCGGATTGCGCTCGGCGCTCGCTCGCTCCTGCGCCGGCCCCGATTCCGGGGGCAGCTGCCGCCTGCTCTCGGCCTCCGGCACGATCGGCGGCATCGGACCGGTGGGCGGCCCGTCGTCGTCGCCCGCCCGGTCACGCAGCGCCCTGGCCCGCCGGCGCCACCGCGGCGCGGCCATCATGACCAGCACACCGAGCGCCAGCAGGATCATCACCGGGAACAGCAGCACCGGCACGCCGATCGCGGACATCGCGAAGATGCCGAACGCGAACAGGAAGGCCCACGCGTACATGATCAGAACGGACTGGCGGTGTGAGTGGCCGATGTCCATCAGCCGGTGGTGCAGATGCCCGCGGTCGGGCGCGAACGGCGACATGCCGTAGGAGGTGCGCCGCACCACCGCCGTTATCAGATCGATGAGCGGCAACACCAGGACCGCCGCGGGAACCAGCAGCGGCAGCAGCACGCCGAACCGGTTGATGCCCTCGATGACGGACGGGTCGACCGGGGTCACGGTGACGATCGAGGAGGCGAGCACCAGGCCGATGAGCATCGCGCCGGTGTCGCCCATGAAGATCTTGGCCGGATGGAAGTTGTGCGGCAGGAAGCCCAGGCAGGTGCCGATGAGGACGGCGGTGATGGCCGCGGTGGTGGTGATGCGGTCACCGGTGATGCTCTGCTTGAGGAAGATGGAGTAGGCCCAGGTGGCCATGCCGGCGATGCACACGATCCCGGCGGCGAGCCCGTCGAGCCCGTCGACGAAGTTGACCGCGTTGATGGCCACCACCACGACCAGGATGGTGATGATCGTGCTCAGGGTGTAGTCGAGGCTGGTGGAGCCGCCCCAGTCCTTGGGCAGCGGGATGTAGGTCAGCCGCAGGCCGTAGTAGACCAGCACGCCGGCGGCCGCGATCTGGCCGGCCAGCTTGATGAAGGGGTCCATGCCCCACCAGTCGTCCAGGAAGCCGGTCACCGTGATCAGGCCGCCGCCGATGATCAACGCCAGCACCGGCTGGCCGTCGGAGTCGGCCAGCGCCTCGCCCGTGTTGGTCAGCTCGCTGGCGACCAGCAGGCCCGCCACCAGCCCGCCGTACATCGCCAGGCCGCCCAGCCTCGGCGTGGGTGTGGTGTGCACGTCTCGATCGCGGATCTCCGGCATGGCGCCGATGCGGATGGCGAACCTACGCACCAACGGGACGAGCAAATAGGTCACCGCTGCCGCGATGAGCGCCATGAACAGGTATTCGCGCACAGTCCTAGTTTCCAGGATGCTCCGGCTGCTCGTGACCGGAAAACGACTCAGAACAGCTTAATATTCGCTGAGATATGGCTGATGGATGGCCAGCAGCGCAGCCACGCTTGCCTGCACGTCCTCCGCGGACTCGGGCCGCAGGATGGCCCGGGCCACCAGCGCGCCGATTTCCGCCATTTCCTGGAGCCCCAGCCCCTGCGTGGTGACACAGAGGGTGCCGACGCGGATGCCCGAGGTCACGGCCGGTGGCTCGGGGTCGTACGGGATCGCGTTCCTGTTGAGGGTGATCCCCGCCGCCGCGCACCGGCGCTCCGCCTCAGCCCCGGAGATCCCCAGGTCACGCAGGTCGATCAGCGCCAGATGCGTGTCCGTACCCCCCGAGACGGGCCGCATCCCTTCGGCCGCCAGCGACTGGCACAGCGCCCGCGCGTTGGCCACCACCCGCCGCGCGTAGTCGGCGAACTCCGGCCGCAGCGCCTCCCCGAACGCCACCGCCTTCGCCGCCACGGCGTGCATCAGCGGCCCGCCCTGGACGAACGGGAACACCGCCCGGTCGATCCGCGCGGCCAGCTCCGCCGTGCACAGGATCCCGCCGCCGCGCGGCCCGCGCAGCGACTTGTGCGTGGTGAAGGTGACGACATCCGCGTACGGCACCGCCGACGGAATGGCACGGCCCGCCATCAGGCCGATCGGGTGCGCCGCGTCAGCCAGCAGCCAGGCGCCCACCTCGTCGGCGATCCCGCGCAGCACCCCGTAGTCGATCAGGCGCGGGTAGGCCGTCGCGCCGCAGACGATGAGCTTGGGCCGCCGCCTCAGCGCCAGGTCCCGGACGTCGTCGTAGTCGATGAGCTCGGTGTCGCGCCGCACCCCGTAGGACGCCACGTCGAACCACTTGCCGGAGAAGTTGACCTTGGAGCCGTGGGTGAGATGCCCGCCGTGCGGCAGCGCCATGGCCAGCATCGTGTCGCCGGGCTGCAGCAACGCGGCGTACGCGGCCAGGTTCGCCGACGCGCCGGAGTGCGGCTGGACGTTGGCGTGCTCGGCGCCGAACAGCTCGCGGGCCCGCTCGATGGCCAGCCGCTCGGCCCGGTCCACGACCTCGCAGCCGCCGTAGTAGCGCCTGCCCGGGTAGCCCTCGGCGTACTTGTTGCTCAGCGTCGAGCCGAGGGCGGCCAACACGGCGGGCGAGGTGAAGTTCTCGCTCGCGATGAGCTGGAGGCCGGCGCGCACCCGCTCGACCTCGTCCAGCAGGACCTGCGCCAGCTCCGGATCTTGCCGCTGGAGCTGGTCGAAGTCGGGGCCGTAGGTGGGCTCAACACCCATAATCCCACTGTACGAGCACGCTTCCGGATTTATCCAGATTTGTCGGGTATTCAGGAGAAGGCGTGCGGTGCTCCGATCGCGCTGGGGATCCACCGCGGGGTGTCGGCCGCCTCGTCGCTGATCGACGTGAGCACGGCCTGGCGGTACAGATTGAGCCTGGTACGCCACTCCTGCAGGTCCTCGACGTAACGGGCGCCGACCGGCGCGTCCCACGTCTGCGGGCTTCTGGCGAGCTGGTAGGCCTTGTCCAGGGACGACGTGAGGCTCTCCAGTAACGGCAGGACGTTCTGCCAGGCCGTCACGAGCCGCTGGTACTCAGGGTTGAACTCCCAGGCCCTCGGCTGGTCGTCCAGCACACCGCCGGACGTCGACGGCGGTGTCTCCCCGGGCTGGCGCGGGCGTGGCGCGGGCGGGTCCACGTACATCAGGCATTCCTCTCCGGTGTCCCCGGATCGACCGATCCACGCGGTCCATCGGGCTCGATGTCCTCAGGCACCCACACCCCGTCCCTCCACTCTCCCGGCAACACCTCCACGCCCGGCACCTTCGCACCCGGCGCCTCCACGCCCGGCATCTCCACGGGCTGGACTCCCCGCGCGTCCCCCACCAGCAGGCGGATCGAGTCCGCGGTGGGTGGATCGACGTTCACCGACACCACGTCGCCGCCGTCGCTCACCCAGGCGCTCACCCCCGCAGGCGCTCCGGGGACGGCGTTCACGCCCGTTCCGTCGTACCGCGGCGGGCTCTGCGTACCCACCGACTGGGTGCCGTTGGCACTGTCCGGCGGCGGAGTGGGCGGCACCACCAACCCGCCCCCCTCATCACGCGCCCCCTGCCCTACACCGTCCCGCCCACCGCTGTCCTGCCTCGCGTTGTCCTGCCCGGTGTTGTCCTGCCCGGTGTTGCCGTCCCGCCCGCCGTAAGCGTCCTGCCGGGCGTTGTCCTGCCCCGTGCTGCCGTCCCGCGCCGCATTGCCGTCCTGCCGGGCGTTGTCGTTCCGCTCGGCGTTGCCGTCCTGCCTGGGGTCGCGTACGTCCTGGTCGCCCGGCTGAGCGTCACGTGAGGTCCCGCTGTCGCGACCGCTGCCGTTGTCCGAGCAACCATCCGAGGCAGGGGGCTGCGTTGCGGGTGGCTGATCCGTACCCGACGGTGGCGCCGCACCAGTGGGCGGGTCAATTCGAGCAGGTTGACCCGAGCCAGTGGGCGGATCATTGCGAATCGGCTGATCGGAGCCGGTCGGCGGATCATTGCGAATCGGCTGATCATTTCGAGGGGACTGATCGCTGCTGGGAGGCCGATCCGCGTAACCATCCGCCTGGCCAGGTCGGCCATCCACTTGCGGCATGTCTATCGGCTGAACTTTGTCCAAATTCTCGAGGAGACTCTCCAGCTGGTTGGCCGTCGGCGGGTCGATGGGCACCTGGATCACCTTGACCCCGTCCACTTCGACGACCTGCGGCCTACTCGGATCGCGATCATCCGGGTGATCCTTCGCAGGAGTATCGGTGATCCCCCGATCCTGCACATCGTCTTGACAGACGTTCCCGTCGGGCTTGCCGTCCTCGGTCTTCGCGTCGGGCTTGCCGTCCTCGACCTTCGCGTCCGGCTTGCCGTCCTCGACCTTCCCGTCCGGCTTGCCGTCCTCGACCTTCCCGTCCGGCTTGCCGTCCTCGACCTTCCCGTCCGGCTTGCCGTCCTCGACCTTCCCGTCCGGCTTGCCGTCCTCGACCTTCCCGTCCGGCTTGCCGTCCTCGACCTTCCCGTCCGGCTTGCCGTCCTCGACCTTCCCGTCCGGCTTGCTCTCGGACTTGCCGGTGTCGGTGGGAGGGTTGTCGTAGCCGTTCTGCTTGGGGTCGGCGGTCGACGGGCGGGTGGTGTCGCGGTCGGCGACGCGTTTTTCCAGCACCCCCAGCCGGGCCGTGACGTCCTTGACCATCTTGTCCGCCGCGTCGGCCACCTGGGCCGGGCGGTGGGTGGTCTGGGTCGCCAGGCCGGCGCCGGTCATGATCTGGCCGACGCGCCCTTCGACCCTGCGCAGCTCCTCCGCCGCCCGCTTCGCCTCACCCAGCAGGTCACGGACCAGCTTGGGATCCATGCCGTCGAACTTGCTCATGGGTCACTCCCGGACGTCGCTGCTCCGGGCTTCACCGTAATGTCGAGCCGGCCGCCCGCGCAGCCGGGATAAGCAGACGGTATACGTCACTCGTCGGTGGCGACGTACCCGATGATGCCGCGAAGCTTCCCGACGGGGATCGCGCCCGCTCTGAGGAGGCGGGGGACGGCCGTGGTCAGGTCGAGGATGGTGGACGGCGTGCTGTCGGTGGTCTTGCCGCCGTCGAGGTAGACGGCGACGGACTCGCCGAGCTGCTCCTTGGCCTCCGCGGCCGTGACGGCCGCGGCGGAGCCCGTGCGGTTGGCGCTGGAAACCGCCATCGGGCCCGTCTCCTTGAGCAGGTCGAGCGCGACCGGGTGCAGCGGCATGCGCAGCGCCACGGTGCCCTTGGTGTCACCCAGGTCCCACGACAGCGCCCGGTTGGCCTTGCAGACCAGCGTGAGCGGGCCCGGCCAGAAGGCGTCGATCAGGTCCTGGCCGTAGGGGCCGAGGTCCTCGACCAGCGCGCTGGCGGCTCTGACAGTGCCGACGAGGACGGGCGGCGGCATGTCGCGGCCGCGCCCCTTGGCCTCCAGCAGCGCGGTGACCGCCGCCGGCGTGAAGGCGTCGGCGCCGATGCCGTAGACGGTGTCGGTCGGCAGCACGACGAGCTCGCCGCGGCGGACGGCGGCGGTCGCCTCGACCAGGCCTTCGGCCCGCTGTTCGAGGTCGGTGCAGTCAAAGCTTTTCCCCACGGCGTGCATCCTAGTCCTGGCCGAGCTTGGCGGTGACGAAGCGGTCCCTGCGGGTCAGGTCCTGGCGGAGCCGTACGTCACGCCAGCCGTTGTCCTCGGGGAATGTGAGATAGACCGACCTGCCCTGCTCGTCGGCGTGCTCGACCACCGCCCAGCCGCCGGCGCGCAGCAGCCGGCGGGCGGTGCGCTCGACCGCGCGCACCTCGCCGAGGCCGTCGTCGCCGGTGCCGTAGAGGGCGCGGGCGGGGTCGTAGTCGCGGACCTCGGGGTCGCGCGGGATCGCGCCGGGCGGGATGTAGGGCGGGTTGGAGATGACCAGGTCGACCTTGCCGTTGAGCTCGGGCAGGGCTTCGGCGAGGTCTTCGGGGTGCAGGTGGGTGCGGCCCTGGCCGTGCTCGGTGATGTTGCGCTTGGCCCAGCCGTAGGCGTCGGGGTCGACCTCGACGGCGTGCACCTCGGAGAGCGCGACCTCCTGGGCGATGGACAGCGCGATGGCGCCCGAGCCGGTGCCGAGGTCGACGACGATGGGCGCGGTGACGTCCATGGCGCGCAGCGTATCGATGGCCCAGCCCGCCATGACCTCGGTCTCGGGGCGGGGGACGAAGACGCCGGGCCCGACCGCGAGCTCGAGGTAGCGGAAGTAGGCGTGGCCGGTGATGTGCTGGAGCGGCTCACGCGCCTCGCGCCTGGCGACGCCTTCCCAGAACAGCGCGTCGAAGTCGGCGTCCTTGACGGTGTGCAGCTCACTCCTGCGCACGCCGTGGACGAATGCCGCGATCTCCTCCGCGTCCGTGCGCGGGGACGGCACACCTGCCTCTGCCAGCCGCGCGGTGGCGAGGGCGATCTCGTCCAGCAGAAATGTCATGAGTGTTGTGCGAGCTTCTCCGCCATTTCGGCGTCGATGAGGGCTTGGGTGACGGCATTGAGCTCACCGTCGAGAACCTGGTCGAGGTTATACGCCTTGAAGCCGACCCGGTGGTCGGAAATACGGTTCTCGGGATAATTGTAGGTGCGTACGCGTTCGGAACGGTCGACGGTGCGCACCTGCGACTTGCGTTCGGCCTGCGCGGCGGCGTCGGCCTGCTCCTGGGCGATGGCCAGCAGCCGGGCGCGCAGGATGCGCATCGCCGACTCCTTGTTCTGCAGCTGGCTCTTCTCGTTCTGGCAGGAGACCACGGTGCCGGTGGGCAGGTGGGTGATGCGGACGGCGGAGTCGGTGGTGTTGACGCTCTGCCCGCCGGGGCCGCTGGAGCGGTAGACGTCGATGCGCAGCTCATTGGGGTCGATCTGGACCTCGACGTCCTCGGCCTCGGGGTAGACGAACACCCCTGCGGCACTGGTGTGGATGCGGCCCTGCGACTCGGTGACGGGCACCCGCTGCACGCGGTGCACCCCGCCTTCGAACTTGAGCCTGGACCACACGCCGTCGTCGCCCTTGGCCTTGATCGCGACCGCGACGTCCTTGTAGCCGCCCAGGTCGGAGGGCTGGCTGTCGATGATCTCGGCCTTCCAGCCGATGCGCTCGGCGTAGCGCAGGTACATGCGCAGCAGGTCACCCGCGAACAGCGCGGACTCCTCACCGCCCTCGCCCGCCTTGATCTCCATGATGATGTCCTTGTCATCATTGGGATCGCGCGGGATCAGCAGGTGCTTGAGCCGCTCCTCCAGCCGGGGGATGCGCTTCTTCTCCAGCTCGGCGGCCTCCTCGGCGAACCCCTCGTCCTCACCGGCGAGCTCCTTGGCGGCGGACAGGTCGTCGCGGGCCGCCTCCAGCTCGCGGTAGGTGCCGACGACCGGGGTGAGCTGGGCGTAGCGCTTGCCGAGCGTGCGGGCCCTGACCTGGTCGGCGTGCACGGCGGGATCGGCGAGCTGCGACTCCAGCTCGGAATACTCCTTGAGCAACTCGTCGAGGTTCACCGTGCATCCTTCGTCTTGCGTGTGGGCGGGCCTTTCACCAAGAACGCCGACCCGGCGCACGCTATGGTGCGTCCGGATCGGCGTCGGTGAAGCTAGTTGCCCGAGGGCTTCTTGCCGAAGCGCTTCTCGAAGCGCGCCACTCGGCCACCGGTGTCCAGGATCTTCTGCTTGCCCGTGTAGAACGGGTGGCAGGCGGAGCACACGTCAGCGTGGATCACGCCGTTCTTGGCGGTGCTGCGGGTGGTGAAGGTGGCGCCGCACGTGCAGGTGACGTGCGTGACGTGATAGTCGGGGTGAATGTCGCGCTTCATGGCTGTCCTTTCGGGTGCGGTCGCCGGGTCGCCAGCTGGTGCGTCAGATGCGCATGGGCGGGAGCCGGAACCGCGAAATCGGTCAGCTACCAGTGTGCCAGATGGTTCAACCACCCAGGGCCACCAGCCATTCCCCCGGTGTTTATGGCGACGGTCGCGGCGGTCACACTAGGCTCCGCCGCACCAAGCATCACTTTCACCGACTAAGGATCTTTCATCTGATGAAGAGAAGGGTGCGGTCGCTGCTCGCGACCGCCACGGGGGTCGCCGTTCTTTTCGGAGGCTCAGGCCTCACCGCCACCGGCGCGTACGCCTCACAGCACGCGCTGACCACCGCGCAGGACTCGGGGCCGGACTTCATGGGGGATGTCTCGGCCAATGCGTACGTTCCGGTCCAGGGCGAGGCCGGAGCCGTTGTGACGCTCAAGCTCCGGGACCCGATGACGGTCAGGAAGGTCACCGGCGTGATCGCGGCGCCGGGGAAGCCCGCCCGGCCGGTCACGTTCGACTTCAAGCGCGAGGCCGTCGTCACCGGGAAGTGGACGATCGGCGAGCACGACCCGGCCGGCCGCTGGAAGCTGACGGTCAGCGTCGTCCGCCAGACCACCCGGACCAACGACTTCACCGTCAGGGTGGCCGGCAAGCAGCGCATCACCTCCGCCTCCGTCGCCCCCGACCCCGTCCCGCTGGTCAGGGGCAAGGACGTGAAGGTCTCGGTCGAGACCACGGTCGAAGGCTCCGGCATGGTGTCGGCCAAGCTCGTCAGCGACAGGGGCGGCCAGTACTACGACCTGGGGAACCTGGCGCTCGAGCCAGGCGGCTACCACCGGGGCACGGCCTACTTCGGCGACGACAGCACCGCCGGCGCGTGGACGCTGGAGATCTACGCCACGCGCGGCGGGGAGGTCCTCAAGGGGGTGGCGCCCTTTACCGTGCGGGCGGCGGCCCAGGGCGTCTCGGGGAAGACTCGGGCCAGGGTCACGATCGGCGCGGCCGAGAAGGTGAAGAAGGGCAGGTATTTCCGGGTATACGGCAAGGCCTACCGGGGCGCCGAGCCGTACGTGAGCAAGAGACTGAAGGTCCACTTCAAGGCCAAGGGCACCAGGACGTACAAGCTCGTCGCCTTTGTCAGGACGAACCGGTCCGGCAAGTACACCAAGTCCTTCAAGGCCGGCACCGACGGCTACTTCCGCGTCACGTCGCCGGGCACGCGGAGCACCCGAGCGGCCCTGTCGCCGCAGCGTCTGGTGGACGTGCGGTAGAACGGCCCGGAACGCGAGGAAGCGGCGGGGGTTCTCCCCCGCCGCTTCGTCACGATTCGCGCGCTAGTCGCGGTCGTTGCTCACGGTCGTCTTCTGGACCTGGAGGAGGAACTCCGCGTTGGAGGAGGTCTCCTTCATCTTCTCCAGAAGCAGCTCCAGAGCCTGCTGCATGTCCAGCGCGTGCAGCACGCGGCGGAGCTTCCAGACGATCTGGAGCTCGTCCTTGGCCATGAGGATCTCTTCCTTACGGGTGCCGGACGCGTCGACGTCCACCGCGGGGAAGATCCGCTTGTCGGCCAGGGAGCGGTTGAGCTTGAGCTCCATGTTGCCGGTGCCCTTGAACTCCTCGAAGATGACCTCGTCCATCTTGGACCCGGTCTCGACCAGGGCCGTGGCGAGGATCGTCAGCGAGCCGCCGTTCTCGATGTTGCGGGCGGCGCCGAAGAAGCGCTTGGGCGGGTAGAGGGCCGTGGAGTCGACACCACCGGACAGGATGCGCCCGGACGCCGGGGCGGCCAGGTTGTAGGCGCGACCCAGACGGGTGATCGAGTCGAGCAGCACGACCACGTCGTGTCCCAGCTCCACCAGGCGCTTGGCGCGCTCGATGGCGAGCTCGGCGACGGTGGTGTGGTCCTCGGCGGGACGGTCGAAGGTCGAGTGGATGACCTCGCCCTTGACCGAGCGCTGCATGTCGGTGACCTCTTCAGGCCGCTCGTCCACGAGCACGACCATGAGGTGGCACTCGGGGTTGTTGCGGGTGATCGCGTTGGCGATCGACTGCAGCACCATCGTCTTACCGGCCTTGGGCGGCGAGACGATGAGACCGCGCTGGCCCTTGCCGATCGGGGAGACGAGGTCGATGATCCGCGTGGTGAGGATGTTCGGCTCGGTCTCCAGGCGCAGGCGGTCCTGCGGGTAGAGGGGCGTCAGCTTGTTGAAGTCCGGCCGGTTACGGGCCTGCTCCGGGTCCATGCCGTTGACGGTGTCGAGGCGGACCAGGGCGTTGAACTTCTCGCGCCGCTCGCCGTCGCGCGGCTGGCGGACGGCGCCGGTGATGACGTCACCCTTGCGCAGACCGTTGCGGCGGATCTGGGCGAGCGAGACGTAAACGTCGTTGCTGCCCGGAAGGTAACCGCTCGTCCTGACGAAGGCGTAGTTGTCGAGGATGTCGAGGATGCCGGCGATCGGGATGAGCACGTCGTCGTCGCCGATCACGGGCTCGCTGCTGTCGAAGCGCTCGCGGCCACGGCCACGGTTGCGCTCCCTGAAGCGGCCCCGGCGCCCGCGTCCGCCCCGCTCGTCGTCGTCGCCGCCGCCGCGCGGGTCGTTGCCACGACCGCCGGAGTCGGCAGCGCGCTCGCGCTGGTCGGAACGCCCGTCACGGCCACCGTCACGGCCACCGTCGCGACCGCTGTCACGACCGCCATCACGGATGTCACGGGTGTCACGGGTGTCACGGGTGTCACGGGTGTCACGGGTGTCACGGGTGTCACGTCCGTCGCGCCCACCGTCACGGGAGCTGTCGCGGCTCTCGCCACGGATCTCACCGCGGTCGCCGGCGCGGTCGTTGCCGCCACGCTCGCCGCGGTCACGGCGCTCGCCACGGCCGCGACGCTCACGGCGGCTCTCGCCACGGTCGCCACGCGAGTCACCCTGCGGGGTCTCGGTGGACTGCGTGGGCTGAGCGGCCTGCTCGACGACCGGCTCGGCCGGCGCCACGACGGGCTCGGCGGCCGTGACCACCGGCTCGGCGGCGGCCTGCGTGACCGGCTCTTCCACGGTCTTGGTGCGGGAACGTTCCCGACGGGTGCGGGTGGGCCGCTCTGCGGCGGGAGCCGCGTCGGCGGCGACAGGCGCCTCGGTCGCGGTTGCCGTGGCGGGCGCGCCGTCCCCGGTGCCGCCACCCTGCTTCTCCTGGATGGCCGCGATGAGCTGGCTCTTCCGCATGCGCCCGGTCCCGCTGATGCCCAGTTCGGCGGCCATCTTCTGCAGCTCGGGCAGCACCTTGGCGGACAGGCCGGTGCCGGAGCGACGCGCACGCGGCTTGGCCGCGGCACGGGTGGGGGTGTCGCCGGTCGCAGCAGGTGTGCCTGGTGCGTCGGAGAGGAGTTCGGTGGTGTCGCTCAACTAAAAGGTCCTTCCCAGGGGTCGGGCGCCGGATTCATTCGCCGGGCGTCCCGGATGTGCTTGCGATCCGGCGGGACAGACCGAACCGGGGTGCACTTTTGCGATCTTCGGCCGCCGCTGGGGACGGTCGCCACTCTTGGCAAGGGGCTCGTCCAGGCCGCCACAGGACGGTGACGAGTGGATGACAACCCCTAAGATTGCTGCCGCCAGCCAGATGTCGAGGTGATTCGAACGCGTAGATCCCCGTCGTCGCCGCCTCACGTTGGGCCAACCGGGTGTGGGCCAACCGGAGGCAACGGATTCCGGGGAGACAGCCGCGCTGCTCACGCCTCGCGACGTGAAGCATGATGCAGCGATGTACGGCTGACAAGCACGCGCACCCAACAAGGGGGCATCTGGTGCGGCTATCAGCCTAACATCACCAGCGCACACGGCTATTCCCTGAAGGTCTAAAGAGGCATCAGCGTGTCTCGGGAACCTGAACGTTCGCACCAACTGGGTCGACGTCCATTAGCTGGATGTGCCAGTCATTACCCACTTCTGGCGCGATCAAATCCTGCGAATCCGATGTTGAAAACGCGAGGATCGTGGGACCCGCTCCCGAAACGACCGCGGGCACGCCCACTGCACGCAGACGTTCTACCAGATCCGCGCTCTCGCGCATGGCAGGCGCGCGGTAGTCCTGATGGAGACGGTCCTCCGTGGCGGCGAGCAGCAACGCCCGCTCAGGCCGCTGGGTCAGCGCGGCGATCAGCAACGCGGCCCTGCCGGCATTGAAGGCGGCGTCCTTGTGGGGCACATCCTTCGGCAACAGCTCCCGGGCGGTCTCCGTGGCCAGCCGCGTCGCCGGAACGATCACTACGGGCCGGATGCTCGCATCGGGAACCAGTTTCACCATACGTGGTGTGCCGCCGTGCTGCGTCCAGGCGATCGTCAGCCCACCGGCCAGGCAGGGAGCGACGTTGTCCGGGTGCCCTTCCATCTCGTCGGCCAGCGCGAACACCTCGTCGTCGGTCAGGTCGCCGTCGTGCGCCAGCGCCCGCGCCGCGAGGATCCCCGCGCAGATGGCCGCGGACGAGCTGCCCAGCCCGCGAGCGTGCGGAATCCTGTTATGGCACCGCAACCGAATCCCGCCCGGCTGCGGCGTCCGCATCCGGTCGAAGGCCCCGCGCATCGCCTTGACGACGAGATGCCCTTCACCGGTGTCGAGCTCCCCGGCCCCCTCGCCCTCCACGACGACCTCCACGCCGCCGCTGTCGGCGATCGAGACGTCGATGTCGTCGTAGAGGCTCAACGCCAGTCCCAGGGCGTCGTACCCCGGCCCCAGATTGGCCGACGTCGCCGGCACGCGGATGTGAACGGTCGTCATTCCTGAGCCTTTCTCGCCATTGTCCGCGTCATTCCTCTATGAAGCTGCGGTCAATTTCTCTATGGGCGTACATGAACCCACCCATCTCGTACGGCATCCGTACACGCGAGAAGGACCATCACGTAAGCCACGCACGCGCCGAGAGGGCGGCAGCCGCCCGCATGGTCAGGCGAGGTTGAGAGCCGCAGCGGCCGCGTGCACGTCGATGGGGATCGTGACCGGAGCGGGAGCGCCGGAGATGGCCCAGTCGGGGTCCTTGAGCCCGTTGCCCGTGACCGTGCAGACGATCCGCTGGCCGGGGGCGACGAGGCCGTCAGCGTGCGCCTGGAGCAGGCCGGCGACGCTGGCCGCCGAGGCGAGCTCTACGAACACGCCCTCTTCCTGGGCCAGCAGCTTGTAGGCGGCGGCTATCTGACGGTCGGTGACGGCCTTGATGACGCCGCCGGACTCGTCGCGGGCCGCCGTGGCGAGCTGCCAGGAGGCGGGGTTGCCGATGCGGATGGCGGTGGCGATGGTGTGCGGGTGGGTGACCGGCGCGCCGTCGACGATGGGGGCCGCGCCGCTGGCCTGGAAGCCGAACATGCGGGGGCGCTTGGTGGAGACGCCGTCGGTGGCGTACTCCTGGTAGCCCATCCAGTAGGCGGAGATGTTGCCGGCGTTGCCCACCGGGATGCAGTGGATGTCGGGAGCGTCGCCGAGCGTGTCCACGATCTCGAAGGCCGCGGTCTTCTGGCCCTGCAGCCGGAACGGGTTGACGGAGTTGACCAGCGCGATCGGGTAGCTCGACGAGAGCTTGCGGGTCATCTCCAGGCAGTCGTCGAAGGAGCCCTCGACCTGCAGGAGCGTGGCGCCGTGGACGAGGGCCTGGGCCAGCTTGCCCATGGCGATCTTGCCTCGGGGCACCAGGACGGCGCAGGTGAGGCCGGCGCGCACGGCGTAGGCGGCGGCCGAGGCGGAGGTGTTGCCGGTGGAGGCGCAGATGACCGCCTTGGCGCCCTCTTCGACGGCCTTGCTGATGGCCATCGTCATGCCGCGGTCCTTGAAACTGCCCGTCGGGTTGGCGCCTTCGACCTTGAGGAAGACGTCGCATCCGGTGAGGGCGGAGACGCGGTGCGCGGGCACCAGCGGGGTGCCGCCTTCGAGCAGCGTGACGACGGGCGTCTTCGGGGTGACCGGAAGCCGATCGCGGTACTCCTCGATGAGGCCACGCCAGGACCTGCTCATTGATGTCTCCCTACCTGCGCTGTTGGGCACCGAGTGTACGGGGTCGGCAGGGTGGACGCGGAGCCGAGTCCAGTGCGTGGACAGAGCCCTCAAGAACGTCATTATTCAGGAAAATCTCAGCATCTCTCGCTAGGGTTCGTCGCAGGGGGTCTCACGATGAACGCGCGTCCTGCTATGCCGCAGAACGACTATTCCGCTCTGGTTCCACCGGAGCTCGGCGCCTGGTCGCCCACCCTGTCCGTGAGCGTGGTCATTCCCGCGCGCGGCGGGCCGCACCTGGATCTGACACTGGCGGCGCTCGCCGCGCAGACGTACCCGGGCCACCTCATGGAGGTCCTGGTCGTGGACGACGGCAGCGAGCCGCCCATCCGCCTGCCGGAGCTGCGGCCGGACAACATCCGGATCGTCCGGCCGGAGACCGGCTGGGGCATCTCCAACGCCGTCAACACCGGCGTGAAGGCCGCCGACGGCGAGATCATCCAACGGCTCGACGCCGACATGGTGGCCTGCCGCGAGCACATCGAGGCGATGGCCCGCTGGCACCACGTGACCGACTATCTGGTCACCATCGGGATGAAGAAGTTCGTCGAGACGCCGCCGCTCACGCCCGGCGAGGTCTACCGGGCCCGCCACCTGGGCGAGGTGTTCGACCTGGCCCAGGCCCCGGGGAGCTCCACCGAGGCGACGATCGCCAAGACCGACGGCCTGCGCAAGAGCCGCAATCCCTACCACGTGTGCACAGGGCCCACCATCGCCCTGCCGAGAGAGATCTTCCACGCCGTCGGCGGCCTGGACCCGGGCGTGACCCGCGGCGGCGACACCGAGTTCGCCTACCGGCTGGCCATGCACGGCGTGGTGTTCGTGCCGGAGCTGGAGGCCCAGGCCGTCCACCTGGGGCTGCCCGCCCAGCATCGCGACCGGGAACGCGCCGTACGGGCCGTGGAGCCGCACCTCGCGCAGCGCATCCCGCTCCGCCGCGACCTGCGCAAGGACCGGGGCCGCCACTGGCTGGTCCCGTACGTCGAGATCGTCCTCGACATCGCCGACACCCCCGAGTCGGTGGTGCGGCAGGCGGTGTCCGCGGCGCTCGACGGCAAGCTGCAGGACGTGGTCGTGACCCTGGTCGCGCCCTGGTCGCTGCTGCGCGACGGGCGGCGCTCGGTGCTGGAGGACCCGTGGTTCGACCTGCGGGTGCTGCGGGAGGTCTTCGCGCATGACGAGCGGATCCGGCTCATCGACGAGGCCGCGCCGACGCCCGCGCCCACGCCGTTCCGCTATCGGGGACCGGTGGACGTGCCGCTGCACCGGGCGACGCTGGAGCGCATGATCGAGACGGTCCAGAAGGACCTGACGGGCGTGCTGATCGTGGACCTGCCCGACGGCCGCACCGCCCGCCTGGAGCGGACCTCCGCGCTGGCCCGCGCGGAGCTGCTCGCCGAACTCGGCGACGACCTGGACGACATCATCGAGACCACCCATGGTGTACGGCATGTGCCACCGGACCGCTACTGGCCGAAGCCCGCGCCGCCACAGGCGCCGGCCGTGACGGCTCCCGCCCCGGAGCCGTTCGCCGCCACCGCGCCGGCGGACACCGGCGAGCGCACCCTGCTCGGCCGCCTCAAGTCCGCGCTCCGCCCCAACTGATCACCAGCCGGGCTCGTGCCTGAGGCCGGGCTCGTGCAGGGTGGGCTATCTGCCGGTCTTCCTGCCCAGGGCGCGCCTGACCGTGGCCGCCATGACGGTGCGCAGGCTGTCCTGGGCGCGCTGGGCGGCGGCCAGCTCGCGGCGCAGCTCGGAGACCTCCTTGCGGAGGGCGCCGATGTCGCGCCGGTACTCGACGGCGTCCTTGCGCCAGGTGCCCGCCTCCTCGCGCCACTTGGTGACCTGGGCCCGCAGCCGCTCGTTCTCGCCGGTCAGCCGCTCGACGTCGGCCTCGGCCTTGATCCTGGCGTTGTAGGCGCCGCGTCGGCCGAGCGGCTTGGCGGGCTCGCTGGTGAAGCCGTAGGTCTCGCCGTCGACCCAGGTGACGGAGGAGACGTCGTCGACGACGTCGTCCAGGTTCTCCTGCGGCCCGGCGACGATCCGGGCCCGGGCGAAGGCGGCCGGGCGCTCCAGGCGGGCGGCCACCACGCCGGCGGGCGACTCGTCGAGCAGCACGTTGATCAGGCCGTGCTGTTCGGTGCGCGCCAGGTCGAGCAGGCTCGCCACGGAGTCCTCGCCGGGCGCCCAGCCGGGTGGCAGGCGCAGCACGTACGGGACGGCCAGGTCGACCTCGCCGGTGGTGGCGAACCGCACCCGGCTCTCGTGCTCGAAGTGGCCGTGCACCAGGACCAGTTCGAGGTTGGGATCCTTCAGCGGGGCGCGCCGGTCCCGGTCGAGCCCCTCCCACGGGCCGACGATGACCACGCGCAGGTCGTGTTGCGTGCCCGCCAGCAGAGCGTCGACGGTGGCGCGCACGCTCTCGTAGCCGACGGTGCCGTCCACCACGGCCTCGACGTACGGGATCTTCCACTGGCGGCCGGGATGCGAGCGCAGCCAGCGGTAGAGGGGGATCCGGTCACCCACGAACGCGAAGCTGACCCGGTCGATGCGCTCCTTGTGCCGCATCCGCATGGTCGGGCCGAGATGGTAGGCGAGGGCCCGCGGCTCGGGTACGAAGACCGCGCCGGCCTGCCCCAGCCGGTAGCCCATCTCAGTGTCCTGACCGAGGATCAGCTCCTCGTCCATCGGCCCCGCGAGCTCGAAGAGCCGGGCGTTGACCGAGGTCGCGCCGCCCACGTGCAGGCTGAAGGGGCGCGGGGTGCGCTTGGTCAGCCCGTCGGTGCGCTCCAGCAGGTCGATGATCCAGCGGTGCGGCTCGGCGGGCTCGAAGTAGGACTCCAGGTCGTCCGGCAGCTCGGCGGGCAGCGGCGCCTCGCTGAAGCGCATGAACCCGCCGACGACGAGGTAGGGGGCGGCGTGGTGCCAGCGCATGTGGGCCTCGACGGCGCCGGGGGTGAGCACCACGTCGGAGTCGAGCCAGTGGATGACGTCGCCGGCGGCCTCGGCCAGCCCGGCGTTGCGGGCGCTGGGCCGGCCGGGCGTCTCGCAGCGGATCAGCCGGGCGCCCGGCGGGCGGGTGCCGGGCAGCCGCAGCGGTGGCGTGCTGCCGTTGTCGACGACGATGACCTCGGTCAGCTCCGCCGGATAGGTCTGCCTGGCGAGCGCGGCCAGCACCAGGTCGAGCTTGTCCTGACCGCCGAAGGCCGGCACGATCACGCTGACGCGCAGCTCCGGGGTGAACCGCTCGGGCGGGTCGAGGACGCGATAGTCGTTGCCGCGCACCCTCATGCTGTCTCCAGCAGTCTCGGCCCCGTGCCGGCCCCCGTGCTCGGTCCGGTGCTGGACATCGTGCTCGCATTCATGCTCGGCTTCATGCTCGACTCCGTCAGCAGATCGGGCTCCATCAGCAGGCTCGGGCGAAAGCCGTACCACTGGTTGGTGGCGACTTTGAGGAAGTGCGCGAGCGGGAGCTGCCAGGTGTGCTGGTCGCTCAGCCCGCGGCGCAACATGTATCCCAGGCCGTGGGTGCGGTAGATGCGGGCTCCGGCCTCGCTCGCGGCCTTGAGGAATTCACGGTCCACCGCCCGAGGAAGCCCAGGGAATCCCCCAATATCGCGAAATTTCGCCACCGGCACCATGATCGTGCCGCCCGCGATGTGATCGGCCCACACCTCGCTCGGATAGGCCGCCCCGGACGCGAACGTCGTACGCCTGATCGTGGTGCGCAACGGCTCCAGGTAGAAGAACTCCCCGGAGGCCCCCACCACGTCGGCGCCCGAGTAATCGGCCGCCATGAGCAGGTCGGCCAGGTGGTCCGGGCCGTACCAGTCGTCGTCGTCCCACTTGGCGAGGTAGTCGCCGCCGGCCAGGGCCGCCGCCTGGTTGAGCACCTCTCCGAACGGTGTCCCGGCCTCGGCCTCGATCCAGCGCAGCGGCAGCGGGCACGCCTCGGCGGCCTGCCGCACCTCGTCGTAGGCGACTCCGTGCAGGCCGAGGATCACCTCCACCTCGACCCCGCGCTGCCGCGCCATCTGGGCGAGCGCGCCGGCGACGAAGCCGGGCCGCTTGGTCGCCATGACCACGCTGACCTTGGCGATCGTGGCCGGCTGGGCGGCCAGGCGGCGCAGCCGTACGCTGTGCTCCTCGCGCCGCAGGTCGGCCAGGCTGCGTACGGTGTCGTCAGCGGTGTCGTCAGCGGCGTGGTCCAGCCAGCTCCGGTCGGTGAGCAGGGCGGCCAGGTCGGTGGGAACCCACGGCGGCGCGTGCGCCGCCGTCAGCGGCACCCCGGCGGCGGCCAGCCGCGCGAGCCCGTCGAGCGCGACCTCGACCCCAGCCCACTCGGCATCGAACGCGCCTCCTGCCCCGGGCGACCCGGCGTCCAGCGCGACCCCCGCGGTGGACGACCCGGCATCGGGCGCGACCTCGGCCGCGGGCCAGTCGATGTCGAGGCCGCGCAGGGTGTGCAGCACCTCGGGGTCGGGTGCCTGACCGTCGACGGCCCAGGCGTCCTCATGCCAGTGCAGGCGGGCCAGCCCCTGCTCCGGCGTGCGCAGGAAACCGGCTGGACTGAAGGTCATGCGCGCTGCTCCTTGACCTGCGGGACTTGATCGGCGCCTACCCTACGCCGTTTTACACGCGCGTAGACCTGCGGTTCGGGTTGCCATGACAAGCGATGATCACCGCCCGCACGCCATTCTCCACCATAGGCATCTCGCCATAAATGACACGTTAGTGGCCGATGTGGTGAAAGGTGCCGATAAGGCGGAGCTTCACAGGGAGTTGCCAGCGTGCGAAAAGCCGTCGGGGCCCGGCGCCGGACCCCGGCGGGAAGCTATTCGTCGCCCTCCACCCGCATGACGCTCGCCACCGCCCGGACCACGTCCAGCTCGCGCAGGTCCTCCATGGTGGCCGTCAGGTCGGCGTCCGTGGCGCGGTGGGTGACGATGACGAGCTGGGCGTCGTCGCCGTGGCCCTCCTGCCGGACCGTCTGGATGGACACGTCGTGCTTGGCGAACAGCTCGGCCACCGTGGCCAGGACGCCGGGCTTGTCGGCCACGTCCAGCGCCACGTGGCACCGGGTGACCGTCTCGCCGATCGGGTGCACCCGGAGGGAGGCGTAGGTGGATTCCTCCGCGCCTCGGGTGCCGGCCAGGCGGTTGCGCGCCACGGCCACCAGGTCGCCGAGGACGGCCGAGGCCGTGGGCGCACCGCCCGCGCCCTTGCCGTAGAACATGAGCTGCCCGGCCGACTCGGCCTCCACGAAGACCGCGTTGTAGGCCTCCCTGACCCCGGCCAGCGGGTGGGTCCTGGGGATCATGGCGGGATGGACGCGGACGCCGACCGAGCGGCCGTCGTCGGAGCGGGCGCAGATGGCCAGCAGCTTGATGACGTAGCCCATCGCCTTGGCGGAGGCGACGTCGGTGGCGGTGATCTCGGTGATGCCCTCGCGGTGCACCTGCGCGGCCGTGACCCGGCTGTGGAAGGCGTGCCCGGCCAGGATGGCCGCCTTGGCCGCCGCGTCGAAGCCCTCGATGTCGGCGGTGGGGTCGGCTTCGGCGTAGCCGAGGGTCTGGGCCTCCTCCAGGGCGTCGGTGAACGACGCGCCGGTGGAGTCCATCTTGTCCAGGATGTAGTTGGTGGTGCCGTTGACGATGCCGAGGACCCGGTTGACGTGGTCGCCGGCCAGGGACTCGCGCAACGGGCGCAGCAGCGGGATGGCCCCGGCGACGCTGGCCTCGAAGTAGAGGTCGCCGCGGCCGGCGCGGGCGGCCTCGTGCAGGGTGGCGCCGTCCTCGCCGAGCAGCGCCTTGTTGGCGGTCACGACGGACTTGCCCCTGGACAGGGCGGCGGTGATCAGGGACCGGGCGGGCTCGATGCCGCCGATGACCTCGATGACGATGTCGATGTCGTCGCGCGTGACCAGCGACTCGGCGTCGGTGGTGAGCAGGGCGGGGTCGACCTCGACGTCCCGCTTGCGGCCCAGGCGGCGGACGGCCACTCCGGCCAGCTCCACGGGGGCGCCGATGCGCGCGGCCAGGTCGGCGCTCTGCTCGTGAATGAGCCGGATGACCTGGGAGCCGACGACTCCACAGCCCAGGAGGGCCACCCTCAACGGTTTGCTCACAGTTGCCCTCTCAACAGGTCGTCCTCGGTCTCGCCCTGCACGATCACGCGGGCCTTGCCGCCGGAGACGGCGACCACGGCGGGCCTGGGCAGGTAGTTGTAGTTGCTGGCCAGCGACCGGCAGTAGGCGCCGGTCGCGGCGACCGCGATCAGGTCGCCCGGAGCCAGGTCGGCGGGCAGGTAGCAGTCGCGCACCACCATGTCGCCGCTCTCGCAGTGCTTGCCGACGACGCGGCTGAGCATCGGCGGGGCGGTGCTCTCGCGGCTGGCCAGCACCGCGGTGTACTCGGCGCCGTACAGGGCGGTGCGGACGTTGTCGCTCATGCCGCCGTCGATGCTGACATAGGTGCGCAGCCCTTCGACGTCCTTGACGGTGCCGACCTCGTAGAGGGTAATGCCGCCGGGGCCGACGATGGTGCGGCCGGGCTCGACGGTCAGGCGGGGCACGGGCAGGCCGGCGTCGGTGCAGACCTTGCGCACGATCTCGCGCAACCCGTCGGCGACGAGCTTGATGTCGGGGGCCTCGTCCTCGTCGACGTAGGCGATGCCGTAGCCGCCGCCGAGGTCGAGCTCGGGGAGCACGACGCCGTGCTCCTCCTTGATCTGCACCAGCAGGGAGGCCAGGCGGCGGGCGGCCACCTCGAACCCGGCGGTGTCGACGATCTGCGAGCCGATGTGCGAGTGGAGGCCGACGAGCTCCAGCGTGGGCAGCGCGAGGATGCGGCGCACGGCCTCGGCGGCGGCGCCGCTGTTGAGCGACAGGCCGAACTTCTGGTCGTCGTGCGCCGTGGCGATGAACTCGTGGGTGTGCGCCTCGACGCCGGTGGTCACCCGGACCATCACCTTGGGCCGCTTGCCGAGCTGCTCGGCGAGGTAGCCCAGGCGGGCGATCTCCTCGTAGGAGTCGACCACGATGTGCCCGACGCCGGCCTCCAGCGCCCTGGTGAGCTCGGCGGCGGACTTGTTGTTGCCGTGCAGGGTGATGCGCTCGGCGGGGAAGCCCACGCTGAGCGCGACGGCCAGCTCGCCGCCGCTGGCGACGTCGACGCCGAGGCCCTCGTCCTGGAGCCAGCGGACGATCTCCTTGCACAGGAACGCCTTGCCGGCGTAGTGCACCTCGGACCCGGCGAAGGCGGTGGCGTAGTCGCGCATGCGGGACCGTACGTCGTCCTCGTCGAGCACGTAGAGCGGGGTGCCGTACTCACGGGTCAGCTCGCGGACGTCGAGCCCGCCGACCATGAGCGCGCCATCGACCCGGCTCGACGTTCGCGGCCAGATCGCGGGGTTGATCCGGTTGAGGTCGGCGGGCGCCAGCGGGGGGCGCTCGTGGGGCGGCGTCTCAGCGTGACGGTCCCCGGCAGGATGGGCGAATCGACTCACCCGAACGAGGCTATCCGAACCACCGTTCGCCCCGGACAGTCTGCCCACGTATCGAGACGCGATCACCGTACCTGAGCGGATTTTTTACGCTTTTTCGCCGTTTGACCGGATATTTTGTTTACCCTCACAACCGATCCGGTCCCATCAGCACATCCTGTACGGCCTGCGCCAGCCGCACCCTCGCCCCGTGCACCGCACCGGGCGGCTCGTCCCCGATCGGCGTCGCCGGGGCGTGCTCATGCGCGTCATGGTAGGCCAGCGCCAGCCGCACCAGGTAAGTCTCCCAGCCCGGGTCCCGGCTCGCCAGCCGCCCCGGCAGCTCCGCCAGCACCCGTAGCACGGCCCGGTCGTGCGGGTCGTCGAGCAGCTCGGGCCTGAAGCCGTCCACGGGCACCCCGAGCTCCCGCGCCCACCGCCGCGCCGCCACCGCGCGGGCATGCCCGTAGCGGACCACGAAACCGGGGTTTTCCCAGGTCCGGGGAAAGTCCGGCCAGCCGGGATCCGGCAGGCCGAGCGGCTCGACCTCCTCCACCAGCGCGCCCGGCACCGCCACCACGATCCGCAGGAACCCGTTGGGCCGCACCTCCACCCCGGCGACGCCGGGCAGCGACCGGACCCGCCCGGCCAGCTCGGCGGGCGGGATCCGCCGCCGCAGCGCGGCAGCCGACATGTACGCGGCCTCGACCGCCCACGTGCCCTCCGGCTCCGGCGGCTCGCCGAGCACCCCGGCCAGCCGCCCCGGCGTCACGGCGTCAGATGAGCGCGTGCGGCTCGGCGGAGCCGTACTCGACCAGGTGGGCGGCGCCGAGCAGCCAGCGGTCCTCGTCGCGGACCCGCACGTAGCCGAACCGGTCGGCGGAGAACACCTTGACGCCGTCCTGGCGGCACTGGCGCATCAGCACCTCGTCCCAGCCGTCGGTCAGGTCGGCGAAGCCCACCTCGCGCAGGGCGTTGCGCCGCGCGAGCAGCGTGGCCCCGGCGATCTCCGGCAGGTAGGCGTATTCGGCGTCCGGCTGCTTGAGCAGCGTGGCCTGCGGCTTGCGCAGGTGGGCGTAGAAGGCGGCCTTGCCGACGATGTCGGCGGTGCTGAAGAGGAAGGCGCGGCGCAGGTCGGCGAGGTAGTGGCCGCCGTAGACGTCACGCGGGTCCATGACCGCGACCAGGTCGGCCTCGCACAGGTCGAGCCCGTGGCCGAGCATGGCGCCGACCGTCAGGTCGGGGCGCAGGCGGCGGAAGACCACGTCGGCGTCCGGCAGCATGTCGCGGGCGCGCTGCTCGGCCTCGTCGGGGCCGATGACGATCGCCTGGACCACCCCGCTCTGCCGGGCGAGCTGGGCCAGCGCGTGCTCCATGCGGGTGGCGTCGGGGATGACGAGCAGCACCGAGACGTCCAACGTGGCGCGGGCGCTGGGCAGGCCGACCGCCTCCAGCATGGTGTCGATCCGGTCGGTCATCGTGCCGCCGCTGTAGGCGCGGCGCAGGGCCACATGGGCCCGGCGGGTGTCGGGGTCGTCGCCGATCGGGGTGCCGCAGGCGGCGAGCTCGGTCAGCCGCCACTGCGGGGTGCCGGGCGGGCAGTCGACCGCGGCGGGCCAGCGGTAGGAGGTGAGCACGTCGGGATAGCTCAGGTGACCGGGCAGCAGCTGGTCGAGGGTGAGCACCCGGTCGATGCGGCCGCCCGCCAGCGGCAGCGGGTTGTGCACGCGCGGCTGGACGCCGAACTGCAGGCGGGGCCAGCCGACGGTCAGATCGGTGGTGAAGCGGTGCTCGAACAGCTCGGCAGCGGCGGCGTAGTCGGAGACGTCGCCCTGAGTGTGCCAGAACACGGTGCGGATGCCCCGCTCGCCGCACCAGGCCAGCAGCGCCCTGAGCCCCTGCCCCGGCTCGCCGCGCAGCTCCCCAGCCCACGGCCCCTGGCTCACGGACTCCACCACGAGCAGGTGCGGCACCTCCTGGGGCAGCACCCTGGCGAAGTCACGCGGGGTGAAGCCGGTGCTCTGCCGCCACTCGTAGCGCAGCAGCGCCTCGACGTGGGGGTCGGCGATCACCGCGGCGGTGATGTGCGGGCGGGTGTTGGGGCCCGTGGGGACGCGGTACGGCTTGAGCTTGAACGAGGCCCCGCCGAGCGTCCTGGTGGACGTGGTGGCCTGGAAGGCGGCGCCGGGGCGCTCGTCCTTGCCCTGGCCGCCGCCGGCGACCGGCTTGCGCTTGGGCGCGATGGGCCGTTTGACCGGCCTGGTGGCGCCCTTGAGCCCCTTGGCCAGGCGCATCGGGTTGTTCTTGCCGCTCTTGATGGCGTCGCCGAGGCGGTTCCAGCGGGCCACCTTGATCGAGGACAGCTTCCAGTTGGCCACCTCCGCCTGGTAGCGCTGCTCGGCGAGCTCCTTGCGGAGTTTGTCCACCGCGGTGCGTTCGTCCTCCAGCCGCTCCTCGGCCTCGGTCAGCTTCTCGGCGAGCTCCCTGGCCTCTCCTGCCCGGCTCTCCGCCTCCGCCAGCCTGCTCTGGGCGGCGGCCAGCAACCGGGCCAGCTCGGCGGCGTGCTCTGCCTGTGCGACAGCATCCCGCAACGCCCTGCGCGTGCTTTCCAGCTCGATGGACACGTGGACCTCCGTCTCTCAGCCCGGCAAAGGATACTCTTTTGCGGGAAGCGGCTCGAAGGGATGACATCCGGTGCAGTTCAACGTGCGGCCCTATGTCTGCGGCGCTCTGGGCCGGATCGACGGCGCCCTGCTCGGCAAGCTGTCCGCCGCCGGGCCCCGGGTCAGGCCCGCGCTCCAGACGGCCGAGGCGGCGCTGTTCAGCTCCACGCCGCTGCCGCCCTATCAACGGGCCGGTGAGGCGTTCGCGTTCTCCTGGGGCGAGCGCAGGCCCGCCCTGGAGCGGAGCGAGCTCGTCGGCGACTGGATGTCGGTCGCGGAGACGTACGAGACTCCCGGCCTGATCGGCGACGGCTCGCGCGTCACGCTGCACGCGGGCGCGCTGGGGCTGGTCGACGTCTATTACGTACGCCTCGGCGAGGCGGTCTACTTCTCCTCCCTGATCCAGCCGCTGATCTCGCTGGTCCCGGTCTCGATCGACTGGTCGGCCTGGGCGTCGATCCTCCAGGTGACCTTCCCGCTGGGCGAGGCCACCCCCTACGCGGACATCAGCCGGCTGCCCGGCTCCGGGGCGCTGGTGTGGGACCAGGGCCGGCTGGCCACCGAGCGCAGGCTGCCGCGCTGGCTGCGGCGCGAGCCCTACGAGGCGTGGACCAGCGCGGGCGAGATCGTCGAGCTGCTGCACGAGGTCTACAAGGACTACGACGGCCGCAAGCTGCTCGTGCCGATCAGCGGCGGCTACGACTCGCGGCTGCTGGGCAGCGTGGCCAAGGCGCGCGGGTTCGACGTCGAGTCGTGGACGACGAGCCCCGACGACGGCAACGACACCGACATCGCGTTCGCCCGCTCGATCACCCGTGAGCTGGGCATCCCGCACCGGGTGATCATGCAGGACGCCGCCGACTACCCGGAGGACGCGCGGGAGGTGGCGCGCAGGCTCGAATACCTGACGCCGCACCACGCGTGGTACGCCCCCTTCGCCAAGCAGGTGCACCAGGCCGGCCGAGTGCTGGTCGACGGGCTGGCGGGCGGCCCGCTGCTGAAGAACTTCATGGTCAGCGGGGCCGCGCTGGAGGCGACCACGCAGGCCGAGCGGTCGGCCGCGGTGCTGGGCTCGCTGAGCCTCGGGGCGCCGACGCAGCCGATGCTGTCCAAGGCCGCCGCGCAGTGGATGGCCGAGACGGTGCAGGAGCAGTTCGCCGCCGCCACCTCGATGCTGCACGGCCACCGGGCGGAGCTGCCGCTGTCGGTGCTGCACACCCGGACGGTGCGGGGCATCGCGCGCTCGGCGGTCAACCTGGTGGGGCCGGAGTCGTCGTTCGCCGCGCCGTTCATCCATCCGGACTTCTTCGACGCCGCGCTCTCGGTGGGCGTGACCCGCAAGGACAAGGGCCGTTTCTACCGCGAGGTGCTGCACGCGGCCAACCCGCGGGTGGCGGCGCTGCCGTCGACGAACGTGATCAAGCAGCCGCTCCGGCGCGTTCCGCTGCGCTCCACGGCCGCTCCCGCGCGCGCCTACTCGCACCAGATGCTCAGCGTGGTCGCCACCCGGGTGCCCGGCCTGCTCTCGGACGAGTTGCACGAGGTGATCGCGGGCGGGCCCGACGCGCTGACCCGGTTCAGCGGCTGGAACGACCGTTTCTGGGTGCGCGGGCTGGTCCTTTTCGGTCTCTGGCTCAGCGACTACGAAACCGACCTTAGCGACCTGTCTGCCCCCTTCTAGTTACGGGGAGAAGAACGGTCGGTAACATCACGATTACACAGAGATCTCTTGGGTATTACAGCTCGCACAGCACAAGCGGGTTCCGGAAAGCCAACGGGCTGGTAGTGTTCGGCCCGTAAGCGCCGCACAAGCGGGCACCGGATCACAAATCCGGTCCTGTCAAGGGCATGGGTTCGCAGGGATGACGACCCCACGCGGCGCGGTCACCAGATAACAACGCCGGGGAAACCGGTGACTTCGTCCTGCCCACATCTCCTTCTGTGAGCGACATTATGATCAACGCATCCCCATCACCGGAGCCGGTCGCCGAGACCTTCATCTCGGAGGACCCCTCCTGGTACAAGCGGGCGGTGTTTTACGAGGTTCTCGTCCGGGGGTTCAAGGACTCCAACGGAGACGGCACCGGAGACCTGCGCGGTCTCATCGACCAGCTCGGCTATCTCGAGTGGCTGGGAGTCGACTGCCTGTGGCTCCTGCCGCTCTATGAGTCGCCGCTGCGCGATGGCGGCTACGACATTTCCGACTACATGAAGATCCTCCCGGACTTCGGAGACTTGGGGGACTTTGTCCAGCTGATCGAGGCCGCGCACGAGCGTGGCCTGCGCATCATCACCGACCTGGTGATGAACCACACCAGCGACCGTCATCCCTGGTTCCAGGCATCCCGGCACGACCCCGAGGGGCCGTACGGCGACTTCTACGTCTGGGCGGACGAACCGACCGCCTACGGCGACGCGCCGATCATCTTCATCGGCGCCGAGGAGTCCAACTGGACCTACGACCCGGTCCGCAAGCAGTACTACTGGCACCGCTTCTTCCACCACCAGCCGGACCTCAACTACGACAACCCGGCCGTGCAGGAGGCCATGCTGGAGGTCCTGCGCTTCTGGCTCGACCTCGGCATCGACGGTTTCCGCCTGGACGCCGTCCCCTACCTGTTCGAGCGGGAGGGCACCGCGTGCTCCGGCCTGCCGGAGACGCACGCGTACCTGAAGAAGGTGCGTGCCGAGGTGGACCGCCTCTACCCGGACCGGGTGCTGCTGGCCGAGGCCAACGGCTGGCCGGAGGACGTCACCGAGTACTTCGGCGATCCGACCACCGGTGGCGACGAGTGCCACATGGCCTTCCACTTCCCGCTGATGCCGCGCATCTACATGGCGGTCAGGAAGGAGACGCGCGAGCCGATCTCCGAGATCATGTCGCGCACTCCGAAGCTTCCCGACAGCGCCCAGTGGGGCATCTTCCTGCGCAACCACGACGAGCTCACGCTCGAGACGGTGACGGAGGAAGAGCGCGACTACATGCACAACGAGTACGCCAAGGACCCGCGCATGCGGGCCTACCTCGGCATCCGCCGCCGGCTGGCGCCGCTGCTGGACAACGACAGGGACCGCATCGAGCTGTTCACGGCCCTGTTGCTGAGCCTGCCGGGCTCGCCGGTCATGTACTACGGCGACGAGATCGGCATGGGCGACAACATCTGGCTGGAGGACCGTGACTCGGTGCGCACGCCGATGCAGTGGAGTCCGGACCGTAACGCCGGCTTCTCCACCGCCGACCCGGGGCGCCTCTACCTGCCCGCCGTGATGGACCCGATCTACGGGTTCCAGGCGGTCAACGTGGAGTCGCAGCAGCGAAATGAGGGCTCACTGCTCCATTTCACCCGCAAGATGCTGCAGATCCGCCGCAACCACCCGGTCTTCGGCGTCGGCGCCTACACCGAGATGTGGTCCTCCAACCCGAGCGTGCTCACCTACGTCCGCGAGGACGGCGACGACGTGATGCTCTGCGTCAACAACCTGTCGAAGTTCCCCCAGCCGGTGGAGCTCGATCTGCGCAGGTTCGAGGGCATGACGCCGATCGAGGCGCGCGGCGGGGTGCACTTCCCCGAGGTGGGGCCGCGGCCTTACCTGCTCACGCTGCCGGGCCACGGCTTCTACTGGTTCGCGCTCAAGCGTGAGGGCGGCGTCAACGTGCCGTGACGGGCACCTGGGCACGGGCCGCCCGGCGGGCCGGGATGAGCGCGACGGCGAGGGCCGTGCCCACGGCGACCAGCACGGCGATCGACAGTGAGAGACCAGAGGGTGGGCGGCCGATTCCGGCCCCCACCCCACTGGTGTGTCCCTGCAGGTCGATCAGCCAGGTCACGACCGACGCGCCGGCCGCCGTCCCCACGGCGACGCCCAGCACCACCAGCAGGCCGGTGCCGGTCACCAGCGTGGCCATGACCTGCCGCGGCGTCAGCCCCATCGCCTTGAGCACGGCCAGGTCGAAGGCGTGGTCGCGGAGCCCGAGCGCGCTGGCGGTGAGCAGGTTGGCCAGCCCGATCAGGGCGAGCACCGCGATCAGCGCCACGATGAGCACCCGGATGATCGCCAGCCGGTCGGCCGGGTTGACCACCGCCTGCACGTCCAGCCCCTCGCTCGACTGGGCGAGCAGCCTGGCCGCCACCTCGCCCCGGTCCGCGCCGGGCCGCAGCGCCAGCGCGTAGAACTCGGGCGGCACCGAGTCCTTCGGCGCCAGGCTGTCCAGCCCCACCGACAGCACCTCGCCGTCCTGGTCCGGCTCGATGGCCCGGCCCACGATCCGCACGATCAGCGGCGAGCCGCCCACGGTGAGCCGCACCCGGTCGCCGATCCCCACGCCCAGCAGGTCGAGCAGCCCCTGACCGGCGACCGCCTCCCCCGGCTCGCCGTACATGCGGCCCTCGACGACAGGGAAGGGGTACGGGTCCGCTGAGCCACCGATGGCCCGCACCCGCACCGAGCGGCCCTCACCGGCCGCCAGGGCGTTCACGTCGGTGCCCGGATAGACGGCCAGCACATCCTCGTCCGCCTTGACCAGGCGCTCGGCCTCGGCCGCTTCGAGCTTGCCCGGTCCGACGTGCAGGGCGGCGTGCTGGCCCACCTGCTCGGGGTGGTCGGCGAAGTTGTCCAGCGTGGCCCACACGCCCAGCCCGATGGTGATCATCATCATCGGCACGGCGAGCCCGAACGCGGTCAGGAACGCGGGCACCCGCCTGGTGAAGGCGTCCCGGCTGCCCAGGACGAGCGCGGGCGGAAGCCGTACCAGCAGAGCGAGCTTGGCCAGGCGGGACAGGTGGCCGCGCAGCGGTTGCGTGGGGGCGGCCGGGATGGGCGGGGTGCGACCGCCGCGCCAGGCCGGCAGGCCGACGGCGGCGAGCACCACCAGCGCGGTGCCCGCGACGATGGCCAGCACCGGCATCGGCGCGACGGACGTCGCGCCGAGCAGCGCCACCGCGAACCCCCAGCCGGCCAGCGTGCCGAGCGCGAGGCCGAGCAGGCCGAGCGCGCCGTGCTCGACCACGAGCAGCAGGGCGACCTGCGCCGCGGTGAAGCCCATGGACTTGAGCGTGGCCAGGTCGCGGAGCTGACCGAGCACCCGGCCGCCGGCCGCGTTGGCCAGCGCGAGCGCGGCGGCCACCAGGCCGACCATGCCGAACAGCGCCAGCAGCGTGCCGAGCAGCCGGTTGTCGAGCTCCATCGCGGCCCGGACCTCGCGCCAGGTGTAGAGCCGCTGGACCTGGTCGTCGAGCGTGACGACGACCCGCTGGGAGACCACCTGGGCGGCGTCGGCGTCGGCCAGCCGCAGCCCGGTCACCCACTCGCTGCGGCCCAGCATCGGCTCGATCCGGTCGAGCGTCTGGGGCAGCACCCAGGCCAGGCCGGGCGTCCACTCCGGGTAGAAGCCCTGCTCGGCGGAGTCGGCGATGCCGCGTACGTACAGCGGGTGGCGTTCGCCGCTGAGCGCGATGATGGCGAGTGGCTCGCCGATCCGCAGGCGCAGCGCGCGGGCGAAGGAGCGCTCGACCACCACGCCGTCGGCCTGCGCGGGGTCCAGCCAGCTGCCCTCGGCCACCACCGGGTGCGCCACCTGGGGCGGGGTGGCGGGCATCGCGCGCAGCGCCGCGGGCTCCTTCTTGCCGTCCCGCACGACCGTGACGGGCGCCGATCGGTAGGGGCCGGCCACCTGGGTGACCCCGTCGAGGCCCCCGGCGCCCGCCACCTGGGCGGAATTGTCCTTGGTGTAGAACCAGACGTGCGCGCCCTCGGTCTGGGCGAACAGGCTGCGCCACGGGTTCGTGCCGTCTTCGAGCAGGGTGACGGCGGTGATCAGGGCGGCCACGATGCCGGCCACGGCGAGCACGGTCAGCGCCGCCTGGCCCCTTCTGGCCCGCAGGTCGGCCCGAATCCAGCGACCGCCCGCTCGTGCTGTGCTGCTCATTCTGCGCTCATCACGGGGCTCATCGCGAGGCTCATCGCAGGGCTCATTACGGGGCTCGTTACGGGGCTCGTTACGGGGCTCATCTGAGGTCGATCACCGCTCCGGCAGTCCCGGTGCGGCGGCGGGCGATCCGGCCGTCGTCCACGATCTCGCCGTCCAGCAGGCAGACCACGCGGTCCGCGAGGCCGGCCACCCGGGCGTCGTGGGTGACCATGATGATCGTCTGGCCGTCCTTGTGCACCTTGCTGAGCAGGCGGAGCACGTCGCGGGTGTTGCGGCTGTCGAGGTTGCCCGTGGGCTCGTCGGCCAGCAGCACGCTCGGCTCGTTGGCCAGCGCCCTGGCCAGGGCGACCCGCTGCTGCTCGCCGCCCGAGAGCTGGGCGGGCGAGGCGTCGGCGCGGTCGGTGAGGTTGAGCGCGCCGAGCAGGTGCTCCCTGCGCTCGCGGGCGACCCGGGGCGAGGCCCCCGCCAGCAGCGCGGGTAACTCGACGTTGTCGGTCACGGTCATGTTGGCGACCAGGTTGAAGAACTGGAAGACGAACCCGATCTTCTTCCGGCGCAGCAGTGCCCACGCGCTCTCGGAGAGGGTGTCGGCGCGCTTGCCGTCGACCCAGATCTCGCCGCTGGTGCGGGCGTCCAGCCCGCCGAGCATGTGCACGAGCGTGGACTTGCCGGACCCTGACGGGCCCATGACGGCGATGAACTCACCCGGCTCCACCACCAGGTCCACCCCCCGCACGGCGTGCACGGGGACCGCGCCGCCGGAGTAGACCTTCACCAGATTGACCGTCTTCAGCACGGCATGGGTCATGCCAGGTCCTCCTGACACCGTTCGAGCCACTCGAGATCGGCTTGCAGGTGCAGCATGGCACCTTCGATCAGCAGTGTCGCCACCCGATCATCCGGCTCGGTGTCGTCGAGCAGGGCGTTGAGGTCGCCCATCAGGGACAGGTAGTGGCGACGCTGCCGGTTGATCAGGGCCATCCGGTCCGCGATGCCGGTGAGCGGCGCCAGGACCAGTTTCATGAAGAACTCGTCGCGGACCCGCGGCCCCTCCGTGGGCTCGTCCACCCATAGAGTGAGCACGTCGCGGCCCTTGGCGGTGAGGTAATAGACCTTCTTGTTGGGCCGGTTGGACTGCTCGACGTCCACGGCCCGGACGAGGCCGTCCTTTTCGAGCCGGTTCAACGTCACATAGATCTGCCCGATGTTGGGCGATGGATAGGCGCTGCCGAAGGTCTGTTCGAGCGCCTGTTTGAGCTCATAGCCGTGGGCAGGCTCCTTCGCCAGAAGCGCAAGCAGGTGAAGCCGCACACCTCACCTCCCCGTGTGTTACGGATGCGTTACGTGGACACCCGTTGACCACCAGATTACTGGCTGCCTAACATGAATGCATCTACCTAACATGTATGTAACCCCGAAGAAACCGGAGCTCAACCGGATGATTCGCTCACTGTCAGTCGCACTGGCCGCCCTCGTGGTGGCCGGATGCTCGACAGTGAGCCAAGAGGGCGGCGGTGGAACCGGAGCCAGCGGAACCGGCCCGATCACCTTCGCCACGGGGCGCGACACCACGGCATACCTGCAACCCTTGCTGGATCGCTGGAACCAGGCCCACCCGGCCGAAAAGGTGACGCTGCTCGAACTACCCGAGGTCGCCGACGAGCAACGCGCTCAGATAGCGGCCAACCTGCAAGCTCAGAGCGACCGTTACGACGTGCTCGGACTCGACGTCGTATGGACGGCGGAGTTCGCCGACAACGGCTGGATCATCCCCTTGGAGCGCGGGTTGTTCCCGCTCGACAAGTTCCTGCCGCCTGTCGTGGAGACCGCCATCTATCAGGACAAGCTCTGGGCGGTCCCCTACACGAGCAATGCGGGTCTGCTCTACTACCGCACCGACCTGGTGAAGAAACCGCCACGCACTTGGGCGGAACTTCGCCAACAAGCCCTAAAAATCACGAAAAAGCATGACATCGAGGGTTACGCCGGGCAGTTCCTCGCCTACGAGGGGCTGACCGTCAACTTCTCCGAGGCCGTGCAGTCGGCGGGCGGGCAGATCGTCAGCCCTGACGGCTCCACGGTGACCCTCGACCCCGCCAAGGCCGCGATCGCGCTCGACTTCCTCAAGCAGGGCCTGCGCGAGAAGTGGATCCCCGAGGAGGCCTTGGACTACAAGGAGGAGGAGTCCCGCCTGGCCTTCCAGGAAGGCCGGCTCGCCTTCGCCCGCAACTGGCCGCACGCCTACGGCCCGGCCAGGGTCAGGCTCGGCGACAAGGTGGCGGTGACCAGACTGCCCGGGCTCAACGGGCCCGGCTCCAGCGCGCTGGGCGGCATCAATCTCGCCATCAGCGCCTTCTCCAAGCATCAGCACACCGCACAGGAGTTCATCCGCTACTTCACGAGTCTGGAGAACGAGCGCCGTGTCCTCACCGAAGGGTCCTTCCCGCCGGTGTGGACGGAGCTTTACGACGATCCCGAGCTGATCGACCGCTTTCCGTACCTTCCCGTACTCAAGGAGAGCATCCTGGCCGCCAAGCCGCGTGCGGCAGGCGCCAACTACAACCAGCTCAGCCTGGTGATCGCCAGCACGGTCGCCAAGGCGCTCAAACCCCAGTCTTCCGAGTCCGCCGACGACGTGGCGGCCTCGTTGAAAGCCGAACTCGAAGAGATCATCAAAACCCAGTGAGGCAGCCATGCGAAAAGGCAGAGCAGTAGCGATCCTGGCGGGGTTGGCGGTAGCCGTCACCGCCTGCGGCGGCAACGCGCCGACGACCACGCAGCCGACCGGGGAGGCGTCGCCGACCCAGGCGGCCGCCAAGACCCTTGAGGGCGTCTCACTCGAAGTCGCCGCCAAGTGGACCGGCGAGGAGCAGAAGAACTTCGAGCAGGTCCTCAAGGCCTTCTCCGACAAGACCGGCGCCAAGGTCACCTACGCCTCCACCGGCGAGGACACCGGCGCCTACCTCGGCCCGCGCATCCAGGGCGGCAGCCCGCCCGACGTAGCGATCCTCCCGCAGCCCGGCCTGGTGCAGCAGTACGCCGACCAGGACGCGCTCAAGCCGCTCGGCGCGGACGTCACCAAGGAGATCGACGCCAACTACACGCCGTACTGGAAGGAGCTGGGCTCCGCCGACGGCCAGGTGTACGGCGTGCTGATCAAGGCGGCGCACAAGTCCCTGGTGTGGTACCGCTCGCAGGCGTTCGAGGAGGCCGGCGTGCAGCCGCCGGCCACCTGGGACGAGCTGATCAAGGCCGGGCAGACCATCGCCGACTCCGGCACCCCGCCCTTCTCCTTCTGCGGCGCCTCCGGCTGGACGCTGACCGACCTGTTCGAGAACGTCTACCTGTCGACCGCGGGCCCGGAGAAGTACGACCAGCTCTCCAAGCACGAGATCCCGTGGACCGACGCCAGCGTCGGCACCGCCCTGGAGAAGATCGCCGAGATCGTGGGCAAGAAGGAGTTCCTCGCCGAGGGCAACAGCGGCGCGCTGCAGACCGACTTCCCGACCTGTGTGACCAAGGTCTACGGCCAGGACGAGGCCGCCATGGTCATCGAGGCCGACTTCGTGGCCGTCACGGCCGTCGAGTCGGGCGCCAAGGTCGGCGAGGAGGCCAAGTACTTCCCGTTCCCGAAGGTCGGCGACACCGCTCCCGTCGTGCTCGGCGGCGACGTCGCGGTGGCCATGAAGGACTCCCCCGGAGCCATGGCGCTGCTGCAGTTCCTGGCTTCCAAGGAAGGCGGCGAGATCTGGGCCAAGCTGCCCGGCTACCTCTCCCCCAACAAGAACGTCTCGCCTGACAACTACCCGGACCCGCTGACCAAGGCCCTCGGCCAGACGATCATCTCCGCCGGCGACGCGGTCCGCTACGACATGTCCGACCTGGCGCCGAGCGCGTTCGGCGGCACCGACGGCAAGGGCGAGTGGAAGGTTCTGCAGGACTTCCTGCGCAAGCCGACCGACATCAAGGGCGCCCAGGAGGCGCTCGAAGCCGAGGCCAAGAAGGCCTGGAAGTAAAGAGGGTAAGGCCGTGACCGAAAGGTTGGACGGCCCGCAGGCCCCGCCCGAGGAAACCTCGGGCGGGTCCACCTCGGGACCCGCTGACACCCCCCGTAAGCAACGACGCCTCGGCCCATCCCCGATGATGGCCGTCGCCTTCCTGCTCCCCGCGGCCCTGCTGCTGGGAATCTGGGTGGTCTATCCGATCGTCTACTCCATCTTCCGCAGCCTGTTCGACGCTCCCGGTGACGGGTTCGTCGGGCTCGGCAACTATGTGACGATCTTCACCGACGGCAGCATGCTCAAGACCATCCGGAACAACCTCATCTGGGTGATCGCCGCACCGATCATGGTCACCACGCTGGGTCTGATCTTCGCGGTGATGACCGAGCGCATCAAGTGGGCGACCGCGTTCAAGCTGATCGTCTTCATGCCGATGGCCGTCTCCCTGATGGCCGCCGGCGTGATCTTCCGCCTCGTGTACGACGAGGACCCGGACAAGGGCGTGGCCAACGCCATCCTGACCACCGTGCACGACACGTTCTCCTCCTCGCAGGGCTATCCGGGCGCCCGGCCGCGTGAGGGCGAGCAGTCCGCGGTCGCCGCGGAGGGCGGCGCGGTCGTCACCAAGCAGCCGATGCAGTCCGGTCAGCCGGTGCTGATCCCGATCGTCGGCGTCAAGCCGGAGTTCATGCCGGCCGAGGCCCAGCCCGCCCGCGCCGCCACGGGCGGCGACCAGCTCTCGGGCACCGTCTGGTTCGACTTCACCCCTGGTGGCGGCGGTGTTAACGGCGCCGTGGACGGCTCCGAGAAGGGGCTGCCCGGCATGACCGTGGAAGCGGTCAGCAACGGCCAGGTGGCGGGCACCGCCACCACGGCCGAGGACGGCTCCTTCCGGTTCGAGGGCCTGCCTGCAGGTTCCTATGACGTACGACTACCGCAGGCGAACTTCGTGGGCGCCTACAACGGCCTGACCTGGCTCGGCCCGACGCTCATCACACCGGCGATCATCGGTGCGTTCGTCTGGGTGTGGGCAGGATTCGCCATGGTGCTGATCGCGGCGGGACTGGCGGCCATCCCGCGTGACTCGCTGGAGGCCGCCCGCATCGACGGCGCCACGGAATGGCAGGTGTTCCGGCGGATCACCGTGCCGCTGCTCTCACCGGTGCTGCTCGTCGTCTTCGTCACGATGATCATCAATACGCTGAAGGTGTTCGACCTGGTCTTCATCATCGCGCCGGCGTCGGTCCAGCCGGAGGCGAACGTGGTCGCGCTGGAGATGTGGCGCGTGTCGTTCGGCGGCGGGAACAACCAGGGGCTCGGCAGCGCGCTCGCCATCTTCCTGCTCATTCTGGTCCTGCCCTTCATGATCATGAATATCCGCAGGTTCAGGAGGGAAGACACATGACGACCGCGACGGCCACGGCCCCCGCGCCGACGCACGCGGGAGCGCCACAGAGAAGCCTGGTCGGCCGGATCGTCGACCGCCTGGGAGGCGGCGCCCTCCAGGTCGTGATGGTGCTGCTCGGACTGTTCTGGCTGGTGCCCACACTCGGGCTCCTGGTGGTCTCACTGCGCACGCCGGAGGTCAACGCGGCCGAGGGCTGGTGGACCATCTTCACCAAGCCGGCCGAGATCACCTTCGAGAGCTACCGCAGCCTGCTGGCCAGCGGCTTCACCGCGTCCTTCTGGAACACGGTGGCGATCACCGTGCCGACCACCATCCTGGTGATCGGGATCGCCGCGATGGCGGCCTACGCGTTCGCCTGGATGGACTTCAAGGGCCGCGACACGCTCTTCCTGATCGTGGTCGGGCTGCTCATCGTGCCGATCCAGATCGCGCTCATCCCGGTGGCCGTGATCTACGGAGGCGTCGGGATCTTCGGCACGATCCCCGGCGTGGTGCTGTTCCACGTCGCCTTCGGGCTGCCGTTCGCGATCTTCCTGCTGCGTAACTTCTTCGTCGGCATCCCGTCCTCGCTGCTGGAGGCGGCGCGGATGGACGGCGCCCCGGAGTGGAAGATCTTCGTCCAGATCGTGTTCCCGCTGGGCAAGCCCGCCATCGCCTCGCTGGGGATCTTCCAGTTCCTCTGGGTCTGGAACGACATGCTCATCGCCCTGGTCTTCGCCAACACCGACAGCCAGCCGATGACCAAGGCGCTGCAGTCTCAGATGCGGCAGTTCGGCACCAACATCGACATCCTGTCGTCCGGCGCCTTCATGTCACTGATCATCCCGCTGGTTCTGTTCTTCGCCTTCCAGCGCTACTTCGTCCAGGGCATGATGGCCGGCTCTGTCAAGTAGCCCCCGCGGGCGCCCGCACCCCGCGGGCGCCCGCCTTTATGATCATTCTCCCCCGTTCGGTACGCATGCCGTACCGGACCTGACTAAGCTCATCGGCCATGGCCGGTCTTCCCCTGAACGAAGTCGTCGAAGCCGGATGGGCCGAGGCTCTCGCGCCCGTATCCGAGCGGATCTCCCAGATGGGCGAGTTCCTGCGCAAGGAAATCGCCGAAGGCAGGCAGTACCTCCCCGCGGGGGCTCATGTGCTGCGCGCCTTCAACCAGCCCTTCGACGAGGTGAAGGTGCTCATCGTGGGCCAGGATCCCTATCCCACGCCCGGCCACCCGATCGGGTTGTCGTTCTCCGTCGCCGCCGACGTGCGGCCGCTGCCGGGCAGCCTGCTCAACATCTACAAGGAGATGGAGAGCGACCTCGGCCTGCCCCGCCCCGCCAACGGCGACCTCACGCCCTGGGCCGACCAGGGCGTGCTGCTGCTCAACAGGGTGCTGACCGTGATGCCGGGCAAGCCCGCCTCACACCGCGGCAAGGGCTGGGAAGAGGTCACCGAGCAGGCCATCCGCGCCCTCGTGGCCCGCGACAAGCCGATGGTGGCGATCCTGTGGGGTCGCGACGCGCGCAACCTCGCGCCGATGCTCGGCAAGGTGCCGCGTGTCGAGTCGGCCCACCCCTCACCGTTGTCGGCCCGTAACGGGTTCTTCGGCTCCCAGCCGTTCAGCCGTGCCAATCAGCTCCTCGTCCAGCAAGGCGCGGCGCCTGTGGAGTGGAAGCTGCCCTAGGCTCGTCGCCATGAGTGATGCACAGAAGTTCCTACGTCTCACGGTCGAGCTGACGGTCGAAGTGCTCGACGTGGACGCTCTCCAGGCTGCGGCGCTGGCCGAGATCCGCCACCCCGACGCCGAGCTCTCCGACGAGGAGCGCGCCGAGCAGGCGGAGCTCGTCTCCGCCGACGAGACCGGCGCCTCCGCCCTGCAGTGGCTGATCGAGCCCGAGCACGTGCTGCAGCTCGTCGAGCACATCGACGAGATCGAGCCGCGCGAGGCCGTGCTCGGGGTCGAGCCCTCCGACGGTCCCAGCGAGGACGAGGAAGAGGAAGAGCACATCCACCAGTGACCGGTCAGCGCGCGTCCTGGCGCTGACCACCGGTCGGCCATCCGTCGAGGCTGAGCAGGCCGGGGTGGAGCGCGCGGAGGGCGGGGATGCCGGCGTCGTAACCCGACTCCCCGAACCAGAAGAGCATCCTGCTCCCCTTGCCCATCAGGCGCAGCAGCGCCTTCGGGAAGGTCGCATACCTCTTGCCCACCGTCCGCGCGATCTGAGGCACGGTGAGCTCGTCACCGGCCGGCTCCAGGGCCTGACCGGCGTACCGGTCCGGATCCTCGAACACCGGCCGGGCGAAGACGCCGATGTCCCGCACCGCGATCACCTGCGGGTCTTGCCACGTCCCAGCACCGCGGCCATCATGCCCAGCCCGATGGCCGCGCCCTTCATCATGAACACGTCAGTGAAGGTGATCGGCCGCAGGAACGTGCAGGGCAGGCCGGAGCGCTGGATGTGCTGCTCGATCTCCCACTCGGTGGCGAAATGCGGGATGCCGCGCGCCCGCTCGACACCTCCGACGCTCCTGTAACCTCCGACACTCCTGTAGACGACATGGGCGACGCCTGCCTTCCGGGCGGCGTCGGCCAGTGTCAGGCCCTGGAGCAACCTCGCCCCTGAAGCCGGCCGTACGCGAGGTCTGCACCGAGGAGACCCCGTGCACGCCACCCGGGCCGGGCGAGCAGCGCGTCGACGACGGCGCCGCCGGGCTCAAGATGGTCGAAGTCGCCCAGACGCTGGGGGTCAGGGGACGCGCGGTCACCCCGCTGGTGGCCGCCCTCGAAACGGAGGGCCTGCTCGCACGGCGCCCCGAGGCCGGCCGTACTGGTGCTGACCGAAACCGGCCGGCAGGCACTCGCTAGGATCGAAGATCTCCAGAGCCAGGTGAGCGCCGCCATCTTCGCGAAGCTGACCGCCGACGAGCAGGACCGGCTCGAGCGGCCCCTGGCCACGTTCGTCGGCGCGGACGGTCCGCGTCAGGAGCCTCAAGGGGGCACATCGTGATCGTGGCATTCTCCATCACCCCGCTCGGCGTCGGCGAAGGCGTCGCCGAGCCCGTCGCCCGCGCCGTCAAGGTCGTGCGCGAGAGCGGCCTGCCCAACCACACCGACGCCATGTTCACCACGATCGAGGGCGACTGGGACGAGGTGATGGGGGTGATCAAGAACGCCGTGGACGCCGTGGCCGAGGTGGCGCCCCGCGTGGGACTGGTGCTCAAGGCCGACATGCGCTCGGGGGTCACCGACGGCATGACGAGCAAGGTCGAGTCACTGGAACGCCACCTGAGCTGAGCAACCCTTCCTCTGCACGCCCGCTCGGCACGGCCGGTCAGTCAGTTCCCTAAAGAGACTTATCCCGATATATTCGCCTTATGAGCCGGGAGTTGCGTGCGCAGGACGCCCAATGCTCGATCGCCCAGGCAGCCGCCGTCATCGGCGACTGGTGGAGCCTGCTCATCGTGCGCGAGGTGGCCCGCGGGCACCGGCGCTTCGAAGACCTGCTCGGCGAGCTCGGCATCTCCCGCAAGATCCTCACCGACCGCCTGAAACACCTGGTCGAGCATGGCGTCCTGACCCGCGACCCCTACCAGACCCGGCCTGTACGCCATGAGTACGTCCTGACGGACACCGGCTGGGCCCTGGCACCCCTGCTCATCACCATGCAGGACTGGGCGGACCGCTGGCTGCTCGGCGCCGGCGCCCTCACCGCCCTGCCGGAATCCCACAACTCGGAAACCACCCGAGTCCACGCCCTCCTCGGCACCCGCATCCCCGCCCCACTCTCCCTCCCCGCCACCCGTCCCCGCCCCACAGCCCGTCCCCTCCTCCCACCCGACCCCGAGGGACCCCCGACCCCGCAACGCACTCCGCACCCCCACCCCAACCGCACCCAGCCAGGAGAACGCGGCCCTTCCCACCCCCACGAAACTCACCCACCGCAACGACCCTCAGACCACCACCTGGACCAGACCGATCCAGCGGAGCGCAGCGACCAGTTCGACCAACCTCACCCGTCGCTCCACAGCCCCAGCGCCCGCCTCGACCTGGGTGAGACGGTGCTGCCCGCTTCCACCCCCGCCCCCGCCATCGCCGGCGGCCCCACTCCCGCCCCCGCGCCAGAGCCCACAAGCGTCCTCCCGTCAAGCCCCGCGAGCACAGCGCAGCCCCTCCCAAGACCCGAGACCACGGTGCCGCCCGACTCGGCTCCTCAGGTCGGTACGGCCACGGTGGAGCAGGTCGGTACGGCCACCGTGGCACAGATCGATACGGCCGCGGTGGCGCCGGTCCGTACGGCCACGGTGGCGCAGGTCGGCTCAGAGGTGGTCGGCGTTACTGACACGGGGTGGAGTGACGTGGTCGCGGATGCCGGAGCCACGGTGCTGTTCGTCTATCCCGCGGCAGGCTCGCCCGGTGCCCTGCCGCCACGCTGGGACGACATCCCTGGCGCGATGGGGTGCACCCTGGAGAACCGTCTCTTCCGTGACAGACTGCCCGAGTTCGCCGCCGAGGGGATCGCCGTCCACGGAGTGAGCACGCAACGGCCCGACGAGCAGGCCGCCTTCGCCGAGGCTGAGGGCATCGCGTTCCCCCTGCTCTCCGACATGGACCTGAGGCTGGCGGCAGCACTTCGCCTGCCGACGTTCCGCGCAGGTCAGGCGATGCGCCTCAAACGCCTCATCCTGGTAGTGGACCGCCTCCGCGTCGTACGCCATGTCATCTTTCCGGTGCTCGACATCCCCACGGCCATCGGCCAATCCCTGACGGCAGCACGCGCCATCACCCGAGGCCGCCCCCACACGTACTGACAGCCCGACCACCCACCAGCCCCTCTCCCTGAAGAGCTCAAGCGGCGATCAGCCGCTCCCTCTCCAGAAGCAGCTCCTCACGACGCTGGTGCAACTCGCCGCTGCGCTGGGTGAGCGTACGCACGGCTTCGCCGACCCATTGGGACATCTCGGCGACGGCGTCACGGGTGCGGTTGATGCGCTGGTGCTTGAGGGCGTCGGTGATGATGTTGTCGAAGAACACGTCGGCGAACCACCGGGTGTCCACCTCGGGCAGCCGCGGGTCGGCCACCCAGCCGAGGTCGGCGAGTTCCCGGGAGAAGACGTCGAGTGCCCGCTGGGCATGCCACGCCGTCTGGTCCGCCGCCTTGAGGTGGTGACGCTCGACGGCGTCGGTGTAGGCGCCGCCACCGAGCATGTCCCAGGTCGAGGCCCCGCGTGCCTTGTTGAGCAGGCTCAGCATCTGGCCCACGGCCTGGCCTGCGGTCATGCCTACCTGGAGCGCCTCCTCGTGCTCCCGGAGGTCGGCCAGCGCGTCGGCCAGCAGCGTGGCCAGCTCCATGAGCCTGGCTCCTCGGTCGTCGCCCAGCTCCACGAGCAGGCGCTCCTTCTCAGCAAGCAGCCGCCTGTAGGACTCGTGCGCCCCAGCGGTCTCGGCGAGCTCGCGGTCGGTGCGGTCGAGGTCGCCGGTCAGCTGCGCCAGCCTCCCCCGCTGTCCGTCCAGCCGCTCGTGGACCGCTTCCGCCTCGGCCCGCTCCTTGGTCAGCCGCTCCTGCTTGGACCCGACCAATCCGGCCACGAACCCCGCGAAGCCGCCCTCCAGCCTGGCCACATCGTGCCGCTCCTTGGCGAGCTCCACCTCCAGCTGACCGATCAGCTCGCTGACCTCCCGAACCTGGGCCGCGATCGCCGACCGCCGCCCCGCCAGATGGTCGAACCTCCGAACTCCCTCCCGCGCCTCTCGCAGTCCCTGATCAAGGTTTTCGAATTGGGTCACATCTGGTGTACGAACGATCACTCCCGGACGTTCCGGACCCAGGCGTAATAAGCCGCATCGCAGGCGGTGAGCTCGCTGATCTGGTTTGTCGGCAGAGTCCTCTAAGCTCCGAAGCCAGTGATCAACTATGAGGGCGAAGGCAGGTCCGGTGGCACGTCTGATCCGTGGTCTCGACAACACGGTGCTGGTGGAGTTCGGGGAGCTCGCCATCTTCTTCGAACGCAACGACGGTGACATCCTCCTGGAGAGTCCCGGTGACGGCGACCTCGCCCACATCCGCCTGGAAGCCTGGGACTCGCGGCCACCCGAGCCGGCCCCCGCCTGGATCCCCGTCGAGAACACCACCATCGAGGGCGGCACCGGCTTCGTGGCCGTCGGCTCGGTCGCGGAGGACGCCACCGAGCGCTTCGTCATCGGCCCACCGCACTTCCTGTACGGCCTGACCGCGCACTCCCAGCCTGCCGGAAAGCTTCCGCAGACCGCGTCGGAGGAGGAGTTAGAGAAGGCGTACGAGAGCAGGGAGCCCGAACGATGGCTGATCCGGTTCTGGCCGATCAGAGATGCCTTCGACCCTGCCAGACACGCCCGCCCCGACCATGTCGAAAGCCTGTCCGGTGCTGACCCCCAAGACTTCCTTTCGAACGCGACACCACCGGCTTCCCCTGCACAGAGCCTCCTGCCTGACCCGCATACACCGGCTCCCGAGGCGGAGAGCCGGCCACCGGCCCTGAGTGGCCCACCCACCGACGCCCAGAACCTCCCACCCGGCCTGAGGGGCTCGGCCACCGACGTCCCAGCAGACTCGAACACGCCGACTCTCCACGCCCAGAGCCCGCTACCCGACCTGCAAACGCCGGCCGCCGACGGACAGAGCCTCCCACCGGCCGCCGGCACACAGACCAGCCCGACCCCCTCCGGGTCTCCGGCCGGCGACGCACAGGCACTTCCACAAGACGCTCGACCACCGGCCTCCGACGCACAAGCCCACCCAACAGCCTTCGGCGCTCCGGCCACCGGCGCACACGATCTGCCGCCAGGCGGGGGACCACCAGCCTCCGATACAGGAGCCTCCCCTCCAGGCCCGGGAGTCCCAGCCACCGATGCCCAAGCCCCACCGCCAGACCTGAGGGGCCCAGCCACCCACAGCCAAGCCCCACCGGCAGATCTCAGGGGCCCAGCCACCCATGCCCAAAGCACGCAGCCAGACGCCGGAACACCGGCCTCCGGCGCGCGGACCCACCCGCCCGTCCCGGAGGTTCTGGCGTCTGACGTACCGGGCCTTCCGACAGGTGACAGAACGTCGGCTGCCGGCGCGGGGCGTTTCTCGGCAGAGGTTGGGGCGTCGGCTGTTCCTGGGAGCGTTGGAGTGCCCGGGGTGGGCGCGGCGCCTTCGGGGAGTCTTGGCGGTCCAGGGCAGCAAAGGGCTCTGCCGGTCCAGGTGCCGGTTTCTGAGGCGGCCGACTGGCCGGCGGCTCGGGTCGCGCGCGAGCAGGCCGTACTGGAGGAGCGGCTCGCCCGGCAGGGGGCGACCATGGCCGATTTCCTGACCGCCAGAGGGCTGCCTCCTGACACTCCGTTCGACCGGATGGCGGAGACGTTGAGGCAGCGCAGCCTGGCCGAGACGGCTGAGCGTGAGGGGTGGCCGGACTGGTGGAGGGCGTTGGCAGGGCGGTATCCCGACCTCGGCCCGCAGTGGCTGCCGATCTCGCACGAAGCTGTGAACTGGCCGGTTGAGCGCCGCCATGAGCTGGCACGGGCTCTGGTCACCCGCATGCGTACCTCCGCGATCCTCAACCGGGACGGTGCCCGTACGTTCGTCACCGACATCCGCGTCAACAAGGCCGAGCCCGGCGACACCTGCCGGGGCTGGCGCTGGGAGAGCGCTGGAGCTCCGGACCACGAGACACTGACCGTGAACCGCCGGGTGGTGTACGAGGACGTGATGAGTGGCACGACGCTGGTCACCGGCATTGTCACCGTCCTGTGGCGTGACGAAGAGGGCTATCACGTCCGCGACGCCGAGCCTGTCGAGGCCGCTCGCCTCATCTGCGCGGAGGCAGTCTGGGCAGCCTCCTCCCAGGGCCCCACTGACAAGCCCCGTGAGTGGCACGCCTTCTCCCCGACCCTGCCCGCCTCTGCCGTGCCCCAGCCCCCGGCAACCGCCCAGCCATCCCTCAGGGACGAACCGGCCGTCACGGGACAACCCGCCGTCACGGGTCTGCCCGCCGCTGCCGGCCAGCATCCGGGTACCGAGCAACCTCCAGCCGCTGGCGAGCTGCCCGTCACCCAGCAACCGACGAGCGAGCGTCCGTAACCGGCTGGTCGCGTTGACCTGTCGCACCGGGGGCCTGTTCCACCGTTGATGTTGTCTTCGGGCGAAGTCGTCTCACCGGGGACCTACCCCTGGCCATAACCGGCGGGCTCAAGCGGCGAGAGCCCGTGATGGGTCCGAGGTGTGGCCGTCGATTGCGGTCAGGGTGGCTCCAGGGCTCGCGTGGGGCCGGGCGTCGAAGGTGTCTGGGAAGCCTGGGGGTGGGCCGGCTCTGAGGCAGGTGGCCTGGTCGGTGCCGCCTGCGGGGGCGACCTTGAGGCGGGTGGTGCCGCCCGCTCGTCCTGGCTCGGGGGAGCCGGTCTCGCAGGGGGTGAGGCGGACGGCGAAGGGCGGCTCACCGGGCCGGAGCGGCTCTATCCGCAGATGGTCGTCGATGGCGCGCTGCCGGATGTCAGGGTGGGCGGCGACGAAGGCCAGCTGGTCGGTGACCAGGCGGTGGGCGACCGTGCGCAGCAGGCCGATGGCGCATCGGTGGTGGGTGCAGGCCCCGCCGTCGAGGGTGATCTCGGGCACGGCGAAGCGCCGGAGTCCTCGCGAGGTGACACCCAGGCCATCGCGGACACCCGGCTCAGGTGCGCGAGGGCTCAGCCCCAGCGCGCGAGGGCTCCAGGCCGGGGTGACGGCCGAGAGGGATAGCGCGGCGGGAGGGCTCCCAGGTGGGGGGCCCACCGAGGAGGCAGGCCGAAGGCGGGTGGTGTCGTGGGGGTGGATGTCCCAGCCCAGCCAGTCGTCGCCCAGGTCGAAGTCCACCGGCTCCCCCTCAGCCCTCTCGCACGCGGGCACCGCCATGCCGCTCAGGGGGTCGATCAGCAGGCCGTCGTACGCGCGGGCCAGCGCGCGGGCCGTCGCGCGGGCGAGCTGTACGCCGCCGGGCAGCTCGTGCGGTGGCACCGTCGTGGAGACGACGAGGTGCTCCCCGGATCGGCGCAGCAGGCGCCGTTCGTCGGCCGTGAGGCTGGTCCGGCCGGGTCTCCACCGTGTCGGCTGATGGGTGACCAGCAGCGCCGGACTGCCGATCGCTCTGATGGCGGCCCTCCTGTGGGGCGCGCCCACCCGCCATGGCACGGCGGTGACGTCGAACGGGATCCGCTCGGCGACCACGACGAACAGGGACGTCAGCGCGTGGGGCAGCGAAAGGACGATGTTCATGAGAGCCTCCGACGTACGTTCGATGAGGCACCCAGCATCGGCAATGCCCAGCCGGCGGCGTGGCGGCGAACGTCGTTCTGTGGACGACGGAGGGTTGTCCACAATGGAGCCATGAAGATTTTCGGCTCGGCCATAGACGTCCGCCCCTTGTTCCCGCGCGAGCGGGAGGCCATGCTCGACCTGCTACGCGGCCTTGACCCGGCAGACTGGGCCAGATCCACGGTCTGTCCAGGCTGGGATGTGCACGACGTCGCCGGTCATGTCCTCAACGACTACATGCGCCGCCTGTCAGGCAGCCGCGACGGGTACGGCGGCGCCGTCTTCGCCAATGACGAGACGCTTCCCGCCTATCTCACCCGTACCAACGACGAGTTCGTCCGGGCGAGTCGCCAGCTCAGCCCCCGGTTGCTGATCGAGCTGCTGGAGCACCTGGGGCCGCGGCTGGACGCCGTCTGGGCGGCACGCGACCTGGAGGCGCCCGCCGACCTGAACGTGTCCTGGGCGGCCATGGACCTCGACAGCCCCACCTGGCTGGACATCGGCCGTGAGTACACCGAGTTCTGGGTCCACCAGCAGCAGGTGCGCGACGCCGTCTCCCTTCCCGGAGCGACCGAGCCGGACCTCATGGCACCGGTGCTGGAGCTCTTCGCGCGGGCGCTGCCGTACGCCATGAGAGCGCTCGACCGTCCGGAGGGCACGACGGTCCGCCTGGAGGTGCTCGGGCCCGCGGGCGGGCAGTGGAGCGCTGCCCGGGAGGACGGCAGGTGGCGGATGGCGACGCCGGCAGGAGAGCCGGCGGCGCGTGTCTCGATGGATCAGGACACCTTCTGGCGGCTCGCGACCAGGGGTGTCACCGTCGAGCAGGCTCGCGAGCGTGCGCGGGTGAGTGGTGACCCGGAGCTCACCAGCGCCATGACGACCCTGCTCGCGGTCGTCGCCTGACAAACCGGTCAGGGGCGGTGGATCACCAGGGACTGGCCCGGCAACCGCGTGCCCTCCGGCCGTGCGGACACGTTCTCGTCGGAGGCGAGCAGCACCGCTCCCAGCGGGACCGGCAAGGTCACGGACTCCGGCGAGAAGTTCACCGACACCGCCAGCGCCCCCCGCCACATGACCAGCCACCGGTCGTCCGGGTCGCAGTCGACCCGGACCCGGTCCAGGCGGGGGTCGGACAGCTCCGGCAGGGCCTTGCGCAGGGCCGTCAGGTCGCGGTACCAGCACAGCAGCGACCAGTGCCCCTCCTCCTTCAGCTCGTCCCAGTCGAGCTTGGAGCGTAGGAAGGTCTCCTCCTCCGACGGGTCGGGCGCCTCCCAGGCGTAGCCGAAGCCCTCGAACTCGCGCTGCCGGCGCCCGCCCTCGCTGTCGCGCAGCTCCGGCTCGACGTGGTCGGAGAAGAACAGGAACGGCGTCCCGGCCCCCCACTCCTCCCCCATGAACAGCATGGGCGTGAACGGCGAGGTGAGCAGCAGTCCGGCGCCGAGCTTGAGCTCGGGCATCGGCAACCGGTCGCCCATGGGCCGGTTGCCGATCTGGTCGTGGTTCTGCAGGCACGCGACCAGCCGGTGGCCGGGCACACCGGTGAAGGGCCGTCCGTGCGCGCGGTCGCGGAAGCTCGAACGGCTCCCGTCGTGCAGGACGCCCGAGGTCAGCACCTTGGCCAGGGCGGGCAGGCCGGCGAAGTCGGCGTAGTAGCCGTGGTGCTCGCCGCTGACGGCGGTGTGCAGCGCGTGGTGGGCGTCGTCGTTCCACTGGGCGGTCATGCCGAGCCCGTCGGCGTCGCGCGAGCGCACCATGCGGGGGTCGTTCAGGTCGGATTCGGCGATCAGCGTCAGCGGCCTGCCGACCGCACAGGACAGCGCGTCGACCTCGTCGGACAGCTCGGCCAGCAGGTGGGTGGCGCGGCGGTCGTGCAGCGCGTGCACGGCGTCCAGGCGCAGCCCGTCGATGTGGTAGTCGCGCAGCCACTGCAGGGCGTTGTCGATGAAGTAGCGGCGCACCACGTCGGACCCCGGCCCGTCGAGGTTGACCGCCTCGCCCCAGTAGCTGCCGGCGAATCCGGAGAAGTACGGCCCGTACGGGTGCAGGAAGTTGCCCGACGGTCCCAGGTGGTTGTAGACGACGTCGAGGATGACGCCGAGACCGGCCCGATGGCAGGCGTCGACGAGGGTCTTGAGCCCGTCGGGACCGCCGTAGGTGTGGTTGACGGCGTAGAGGTCGACGCCGTCGTAGCCCCAGTTGCGGGTGCCGGGCACCGGCGCGACCGGCATGATCTCCACGAAGTCGGCGCCCAGCTCGGTCAGGTGCTGGAGCTTCCCGGCGGCGGCCTCGAACGTCCCCTCGGGGGTGAAGGTGCCGATGTGCAGCTCGTAGATGACGCCGCCCCGCAGGTCGCGCCCCTTCCAGTCGTGGTCGGCCCAGGTGAAGCGGGCGTCGTCGTACACCGCGCTGGGCCCGAAGACGCCCTCGGGCTGCCAGCGGGAGCGGGGGTCGGGGTAGGGGCCGTCTCCGTCGAGCACGAAGCCGTACCTGGTGCCGTGCCCGGCTTCGGGCACGTCGGCGGACCACCAGCCGTCCTGGCTCGCGGACATCGGCCGCCGGCCGCCGGGGACGTCGACCTCGACCGCCGTGGCCGTGGGTGCCCACACCTCAAAGATCATGTCTCTCCAGGAGTGCGACGGGATGCATGCCGAGCAGGTGAGCCAGGGGGGTCCGCCCGGTGTACAGGCCGCCGCCGAGCAGGTCGCGCCAGTGTCCCGGGGGCAGCGCCAGCGTGGTGTCCCCCCATCCGCTGCCGGCCAGGCGGGCGGGCAGACGGGTGGCGATCGCGACGGCCTGCGGCCCGCCGCCCTCGCCGCGCGCGAAGGCGATCACGTGCTCCGCCGCCTGCCCCTGGGCCTGCAACGGTGTGTACGGCGCGGCGGGGCCGAGGCGTCGGCGCAGCCGCAGCGCCTGGCCGGTGACCTGGAACTTGACCCGGTCCCAGTCGGACGCGGGCGTGCGCGGGAAGGTGACGGGACGCCGGTTGTCCGGATCGACCAGGGAGAAATCGGTCATCTCATTGCCCTGGTAGACGTCCGGCACCCCCGGCATCATCAGCTGGACGAGCTTGGCGCTCAGCGAGTTGGACCTGGCGAAGCCGTCTATCCGCTCGGTGAAGCGGCCCACCGGCAGCCGGACGGCGGCCTCGGCGAAGTCGCGCAGTCGCTGCTCGTAGCCGGGATCGGGGCGGATCCAGGAGGTGGCGGTCTTGGCCTCGCGCGCCGCCTTGAGCAGGTAGGCGGCGAACCGCTCGGCGGAGATCGGCCAGGCGGCCATGAGGTTCTGCCATGCGAGGTAGTCGAGGTGGGGGTCGAAGCCGAGCTCCGCCTCCCACTGAGACACGGCCTCGGCCCACTCCTCCGGCAGCTCCGACAGCACGGCCAGCCGGGCCCGTACGTCCTCCGACCGTTTGGTGTCGTGGGTGGACAGCGTGGTCATCGAGTCCGGCCGCATCTCCGCGCAGAACTGGTGGAACTCCTCCACCGAGGTCCCGAACCGGTCAGGCTCGCCCCCCACCTCGTTCAGGCACGACAGGGGGAACCACCGGTACAGCGCGGTGTCCTCCACCCCTTTGGCCATGACCGGCCCACAGGCCTGCTGGAACCGGGTGATCACCTCGGCGGAGCCGTACAGGACCTGCTGGACGAGCGGCCGGACGGCGGGAGAGCAGGTGGCGGCGGCCCGTTCGACGATCTCGACGGCCTCGGGCGGCGGCGGCTCGCCGGGCACCACGTAGGCCCGGTAGACCGGCATCGCGGCCAGCAGCTCGGCGACCACCTCCGGGGCGCAGGCGGCCGCGTGGGCCAGCCGCCGGACCTCGGCGCCGAAGAACAGGTCGATGACCTCGTGCTTGGCCCGCATGACCACGGGCAGGTAGTCGTCCCGCTCGCCGGTCAGCCGGGTGAACAGCTCGACGAGCGGCGTCTTGCCCTCCGGGTCGACGAACAGCCCGTTGACCCGGTTGAGCACTTCGTAGCCGGTGGTGCCGTCGCAGGCCCAGTCGTCCGGCAGCCGTTCGTCGCCGATGAGGATCTTCTCCACGACCGTCCACACGCCGCCGGACCTGGCGCGCAGCCGGTCCAGGTAGCCGCGCGGGTCGGCCAGGCCGTCGGGGTGGTCGATCCGCAGCCCGTCGGCCAGCCCCTCGTCGAGCAGCCAGAAGATCACCTCGTGCGTGGCGAAGAACACCGCCGGATCCTCGACCCGCACCCCGATCAGTGTGGAGACGTCGAAGAAGCGCCGGTAGCCGGGCCCTTCGCGCCAGTCGACGAGCCGGTAGTGGCCGGGGTGGGGGAAGGCGTGCTCGTGGTAGCGCAGCAGGTCGCCGTCGACCACCGGCTCGGTGTCGTCGCCCAGCACGGGCAGCGCCACGGTCCCGCCGTCCCAGTCGATGTCGAACCAGCTCGCGTACGGCGAGTCCCGGCCGTGCTGAAGCACCGACCAGAACTGGGCGTTCTCGGTGTTCATGTGGTTGGGGACGAGGTCGAGGATGACGCCCAGATCGAGCGTGGCGAGCCGCTCGGCCATCTCGCGGAAGCCCTGGGCGCCGCCGAACTCCTCCCGGATCCTGGAGTGGTCGGTGACGTCGTAGCCGTGCCGGGATCCGGGGGTCGCCTGCAGGATCGGCGACAGGTAGAGGTGGCTGACGCCCAGCTCGCGCAGGTAGCCGGCGGCCTCCGCCACCTGGGCGAAGCCGAAGTCGGGGGTGAGTTGCAGTCGGTAGGTCGAGGTGGGCCTAGACACGGCGCAGCACCCGCACGCTGCGTCCGGGCACGTCCACGCCCTCTCCTGCCCGGCACATCCGCACGTCCAGCCCGATCGGCATGGCGGTGTCGATCTCGGTCTGCCACATCTCGCCGTAATCCTTCGGGATCGTGAACTTGATGGTGTCGTGGTGGGCGTTGAACAGCAGCAGGAACGAGTCGTCGCGGATCGGCCTGCCCCGACGGTCGGGCTCGGTGATGGCGTCGCCGTTGAGGAAGACGGCCAGCGACTTGGCGTAGCCGACGGTCCAGTCGCTGTCGGCCATCTCCTCCCCGGAGGGCGTCAGCCAGGCGATGTCGCTCAGGCCACGCACCGGCTTGCCGTAGAAGAACCTCCTGCGCCGGAAGACCGGATGCTTCTTGCGCAGCGCGGCCAGGCTCTGCGTGAACTCCAGCAGCAGCCAGTTCTCCCGGACGTCCGACCAGTCCACCCAGGTCAGCGCGTTGTCCTGGCAGTAGCCGTTGTTGTTGCCCTGCTGGGTGCGGCCCAGCTCGTCGCCGTGCGAGAGCATCGGCACGCCCTGCGACAGGAAGAGCGTGGTGAGGAAGTTGCGCTTCTGCTGCTCGCGCAGCGACTCGATGGCCCAGCCCGCCGGGCCTTCCTCGCCGCAGTTCCAGGACCGGTTGTCGTCGGTGCCGTCGCGGTTGTTCTCCTTGTTCGCCTCGTTGTGCTTGTGGTCGTACGAGACGAGGTCCTGCAGGGTGAAGCCGTCGTGGCAGGTGACGAAGTTGATCGAGGCGGCGGGGCGGCGGCTGTCGTCCTGGTAGAGGTCGCTCGACCCGGTGAACCGGGAGCCGAACTCGGGCAGCGTGGCCGCCTGGCCGCGCCACAGGTCACGGATGGTGTCGCGGTAGCGGCCGTTCCACTCGGTCCACCGGGACGGGAAGTTGCCGACCTGGTAGCCGCCGGGGCCCACGTCCCATGGCTCGGCGATGAGCTTGACCTGCGACAGCACCGGGTCCTGCTGGACCAGGTCGAAGAAGGAGCTCAGCCGGTCGACCTCGTGCAGCTCGCGGGCCAGCGTCGAGGCCAGGTCGAAGCGGAAGCCGTCGACGTGCATCTCGATGACCCAGTAGCGCAGCGAATCCATGATCATCTGAAGGACGTGCGGAGACCGCATGAGCAGGCTGTTGCCGGTGCCCGTGGTGTCCATGTAGTAGCGCTTGTCGCCGTTGACCAGCCGGTAGTAGTCAGGGTTGTCGATGCCACGGAAGCCGAGCGTCGGCCCCAGATGGTTGCCCTCGGCGGTGTGGTTGTAGACGACGTCGAGGATGACCTCGATGCCCGCCTCGTGCAGCGCCCGCACCATCGCCTTGAACTCCAGCACCTGCCCGCCACGCTGGCCCTGGCTGGAGTAGCGGTTGTGCGGGGCGAAGAAGCCGATGGAGTTGTAGCCCCAGTAGTTGGACAGGCCGCGCTGCTCCAGGATGTGGTCGGTGACGAACTGGTGCACCGGCATCAGCTCCAGCGCCGTCACGCCGAGCTTGGTGAGGTGGTCGAGGATCTCCGGGTGGCCGAGCGCGGCGTACGTGCCGCGCAGGTGCTTGGGGATCTTGGGGTGGCTGATCGTCAGGCCGCGCACGTGCGCCTCGTAGATCACCGTGTCGTGGTACGGCGTCGCGGGCGGCCGGTCGTGCCCCCAGCCGAAGAACGGGTTGATCACGATCGAGCGCGGCACGTAGGGGGCCGAGTCCATGTCGTTGCGGGTGTCGGGTGAGCCGAAGCGGTAGCCGTACACCGCCTCGTGCCAGTCGACACCGCCCTCGATCGCCATCGCGTACGGGTCGAGCAGCAGCTTGGCCGGGTTGCACCGCAGCCCGCGGGCCGGCTCGTAGGGGCCGTGGACGCGGTAGCCGTAGCGCTGCCCGGGGCCGATGCCGGGCAGGTAGCCGTGCCAGATGAAGCCGTCCACCTCGGTGAGCGGCACCCGCGATTCCCAGTTGTCCTCGTCGAACAGGCACAGCTCCACGGAGTGCGCCACCTCGGTGTAGAGCGAGAAGTTCGTGCCCGCGCCGTCGTAGGTCGCCCCGAGTGGGTACGGGTCTCCCGGCCACACTTCGATCATCGAAGCTCCCTCACGGTCTTTCCCATGGTGTGTCCTCTCGCTCCACCGGACAACCCCGGTTTCGTCCGCCCCGCCCAGCGGCAACCTCTTACCTTCCCCGCGCCTCGCGCCGATCACTCTGTACCCCGTCGCGAGCGGCTAACCGCCCTGGCGTACGCCCGCGTCCCAGGACAAGGTTTGACCGTCTCTTGACCGGCTATATTGCGGTGCCATGGGTGGATTCAAGAACTTCATTCTGCGCGGCAACATCGTCGAGCTGGCCGTCGCCGTGATCATCGGGGCCACGTTCAGCGGGCTCGTGCAGGCGCTGGTCACCGACCTGGTGACGCCGCTGATCGGCGCCGTCACCGGCGGGCGGCAGCCGGACTTCGCCGAGTACTCCTTCACCGTCAACGGCAGTGAGTTCAAGTACGGCGACTTCCTCAACCACCTGATCACCTTCCTGATCATCGCGGCGGTGATCTACTGGCTGGTCGTCACACCGATGACCCGGCTGCTCGCGCTGCTCGACCGGAACAAGGCCGCCACGACGAAGCAGTGCCCGGAGTGCATCAGCGACGTGCCGGTGGAGGCGCGCCGCTGCATGTACTGCACGGTCGAGCTGGTCCCCGGCTCGGAGACCCCGGCCACGCCCTAGCCCGCCTTAGCCCGCCCATGTCCGTACTTGGCAGGATCGGTGGGCTTGGAGCGCCACGCGGGTGAAGGTCTGGTGGGACGAGGGTTTCGCGTTCTTCCGGCCACTACCTACGCAGATGCGGCACCGGTTCGACAAGATGGACGGGTGAGCGTTGAGTTGATGGTCTGGAACGAGCCCGCGCCGATCTCCAGGGACCAGGCGCGAGCCGCCTACCTGGAGGTCAAGAAGACCGAGCCCGTCGCCGGGCAACTGCCGGACATCGCCAAGGAGCTGCCCGGACTCGTCACCGTCTACCACGATCAGGTGCTGGTGGCGATGGACCTGGACTCGATGGACGAGCTGTCCGGCCAGGTGTTCACGGTCGCCCGCGCGCACGGAGTGGCCTGTTACGACCCGCAGCGCGATCTCGTGCACAACGTCGCGCCGCTCGGCGTCCACCAGGGGATGCAGCTGCACACCGGTGACGGCCTGATCGTGCACGACCCCGATCTGGGCCTGGTGCATGACGTGCTGGCCACCCTGTCACCGCAGAACCCGTTCGTCGCCCTGGTGAACTTCGGGCAGCACTTCATCCAGGTCTCGCCCGGTTACGAGCTCGAATACAAGGAGACGGACCTCATCAGGACCGAGGTGGCCGAGCTCGACGAGGTGCAACGGGCCTTCCAGGAGTACGCCACGGGCGAGCGCGGGTTCCTCGGCCGGCACGAGTGGTCGGCCTGACGACCTACGCCCGCTGAGCGACTGACAGGCGGGCGCGGAGCAGCCGGACGACCGGCGTGACGGCGCCGACCAGCAGGAGCGTGAACAGCGGCGCGAGCACCAGGCCGATCAGCGCCCCGGCGGCCACGTCGTGCGGGTAGTGCACGCCGACGAAGACCCGCGAGAACGCCATGACCGCGGCCAGCGGGAGCACCACCCAGGCCAGGGTGCGCCAGATCAGGACGAGCGTCGCGGCGGCGCCGACGGCGATCACCGAATGGTTGCTCGGGAACGACCAGTCGCCCACGGGCGGGCAGGCGGCGATGGTCGCGACCCCGTCCCGGCACGGCCGCTCCTCCCGGATGAGGATCTTCACGATCTCGCTGCTGACGTACGCGCACACGATCCCGGCCGGCCCGGCGATGGCGAGTGCCAGGTCGCGGGGCGGGGCGTTCCTCGCCCGCCACCACGTCAGCACGAACAGCGCCGCGAAGAGGAACAGCCCGGCGTCGGTGCCGACCTCGGCGAGCGTGTGCAGCCATGCGGGCGTGGTGAGAGCGAAGTCGACGATGTCGCGGTACAACGGGTGTCCAATCTGTTAACAGCCGATGGACAGAACCTTACGAGTGGATCTTCGTCGACACCTCGGCCTTTCGGATGATTACTGCCTTCATGTCCCCGAGGAAGGCTGCGTATCCCCACCTCGGACCGGGTATGGAGGCTCTCGTGATCGGAGGGCAGGTGATCGTCGGCTACACCGACGACGCGGGCGGGCGGGACGCTCTCGCCCTGGGCGCCGCCATCACCCGCATCACCGGCGGCGACCTCACGGTGGTGTCGATCTACCCGCCGGGCAGTCCCGGCCTGGCGGTCGAGGCGCAGGCGGGCCTGGCCAACGCGGCGGTCCGGCTGGAGGACGTGCCGGCCGAGTTCATGGCGTTCGAGAGCAGGGGCGCCGGTCGCGGGCTGGCGGTGCTGGCCAGCCGGATCAGGGCGGACCTCGTGGTGGCCGGGTCGGCGGACGGCGGGCCGCACGGCCGCATCCAGCTCGGCAGCACCACCGACCACCTGCTGCACCTGTCACCGGAGGCGGTGATGCTGACGCCCGCCGGCTACGTGCCGCCTGACGGCCCCACCCGGCTCACGCTCGCCTACGTGCACCGCCCGCAGTGCGACACCGCCGTCGAGCAGGTGGCGCAGGCCGCGCTCCGGCTGGGCGTGCCGCTCCGGCTGATCACCTTCGACCTGCGGACCGAGGACCGGGGACGGCTCAGGGACGATCTCGCCCTGGCCGTCCGGCAGGCGTGGGAGGACACCGGCATCGAGGCCGAGGCGGAGGTCGCCGAGGGGCATGACGTGGCCGCCGCGGTGGCCGCGGCCGAGTGGCTGCCCGGCGAGCTGCTGGTCTGCGCGGCCAGCGAGGACGCGCAGCCGCACCGGGTGTTCATCGGCGAGCAGGCGATGAAACTGCTGCGCGCCTCACCGTGCCCCGTCGCCGTGCTGCCACGCGGCTTCGCCTGACGACCTCCGTTCTGGGACGGCGGCCGGCCTAGCGGCCGCGCCTGACCGCCTGGTCGTACAGCTCCAGATAACGGTCGGCCATCACCGCCGGGGAGAAGCGGACGCGGGCCTCGCGGCGGCACTCCTCGGGGTCGAGCTCGTCCACCCGCAGGACCCACTCCGCCAGCTCCTCCTCGGTGTCGGCGAGGAAGCCGGTGCGGCCGTGGTCGATGATCTCGGGCATGCAGCCCCGGCGCAGGGCGACCGGCGGCACGCCGAGCGCCATCGCCTCCACCACGGCCGTGCCGCCCGGCTCGTCCCATTGGATGGGGAACAGGGCCGCGCGGGCCGAGCCGTAGAGGGTGTCGCGCTCGTCGCCGCCCAGGGAGCCGGCCCACGCGATGAGGTCGCCGTCGAGGTAGGCGCCGAGGTGGTCCAGGTAGTAGCGGACGTCGGCGTGGCCGTGCAGCGGATGGTAGGGGTCCTGGGCCACGACGTCCAGCTCGGCGGGGGTGTTGAGGCCGCTCACCGGGCCGGCCAGCACCAGCGGCAGACCGAGCTTCTGGCAGACCCTGGCGGCCACGTGCTGGCCCTTGAGCCCGCAGACCCGGCCCATCACCACCAGGTGCTCGCCCCGCTCGACCCGCAGGTCACGGTCGGCCAGCGGGGTCGCCAGGTGCACCGCGCCGAGCGCGACGTCCTGCACCGCCCTGGGCGCGCGGGCGAGCTGGGAGTGCGAGACGCCGTTGACCGCGATCGACTGCGGGAACGACCGGTAGAAGGCGGCGTGCTTGCGCAGGTCCCAGTGCAGGGTGTGCAGCACGGGCGGGCCGTCCAGGGCCGACAGCACGGCGGGCCCGACGACCTCCAGGTGGTCGTGGACCAGGTCGATGTCGTCGCGACGGCGCAGCTCCGCGGCCACCCGCGCCTGGTGGGCGTGCGAGATGCCCATCACCTGGTTGTACGGCTTCTGCAGGTGGGCGAACTGCCCCTGCTCGAAGACGCTGATCAGCTCGTCCACGTCGAGGGTGCTCGACCCCACCGAGGCCAGGATGATCCGCACCCCGCGTTCGCGCAGGGCCGGGACGAGCGTGGCGACCACGTTCTCGATGCCGCCGTAGCCAGGGGGCGGGACCGCCAGCCACGGTCCCGCGTTCACCAGGACGTTCATGCCACATCCTCCTCCAGTACGAGGGAGGCCAGCGGAGGCCGCTCTGCCACGGCCACGTCCACCAGATCGGCCTGCCCTTCGAGCCCGAACTGCAGCAGCGTGTGGGAGGGGGGCTCCGAGGTGAGGACGCGCCCCTGGCGCTCCAGCCGGGACCACGCGGTGGCCATGATCTGCCCCGCCATGCGGCCGAGCGCGGCCACCGACTGGTGGCTGTGCGTACGGGAGCCGAGGTCGACCTGCGCCATGGCATCGAGCCCGATCAGGTGCAGGAGGTCGACCAGGAGCCCGAACTCCACGCCGTACTCGGTGACGAACGGCACCCGCTCCAGCGTCTCCCGGCGGGCGGCGTACTCACCCCCGAGCGGCTGCGCGAAGCCGGACAGTTCCGGCCAGAACATGTTGAGCAGCGGCCTGGCGACCAGCTCGGTGACGCGCCCGCCGTCACCGCGCCTGACCACGCCGTCCGCACCGGTGAAAGGCCGTTCGTAGGCGGCTTTGACGAACTTGATGTTCCTGTCCAGAAGCAGCGGCCCGAGGAGACCGGAGACGAAGTGGGAGCCGAAGTTGCGCAGGTCGGCGTCCACGAAGACGACGATGTCCCCGCTGGACGCGGCCAGCCCCTTCCACAGCGCCTCGCCCTTGCCGGTCAAGGGCGGGAGCTGGGGAAACACCGCTCGCTGCGCCACCACCCGCGCTCCCGCCGCGGCCGCTCTGACCGCGGTCGCGTCGGTGGAGTTGGAATCAACGACGATGATCTCGTCCACGAGCGGTGTCCGCTCCACGAGGTCACGGCGGATCACGGTGACGATGTCGCCGACTGTCGACTCCTCGTCACGCGCCGGCAGCACGACGCTCACCGTGGTCGTCCCCTTGGCTGGGAGCAGGGCGTCGAGCGGCCAATCCCCGGCCGTGCTCGAATGCGGCCCGTACCACTCCCGGACCCTTGCCAAGGCGCGAAGATCTGTCTCCATGCAGTCATCCCCGATCTTTTCAGGTCACGGTCGGCGACATCTGCCCTATCCATGCGCCTTCGAACATGGTTGTTTGTTTTCTGCTGACCGTGGGATATGCCGGGTTATGATCCCCACTACCCGTATCGGCATGGTAGGTGCCGGTAATGTCGCCGCGAGGCACGCTGAGGTCCTGTCTGGTTTCGGCGATGTTAAGATCGCCGGAATCGCGGACACAGATCCGCGCCGGGCCGAAACACTGGCGTCGAAGCACGACTCCCCCGCTTACGGAAGCCACACCGACCTGCTGGAGGCCGGCGGTCTGGATGCCGTTTACGTCTGTGTGCCTCCATTCGCGCACGGTAATCCAGAGCTCGATATCTTGGCCTGCGATATCCCTATTTTTGTGGAGAAGCCGCTCTCACTTGATCTGGGGACCGCGGAGAAGATCGCCGACGAGATCGACCGGCGCGGCCTGCCGTCCGCCGTCGGTCACCACTGGCGTTATCTCGACATTCTCGACCAGGCGCGGGAGCTGCTGGCCGACCGGCCGGTGCGCCTGGCCCTGGGCCACTGGCTGGACAAGGTCCCCCCGGTCGGGTGGTGGCTGGACCCCATGATGTCCGGCGGCCAGACCGTCGAGCAGGCGGTCCACGTCCTCGATCTGGCGAGACTGCTGGTGGGCGAGGTGAGCATGGTGCACGCCGTGCCCGCCGAGAGCCCGGTGAACGGCGAGATCGACCACGCCACGGCGGCGGTGATGCGCTTCACGGACGGGGCGACCGGGCTGCTGGCCACCACCTGCCTCCTGCGCCACAAGCATCGGGTGGGGCTGGAGGTGCACGCCGAGGGCATCGCGCTCGACCTGACCGAGACGGAGCTGGTCGTGGACGGCGAGCGGCAGGTCCAGGACGGCGGCAAGGCCAAGACGATGGTCGATCGCACGTTCGTGGACGCCGTACAGGGTAGAGAAGCCGACGTGCGGGCCCCGTACCGGGAGGCCCTGAAGACACACCGGCTGGCGCTCGCGCTGGCGCGGTCGGCACGACAGCGGGAGCCGGTGATGCTCGATGGGTGACCACGGTGGCCACACGGACAGGGCGTACGGCAAGTCCATGGGCCCAGTCATGGGCGCAATGCTGAGCATCGAGGCGCCCGGCGAGGTGACGCTGGTCGAGGACAAGCTGGTCGAGGTGCCCGACGGCGGGTTCCGGGTCGAGACCGGGCACAGCGGGATCTCGGCCGGCACCGAGCTCACCTACGTCAAGGGGGACAATCCCTACCTGACCTCCACCTGGGACCCCGCGCTCGGCCTGTTCCGGCAGGGCACGCCCTCGGTGGCCTATCCCGTGCGCGGCATCGGATACATGCAGGTCGGCACGGTGGTCGAGACCCGCACCCGGGCGGTGCGCGAGGGCGCCACGGTCGCGATGGCCTACGGGCACCGCACCGGCTATGTGGCCGACCCCCTGCAGGACCGCTTCGTGGAGCTACCGGACGACCTGGACCCGATGCTCGGCATCTACGTGGCCCACATGGGCCCGATCTGCGCCAACGGCCTGCTGCACGCCGCCGCCGACCTGCACGGGCCCAACGTCCGGGAGCTGGGCGACGGCGTGCGGGGGCGGCGGGTCGTGGTGATGGGCGCGGGCGTGGTCGGGCTGCTGACGGCGTCGTTCGCCCTGTCGTACGACGCGGCGGAGGTCGTGGTCGTGGACGAGACCCCCGACCGGCTCGCCGTCGCCGCGGCGCTCGGCGCGAACGTGCTGGCCGCCGACGAGGACCCGGCCGTGGAGCTGAAGCGGCGCTGGCGGCACGGGCCCAACGACCGGGGCGCCGACGTGGTGTTCCAGTGCCGGGGCCAGGCGCGGGCGCTGGCTCTGGCGTTGAAGCTGCTGCGACCGCAGGGCACCGCGATCGACCTGGCCTTCTACACGAAGGGCGCGGACGAGGTGCGGCTGGGCGAGGAGTTTCACCACAACGGGCTGTCGCTGCGCTGCGCCCAGATCGGCCGGGTGCCGCGCGGGCTGGCGCACGCGTGGGACAGGGAACGCCTGTCCCACGAGACGATCGGCCTGCTCAGGCAGCGTGGCGACCTGCTACGCCGGCACGTGATCACCGAGGTCGCCGGCTTTGCCGAAGCTCCCCGCCTGCTGGCCGACCTCGCGAGCCGCCGACGGCACGCCGTGCAGGCCGTGCTCAGCCACCACGTCGAGGATGAGGGCGGCTGACCAGCTGAAGTCGCGCGATCCGTGCCCCTGCAGCGTGATGGGGTCGAAGTACTCGCGGAACCCGGACCGCACCACCGCCTTGATCATGTTGTCGGCGAGCGAGGCGGCCAGGTCGGCGCGGCGGTCCTTGAGCCCCTGCCAGACCAGCCAGGTGAGGTTGATCCAGCTCGGCCCGCGCCAGTAGCGGACCGGGTCGAACTGCGGGGCGGCGGGAGCGAAGCTCGGCAGCACCGCGTCCTTGAGGGCGAAGCGGTCGAGCCCGGTGCCGATCAGCGCGTGCGCGATCTCGCGCGGGAGGCCGGGCAGGATGAGCGGGACCAGGCCGGCGGCGCTGCTGGAGCGGATCAGGTTGCCGGTGCGCACGTCGCGGGGCTGGAAGAGGCCGTCGTCGTAGAGGTGCTCGACCATCGCGGCGGTGATCGCGGCGGCTTCGGCGCGGTGTGGCTCGGGATCCAGGCCGCACGCGGCGGCGATGTCGGCCAGCGCCAGCTCGGCCATCCCGTAGGCGGCGTTGAACAGCGGGTCCTCGACGTGGAACTCGCCCGCCTGGCGGTAGCCGGAGTCGCGGTAGGCGCGGGCCAGCGCGGTGTAGCGCTCGTAGTCGCGGTCGGTGGGCCGCTCCTCGGCGCTGACATGGGTCAGATCCCTGCGGCGGTAACCGGTGGCGCCCGTCTCGACGGCGGCGAGCGGCCGGTCCCAGGCGGGGCTGTTGTCCATGCCCGACTCCCAGGGGTGCACGATCGAGATCAGCCCCTCCGGCGAGCGCCTGGCGGTGCGCAGGAACTCCTGCTGCGCCACCAGCCGGGGATAGATCCTGCGCAGGAAGGCCAGGTCGGGCTCGGCCTGGTGGACCCGCCACGCGGCCAGCGCGTGCACCGGCGGCTGCACGATGCCGGAGGTCGCCGCGCCGGAGGGCGAGCGCGCCTGCCAGAACTCCGGCCCCGGGAAGTAGGCCCCCTCGGGCACCACCGGGTTGAAGACGATGTGCGGCACCCTGCCGTCGCTCCACTGCGCCCCGAACAGCGACAGCAGCTCGGTCCTGGCCCGCCTGGGCGACAGGTGGGCGTTGCCGATGGCGATGAAGGCGGAGTCCCAGCTCCACTGATGGGGATAGAGCCTGCGCGAGGGGACCGTGTGTCCGCCGTCCCAGTTGTCGATCAGTACACGCACCGCATCGCGGAGGATCATAGGAACTTCCTGATGAAGGCGGCCGTCTGGGGAAGAACGATCTCGGGCTCACCGCGCAGGCGGCATTCGAGCGCCAGGTAGCCCTCGTAGCCGACGGCGTCGAGGGTGGCGAGCTGCGCGCCCCAGTCGAGGTGGCCGGTGCCCGGCTGGTTGCGGTTGGACTCGCTGATCTGCATGTGCGCGAGGTAGGGGGCGGCCTCGATCAGCGAGCGGCAGGGATCGTCCTCCTCGATGTTCATGTGGTAGGTGTCGCCGACGATCCGGATCGAGTCCATGGCGCAGTAGGAGACCGCGTCGGCCAGGGTGTTGACCATGTGGTTCTCGTAGCGGTTGAGCGGCTCCAGCATGATCAGCACGCCGTTGCGCTGCGCGTGCTCGCCGAGGATGCCCAGCGCCTCGGCCAGCACCTCGCGGTCCTCCTGGGCGCTGCGCGGCGGGACGAACGGCGGCAGCCGCAGGGAGAACTGGCCCCACGAGGCCGGGGTCATCACGCCGACGCCGCCGAGCTCGCCGATGACCGAGAGCTGCGACCTGAGCTGCTGGATCGCGTCCGTCCGCTTGGCCGGGTCGAAGTCGCCGATGAAGTGCGGCATGTCCACGCACACGGTCGGCATCACGACGCCGTCGGCCAACGCCCGCTTGAGCTCGGTCAGGCGGCCCGCGAAGTGGAAGTCGCCCTTCCCGCGCAGCTCGATGGCGTCGAACCCGGCCTCGATCGCGAACGCGAACTTCTCCTGCAGGGACCGGCCGGGCAGGAGCTGCTCCTGGGCGGCGAGCTTCACTGTGACTCCTCGAAGGTGAAGACGAGCTGGAGCACCTCGGACGGGTGCTTGTCGATCAACTCGAAGGCGGCGGCGGCGTCGTCCACGGGGACGACGTGGCTGATCAGATCGGTGACGTCGATGTCACCTCGGTGCACGACCTCCATGAAGGTGCGCTGCAGACGCTCGACGTCCCAGCGGTGGGCGAGCCAGGAGGCGACCCCGCCGATCTGGGAGGAGACGAGCTGCACCTGGTTGTGGTGGAACTCCTCGCCGAGGCGCAGCCCGATGCCGTCACCCTGGTAGAAGCCGGCGGCCACGACCCGGCCGCCTTTGCGGACGGTCCTGATGGCCTCGTGCAGGCCGAGGTTGCTGCCGCTCAGCTCGATGACGGTGTCGGCGCCCTCGATCCGCTTGCGGGTGAACTCGGCGACCGAGCCGGACCGGACGTCGAACGTCTCGGCGGCGCCGTACCTCCTGGCGAGCTCCAGCCGGGCCGGGATGGCGTCGGCGGCGACCACCCGCGCGCCGCTCAGCACGGCCAGGCGGGTGGCGAGCAGGCCGATGACGCCCTGACCGAAGACGGCGACCTGGTCGCCGAGATGGATGTCGGCGGCGTGCACGGCGTTCAGCGCGATGGCGCCGACGCGGGCGAAGACGCCGGTGATCGGGTCGGCGCCCGGTGGCAGCACATGACCGACGAGCTTGGCGGCCGGGACGACGGCTTCGGCCCGGTGGCCCCAGATGCCCCAGACGAGGCTGCCGACGGGCGGGTCGGCGACGTCGGGCGCCGCCTCCACCACCTCACCGACCTCTTGGTAGCCCCAGCCGCTGAGCGGATAAGCGTGGGTGTTGCCGTCGAGGAAGAGGCGCTGCTCGGTGTCCCACTTGCGGTTGAGATAGGGATTGGTCCCCCGATAGGCCGTCAACTCGGTGCCCGCGGAGACGCCCGAGAACAGAGTGCGCACGCGCACGCTGCCCGCGACGAGCTCGGCGGGCTGTTCCAGGCTGACAGAGACAAGGCCTGGCTCTTGAAAGGTGATGACGCGCATTTCCCACACTTATGCCTTTTGATCAAACAAAAGTCGATCAATTACGGGTTGTTGGCAAACCATAGTTGCGCCCGGAACACTCGTAAGTCTACGACTTCCGTCGAGTCTCCTGACGAAAATGGGGGTTCAGACGGTGTGTCTTCTGGAAAGGCACCTTACCCGGCATACAACACCAGGTCATACGCTTAGATTCCTAACGCGACATCCTTCGCGAAGAGCAGACCCCCGCTTTGCCTGCGCGCCCGGCCACCTGAACATTCCACGCCCGGCGCATGAGGCGCAGGTGAAAGCAGTGACCGGCGTGACCACGTCAAGGCTGGTCTCACTTACTCCACGTTGAGCCGTCTCGTCCGGGGGTACGTGCGGGCGTATCCCCGTACAGAGGAGCGTGCCATGCCGAAGCGGGTAACCGCCGTCCTCTCCGCCGCACTGCTCGCCGCGACCTGCCTGGCGGCCTGTGGCGACGACAGCGAGCAGGCCACCGACCGGATCACCGTCTGGACCGAGGAGAACCTCGAAGACCGGATGGCCGTCCAGAAACAGATCATCGCCGAGTTCACCCAGAAGACCGGGGTCAAGGTCGACCTCGTCGGAGTGGCCGAGGACCAATTCAGCCAGGTGATCACCTCCGCCGCCGCGGCGGGCGACCTGCCCGACGTGATCGGGGCGCTTCCCCTCGCCTCGGTCCGTGAGCTGGAGGCCAACGACCTGCTCGACACCGAGACCGCCGGCAGGATCGTCGATCGGCTCGGGCGGGACACGTTCTCGGCGCGGGCCCTGGAGCTCGACAGCTCCGAAGGCAAGCTGCTGGCCGTGCCCAGCGACGGATGGGCGCAGCTCATCCTCTACCGCAAGGACCTGTTCGAGCGGGCCGGGCTACAGCCGCCCGACACCTACGAAGCGCTGCAGGCCGCGGCCGCGAAGCTGAACACCGGCGGCACCGCGGGCATCACGCTGGCGGTCGCGCCGAAGGACGCCTTCACCGCGCAGAGCTTCGAGCACATCGCACTGGCCAACGGCTGCCAACTGGTGGACGACGCCGGCAACGTCACCCTCGACTCACCCCCGTGCGTCAGCGCGTTCGACTTCTACGCCGGCCTGGCCAGGGACCACTCGGTCAAGGGCATGCAGGACGTCGACTCCACCAGGGCCACCTACTTCTCCGGCAAGGCCGCGATGATGATCTGGTCGTCGTTCGTCCTGGACGAGCTGGCCGGGCTGCGCAAGGACGCCCTGCCCAGCTGCCCCGAATGCCGGGACGATCCTGAATGGCTGGCCAAGAACACCGGAGTCGTCACCGCGCTGAAGGGCCCTGACGGCAGCGCGCCCGCGCAGTACGGCGAGATCGTCTCCTGGGCGATCATGCGGGACTCCGCCACCGACCCGGCCACCCGGTTCGTCTCCTACATGATGAACGAGGGCTACGAGCGGTGGATCGGGATGGCGCCCGAGGGCAAGTTCCCCACCCGCAAGGGGTACGCGGACAAGTGGGACCGGCTGCCGGCGGGCGTCGACACCAAGAAGCCGCTGGCCGACGTCTACCCGGCCGAGGTGCTCGACGCGCTGCGCACCAGCCCCGACACGTTCGGGCGCTGGGGCATTCCGCAGGGCCAGGGCAAGCTCGTCGGCGCCACCATGGGCGAGCTGCCGGTGCCCACGGCGCTGAGCGCCATCGTGAACGGCTCACTCACCGCCCAGGCCGCGGCCACCCAGGCCAAGACCGAGGTGGAGACCATCAAGCGCGGGATCCGCGAGTGAAGCGCGGGCGGACCCCGCGCGGGCAGACCGTACGCGGGCAGACCCTGCGCGAGCAGGAGGGCCGGGCCGGGCTGGCGCTGATCTCGCCGACCCTGACCATCACGCTGGTCGTGGTGGTGCTGCCGCTCCTGTGGGCGATCATGCTGGCGTTCCAGGACGTACGGTTGATCAACATCCGCCAGGTGGGGCTCTTCGGCGGCTACACGCTGGAGAACTTCACGTACGTGCTGGCCGAGCCGGGATTCTGGACGGCCCTGGTCAACACCCTGATCTACACCGTGGCGGGCACCGGGCTGTCGATCGTGATCGGGCTGGTCGCCGCGCTGGCCCTGCGCGACAGGTTCAGGGGCAGGACCCTGGTCAGGGCCTCGATCCTGATCCCGTACGTGGCGCCGGTGGTGGCGGTGACGTTCCTGTGGGAGACGATGCTGAGCCCCCAGTACGGCATCGTGAACACCTGGCTGCGCGAGCCGATCGCCTTCCTCACCCAGGCCAGGGGCACCTTCCTCGGCGTCGAGGTGCCGGTGGCGCTGCTCACCGTGATCGCGTTCGAGGCGTGGCGGTACTTCCCCTTCGCCTTCCTGTTCATCCTGGCCAGGATCCAGGCGCTGCCCGCCGAGCTGGACGAGGCCGCGGTGGTGGACGGGGCGACGCCGACGCAGCGCTTCCGCTACGTGATCATGCCGCAGCTGTGGCGGATCATCGCGCTGCTGGCGGTGCTGCGGTTCGTGTTCACCTTCACCAAGTTCGACGACGTCTATCTGCTGACCGGCGGCGGCGCCGGCACGGAGGTGGTCAGCGTGCGCGTCTACAACTTCCTGACCGCCCGCGACGACATCGGCGCCTCGGCCGCGCAGGCCATCGTGCTCGCGGCCGTGCTGGTCGTGTTCCTGGTCGTCTATCTCAAGTTCTTCGCTGGAGGCGACCGTGACCAGGGATAGGTTCGAGCGGGCCCTGTTCAGCGTGCTCAGGCCGCTGGTGATCGCCGTCCTCTTCCTGATCACCGCGTTCCCGCTCTACTACATGGTGATGCTGTCCTTCCGCGACATCCAGGAGCTCATCCTGGAGCCCGGCTCGCTGTGGCCGCGGAACTTCACCTTGGACACGTACACGAACGTGCTGGGCCGGCAGGGCTTTCTGACCTTCATGCGCAACAGCGCGATCGTCGCGGTCGTCTCGGTCGCGGTCACGCTGCTGATCTCGATCCCCGGCGCGTACGCGGTCGCGCGGCTGCGCTTCTTCGGCCGCCGGCAGGTGCACTTCCTGTTCCTGGCCGTCTACCTGTTCCCGGCCATCGTGCTGGCCATCCCGCTCTTCGTGCTGTTCACGATGCTGGGGCTGCGCGGGTCGCTGACCGGCCTGATCCTGGTGTACATCGCGCAGACCGTGCCCGTCACGGTATACATGCTCCGCAACTACTTCGAAACGGTGCCGCAGAGCGTGGAGGAGGCCGCCGCGATCGACGGTTGCAGCCGCCTGTCGACGATCTGGCGGGTGGTGCTGCCGCTGTCCAAGCCCGCGCTCATGGCGACCGGACTGTACGCGTTCATGATCGCTTGGAACGAGTTCCTGTTCGCTCTGCTCTTCCTGGTGGAAAAGCGGGACAGCTGGACCGTTTCCCTGGGACTCTCACAGCTGGCAGGCAGCATCGAGATCCCGACAACGGTTCTCATGGCGGGATCCGTGGTTCTGACACTGCCCATCGTGATCGTGTTCTTCGCCGGCGAGAGACTGCTGACGGAGGGCCTCACCGCAGGGGCGGAGAAGGGATAGACCATGCTGACGGCAGGGCAGGTCCTCCAGCTCATCCGCGACGGCTCCTGCCCGACACGCAGAGAACTGATCGAGTACACCGGTCTGTCCCGGTCGACCATCACCGACCGGGTGGACCGGCTGATCGAGGCCGGGTTCATCCACGAGTCCGGCGTCGGGACCTCCGGCGGCGGGCGGCCGCCCTCGGTGCTCGACATCGACGCCACCAGCCGCCTGGTGCTGGTGGCCGACCTGGGGGCCAGCCACGCCCGGGTGGCGCTCACCGACCTCGCGGCCCGGCCGATGGCCGAGGAGCACACCGAGATGCGCATCGAGCTCGGCCCCGAGGCCGTCCTGTCCTGGGTGGGCCAGGCCTTCCAGCGGCTGCTCGACCGCGCCGGCCGGACCGCCGGCCAGGTGTGCGGCATCGGCCTGGACCTGCCCGGCTCGGTGGACCACACGACGGGCCGGGTCATCAGGTCGTTCCTGATGCCCGGGTGGGACGACCACCCGATCCGGGAGTTGCTGCGGGAGCGGTTCGACGTGCCGATCCTGGTGGAGAACGACGCCAACGCGATGGCGCTGGGCGAGTGGTGGTCCGGCTGGCGCCACTGCGAGTCGCTCATCCTGATCAAGGTGTCCACCGGCATCGGCACCGGCATCGTGCTGGGCGGGCGCGTCTACCGGGGTGTGGAGGAGGCCGCGGGCAACATCGGCCACGTCCGCCTGCACGAGGCCGACGACCGCGTGTGCACCTGCGGCTCGCGCGGCTGCGTGGCCTCGCTGGCGAGCGGCTCCGCCATGGCCGCGGACCTGGGCCGGAGCAGCAGCCGCGACGTGGTCCGCCTGGTGCACGCGGGAGACCCCGCCGCCATCGCGCGCACCCAGGAGGGCGGCCGCACGCTGGGCATCGTGCTGGCCACGGCGGTCAGCCTGCTCAACCCGGGCGTGCTGGTGCTGGCCGGTGACATGGCGGCGACGGGAGAGCACTATCTGACGGGCATCAGGGAGAGCGTCTACCGCCGGAGCCTGCCGTACACCACCCGCAACCTGGAGATCGTCCCGAGCTCGCTGGGCGACCGGGCGGGCATCGTGGGGACGGCCGTCGCCGTCATGGAGCACGTCCTGTCGCCGGCGGCCGTCGACGCGGCCCTGGCCGAGCTCGCCCCGTCACGAGGACGGGCCAGGACCGGCGCGGCCGGCTGACAGCGCGGCCTCCAGCCCGGCCCTGGCGGTGGTGAGCGAGGGGCCGTACCACGTGAGCAGCCGCCCGCTCACCAGCGCGCAGGGCAGGCCGGGGAACGACTCCGGGCCGTCGGTGGCGGTGAAGGCGTAGGGCTCGTCGGGCAGCACCACCAGGTCCGGGCGGGCCGCCACCAGCTCCGGCAGCGGGATCTTCGGGTAGCGGTCGGGGTGGCCGGCGTAGAGGTTGTCCACGCCCAGCCTGGCGAGCACGTCGCCGGTGAAGGTGTCGCGGCCCACCACCATCCACGGACGCCGCCAGATGGGGATGACCGCGCTCCTTCTCGGCCCTTCGTACGGCGCCCGCCAGCTCTCCTCGGCCCGGTCGAGCCAGCCGGGACGGCCTGCGCGGCAGGCCACGGCGAACATCCGGGCCAGGGAGGCGAAGGCCTGGTCCAGGGTCTCGATCCTGGTCACCCAGACGGGGACGCCCGCCGCGCGCAGCGCCTCGATGTCGGGGGCGCGGTTCTCCTCGGCGTTGGCCAGGACGACGTCCGGGCGCAGCCGCCTGATCAGGTCGAGGTCGGGGTTCTTGGTGCCCTTGACCCGGGTGACGTCCAGGTCGGCGGGGTGCGAGCACCAGTCGGTGACGCCCACGAGAGCGCCGGGGAGCGTCGCGGCCACCGACTCCGTCAGCGACGGCACGAGGGACACGACGCGCGTCACCGTCTCGGGGACCGGCACGACCGCCCCGGTGTCGTCGACCTGTTCGCCTGGCACAGAAGAACTCTATGCGTCGTGACCATGGACTGGGAGATCGCCGGGAATTGCGCTACAAGTGAGGTTAGAGAACCTTACAATCCTAAAAAACACCATATTGACCGAATCGGGGGATCGTCGGTTTGGAGCGAGACTCGCTGGGCTTTGATCCGAACACGCCCAACGTCGCCCGCCTGTACGACTACTACCTCGGGGGCAAGGACCACTTCCCGGCCGATCGCGAAGCCGCCGAGAAGATCCTTGAAGTGGCCCCCGAGCTGCGAGCCGCCGCACGCGCCAACCGGGCGTTCCTGGGACGAGCCGTGCGGTTCCTGGCGGGCGCCGGGATCCATCAGTTCCTGGACATCGGCACCGGGCTGCCCACGCAGGGTGCCGTGCACGAGGTCGCCAACGAGGTCCTGGGAACCAGCAAGGTCGTCTACGTGGACGTGGACCCGGTGGTCCTGGTCCACGCCAGGGCGCTGCTCGAATCGGCCTACGACACCAGAGCGGTGGAAGGCGACCTCAGAAAGCCTCAGGAAATCCTGAGAAATCCGGATGTCACCGAGATCATCGACTTCACCAAGCCGGTCGGGATCCTGCTGGTCGCCGTCATGCACTTCATCGACGAGGCCGACGACCCCGAGCAGATCATCCGTACCTTGCGCGAGGTCATGGCACCGGGCAGCTATCTGGTGATGTCCCACGGCACCAGCGACGCCCGCGCCGAGGCCGTCAGCAAGGGCACCGAGGTCTACCGGAACGCCACCTCGCGGCTCTTCCTGCGCGACCGCAAGCGGATCGAGGCCCTGTTCGAGGGCTTCGAGCTGCTGGACCCCGGGGTGGTCTGGCTGCCGGAATGGCGGCCCGACGAGGCTGACAGGATCGACTTCATCGACCGGCCGGAATCGTCGCTCGTCCTGTGCGGCGTGGCCAGAAGGAGCTGACGCGTGCGGATCGGCCTGGCGGTGCCGCAGTACGGCAGGTTCGCCTCCCCCAGCAGCCTGCGCCTGGTCGCGCAGGAGGCCGAGGCCATGGGCCTCGACTCCCTGTGGGTGGGCGACCGGCTGATGACACCGCTGGAGCCGAAGGACCGCTATCCGGGCGGCGACGGCGCGATCCCGGAGGAGCACGGCGTCTTCCTGGACCCGTTCGCGGTGCTGTCGGTCGCCGCCTCCGTCACCTCCCGGGTCCGGCTGGGCTCCAGCGCGCTGAACGCCTGCTGGTACCCTCCCCCGCTGCTGGCCCGCTCGCTCACCACCATCGACCGGCTCAGCGACGGCCGGCTCGACGTCGGCCTCGGCCTGGGCTGGTCCTCCGACGAGTACGCGGCCGTCGGCGTGCCGTGGCAGTCCAGGGCCGCTCGGTACGAGGCCACGCTGGACGCGCTGGAGGCCATCTGGCACAGCGACCCGGTGGCCTACTCCAACGAGTTGTGGACCGTGGCCCCCAGCCGCATCCAGCCCAAGCCCGTCGGCCGCCCGCCGCTCTACCTCGCCGGCTTCTCACCCGGCGCGCTCCAGCGCATCGGACGCCGGGCCGACGGCTGGCTCACCGCCGCCATGCCGCTGTCCATGCTCGTCCCGATGTGGGACTCCGTACGGCGCAGCGCCGAGTCGGCCGGCCGCGACCCGGAGGCGCTGCGCATGGTGATGCGGGCCAACCCGAAGATCACTGGGAAGGGCCAGGGGACGCCGCCCGTGAGCGGCACCGTCGCGCAGATCGCCAGCTACCTGAACGAGGCGGCGGCGGCCGGGGTCCACGAGGTCTTCCTGGACCTCCAGCTCACCGCCACCGACGACCAGCACCTGCTCAAGCTGGCCGGCGAGTTCAGGTCCCACCTCACCTGACCGCTCCTCCGGGGGGCGTCAGACGTTGCGCCGGTACTGGCCTCCCGCCTCGAACAGCGCCTCGGTGATCTGCCCCAGCGAGCACACCCGGGCCGCCTCCATCAGCACCTCGAAGGCGTTGCCCTCGGACATGGCCGTCTCGCGCAGCCGGGCCAGCGCGGCGGGCGCCTCGTCGCGGTGGCGCTCGTGGAAGGCGTGCAGCCGGTCCAGCTGGGAGCGCTTCTCCTCATCGGTCCCCCTGGCCAGCTCCAGGTGCCGCGACCCCTGCTGGTCGTCGCCGTCCGGGGCGCGGAAGGTGTTCACGCCGACGATGGGCAGCGAACCGTCGTGCTTGCGGGTCTCGTACAGCATGGACTCGTCCTGGATGCGGCCGCGCTGGTAGCCGGTCTCCATCGCGCCCAGCACGCCGCCCCGGTCCGACAGCCGCTCGAACTCGCGCAGCACCGCCTCCTCGACCAGGTCGGTGAGCTCGTCGATGATGAACGAGCCCTGCAGCGGGTTCTCGTTGCGGGCCAGGCCCCACTCGCGGTTGATGATGAGCTGGATCGCCATGGCCCGGCGCACCGAGTCGGCGGACGGGGTGGTGACCGCCTCGTCGAAGGCGTTGGTGTGCAGGCTGTTGCAGTTGTCGTAGATGGCGATCAGGGCCTGCAACGTGGTGCGGATGTCGTTGAAGTTCATCTCCTGGGCGTGCAGGGAGCGGCCCGAGGTCTGGACGTGGTACTTGAGCTTCTGCGACCGCTCGGCCGCGCCGTACCTCTCCCGCATGGTGACGGCCCAGATGCGGCGGGCGACCCGGCCGAGCACGCTGTACTCGGGATCCATGCCGTTGGAGAAGAAGAACGACAGGTTGGGCGCGAAGTCGTCGACGTTCATGCCGCGCGCCAGGTACGCCTCCACGTAGGTCAGGCCGTTGGCCAGGGTGAAGGCGAGCTGGCTGATGGGATTGGCGCCGGCTTCGGCGATGTGGTAGCCGGAGATCGACACAGAGTAGAAGTTGCGCACGCTGTTGTCGATGAACCACTCCTGGATGTCGGCCATCATCCTGAGCGAGAACTCGGTGGAGAAGATGCAGGTGTTCTGACCCTGGTCCTCCTTGAGGATGTCCGCCTGCACGGTGCCCCTGACGGTGGCGAGCGTCCTGGCCCGCAGGTCACGGGCCTCTTCTTCGTACGGGGCCCGCCCGTGCTCGGCCTGGAAGCGGTCCATCGCCTGGTCGATGGCGGCGTTGAGGAAGAAGGCGAGGATGGTGGGGGCCGGGCCGTTGATCGTCATGGACACCGACGTGCTGGGCGCGGCCAGGTCGAAGCCGTCGTAGAGCGCCTTCATGTCGTCGAGCGTCGCGATCGACACCCCCGAAGTTCCGACTTTTCCGTAAATATCGGGGCGCAGGTCGGGGTCGTTCCCGTACAGCGTCACCGAGTCGAAGGCGGTGGACAGCCGGGTCGCGGGCTGTCCCTCCGACAGCAGCTTGAAGCGCCTGTTGGTGCGGAACGGATCGCCCTCGCCGGCGAACATCCTGGTCGGGTCCTCGTCGTCCCGCTTGAACGGGAACACCCCGGCGGTGAACGGGAACCTGCCCGGCAGGTTCTCCGCCCGCAGGAACCTGAGCAGCTCCCCGTGGTCGGTGTAGCGGGGCAGGGCCACCCGGGGGATGCGGTTGCCGGAGAGCGTCTCGCGCCACAGCGGCGTGTGGATCTCCCGATCGCGCACCTTCACGACCAGCTCGTCGGCGGTGTACTGCTCCCTCGTCGCGGGCCAGGAGTCCAGCAGGGCCCTGCTCTCCTCGCTCAGCTCCCGTTCGGCCCGCTCGCTCAGCCCGGCCAGCCGGGCGTCCGCCGCGCCGTCACCGGCACTAGCGCTGGCACTGGCACTGGCACTGGCGCTGTCACTCGCCAGCAGTGCGCGCACGTCGGTGAGCTGCTGGCGGCGGCGGGCGATCTCCGCCTGAGCCCGCGTCTCGGCGTGGTAGCCGCGCACCGTCTCGGCGATCTCCGCCAGATAGCGCACCCGCGCCGGCGGCACGATCGCGGCCGACGCCTGAGAGGTACGCCCAGCCACCGCCGCCAGCAATCCCGGCCCGGCCGGCATGCCCTTGTCCACAAGCAGGTCCTTGAGGTGGTGGTAGAGCGCGGTGACGCCGCCGTCGTTGTAGCGGGCCGCGATCGTGCCGAAGACCGGCATCTCCTCCGGCGGGACGCCGAACGCCTCGCGGTTGCGCACGAGCTGGCGGCGCACGTCACGCAGGGCGTCCTCGGCGCCACGCCGCTCGTACTTGTTGATCACGACCGCCTCGGCGAAGTCCAGCATGTCGATCTTCTCCAGCTGGGAGGCCGCGCCGAACTCGGGCGTCATCACGTAGATGGGCACGTCCACGTGCGGCACGATGCCGGCGTCGCCCTGCCCGATGCCGGGCGTCTCCACCACGACCAGGTCGTGCCCGGCGGCGCGGCAGGCGGTGATGACGTCGTCCAGGCAGGCGGGCACCTCGCTGGCGGCGCCCCGGGTGGCCAGGGAGCGGAAGTAGGTCTGGGGACTCAGGCTGTTCATCCTGATCCGGTCGCCCAGCAGCGCGCCGCCGCCGCGCCTGCGGGTGGGGTCGATCGCGATGATGGCGATGCGCAGCTTGTCGTCGTTGTCCACGCGCAACCGGCGCACCAGCTCGTCGGTGAGCGAGGACTTGCCGGAGCCGCCGGTGCCCGTGATGCCCAGCACCGGCGCGGACCGGCCCGCCGCCCGCAGCCCGTCGACCAGCTCGGCGGGGGCCCGCCCCGACTCAAGGAGGGTGATCGCGCGGGCCAGGGCCGTCTGGTCGCCCGAGACCACCGCCTCCACCGTGGGCGCGCCCGCCGGCTCGACGTCGCACTCCTCGATCAGCTTGTTGATCATCCCGGGCAGGCCGAGACGCTGGCCGTCCTCGGGCGAGAAGATCCGGGTCACGCCCCGGGAATGCAGGAGGTCGATCTCCTCGCGCACGATGACGCCGCCTCCACCGCCGTACACCTTGACATGGCCGGCGCCGCGCTCGCGCAGCAGATCCACCAGGTAGGAGAAGAACTCCACATGCCCGCCCTGGTAGGAGCTGATCGCCACGCCTTGGACGTCCTCCTGGATGGCGGCGGTGACGATGTCGTCCACCGACCGGTTGTGCCCGAGGTGGATCACCTCGGCGCCCTGGGTCTGCAGGATCCGCCGCATGATGTTGATCGCCGCGTCGTGGCCGTCGAACAGCGCTGCCGCCGTGACGAAACGGACCGGGTGGACGGGAACGTGCACGCCTGATCACTCCTTTGTGGGCTTACAACCGAAGATACTAGGACGTCCTACTATTTCCCAGGGCCTCTGGATGGGTAGTAGTGCCCTCGGAGGTGAGGCCATGCGTGCGATCACGCTGATTCCCGGCAAGCAGGGCACGCTGGGGGTGACAGAGGTTCCGGAGCCGGAGCCGAAGGCGGGCCAGCTGCTCGTCCAGGGTCTGGCCCTGGGCATCTGCGGGACCGACAGGGAGCTGAACTCGGGGGAGTACGGCTGGCCGCGAGCAGAGCCCATGATCCTCGGCCACGAGTCACTCGGGCGGGTGCTGCGGGCGCCGGAGGGCTCCGCCTACTCCCCCGGCGACCTCGTGGTGGGCGTGGTCCGCCGGCCCGACCCCGAGCCGTGCCCCGCCTGCGCCAGGGGCGAGTTCGACATGTGCCGCAACGGCGGGTACACCGAGCGCGGCATCAAGGAGCTGGACGGCTACGGCAGCGAGCGGTGGGTCGTGGAGGCCGGGTACGCGATCAAGATCGATCCCGCCCTGGGCGAGCTCGGCGTCCTCGTCGAGCCCGCCTCCGTGGTGGCCAAGGCCTGGGAGCACATCGAGGCCATCGGCGCGCGCGCCTGGTTCGGGCCGCAGAACGTGCTCGTCACCGGGGCAGGGCCGATCGGGCTGCTGGCCGCCCTGCTCGCCAAGCAGCGCGGACTCGACGTGCACGTCCTCGACCGCGCCACCGACGGAATCAAACCCGCCCTGGTGGCCGACCTGGGCGGCACCTACCACGCGGGTGACGGCATCGAGTCCGTCGGTTTCAAACCGGACATCATCGTCGAGGCCACCGGGGCGGCGCAGCTCGTCGTGGAGGCCATGCTGAACAACGCGGCCGCCGGCATCGTCTGCCTCACCGGCGTCTCCAGCGGCGGACGGCTCATCCGGATGGACGCGGGCCAGATCAACCGGGACATCGTCCTGGAGAACGACGTGGTCTTCGGCAGCGTCAACGCCAACCTGCGCCACTACCGCGCCGCCGCCGCCGCGCTGACGAAGGCGGACCACGACTGGCTGTCCAGGCTCATCACCCGCCGCCTGCCGCTCGACCAGGCCCCAGCGGCCTTCGAACCCGGCGACCACGTCAAGGTGGTCATCAACCTGGAATCCTGACCACGCGGACCGCTCATTCCCTCGGTTCGTACGGTCTGCGTCTCGTGGGGGTACGGCCCGCCGGGGGACGGGTCTTGGTGGCCACCGGGCCGGGACGCGGCTCGGTAACCGTGGGGGTGGTCCTCGACGCGCCGGTCTCGGGGCGGGCGGCGCGGGTCCTGATGCGCGGGATCTCCGGTGGGAGCGGCTCAGCGGCCCTGCGCGACGGCGGGGTGGACGACGACGGCGTGGACGATGGCGCGTTCCAGGGCCAACGGAAGCGGCGGTGGTGACCACGGCGACGACCCGCCAGCCGGAGCGAGACCAAGACGGTGGTGGCCACCATGAGCACCAGCAGGGCCAGCGGCGACCCCAGGACGTCGAGAGGTGAGCCCTCCCGCGCGTCGGAGCGCTCGCCTGACGGGAACGGCTGGTCGGTGGCACGGATCTCGTCCGGGGAGGCGTTGGCCTTGACCACGCGCGGCAGGCCGTACCCGACGACCTTGTCCGTCTCGCGGACCTTGCGCTTGAGCCAGACGCGGTCCACGTTGGCCTCGATGGTGTGGATCTTCTTGCCCTCCACCCGCTCCACGATCCCCACGTGGTCGACGCCCTTGTAGCTCTTGCCGCCCTTCCAGTCGAAGAAGACCAGTGCTCCGGGCTCCGGCCGCTGCGTCCAGGCGTCCTTCTTGATGAACCAGACCGCGTGCGAGGGGGTCCAGGCGAACTGGCCGACGTAGTCGCTGACGCCGGCCTTGTCGGCGGCCCAGGCGATGAACATGTCACACCAGGGCGCGTCCCGATACTGCGGGTCCTGGAGGCGGTCCGCGTACCAGTGGCCGAACTTGGTATGTTCGCCCTTCTTCTCCCGGTAGCCGAGTTCCTTGCGGACCGTTTTCAATAACTCTTCAGCGATCGGGTCCAGCTTGACTCCCCCCAGAATGTGGCAGATCACGATGGACTGTAATAGCGGCATCGCAAACGTGCGCGGGACACTCGGAAAGTGTCAAGCTATGAGCCGAAATATCGGTCTTGTGGCTGTTGATACTGGTGAGGCGGTGGTGAACTCAGCAGCCGGCGCCCACTCGGAAGATGTTCGTGTCGCCCGCGCCCGGCGTGACCACGTCGGCGACGATCACCGTCACGTTGTCCGGCGAGCCGCCCTCGTTGGCCAGGTCGATGAGCCTCTGGACGGCCAGGGCCGGGTCTGCCACCGTGGTCAGCACCTCGTGCAGGACCTCGGGCCCGAGCACGGTGGTGAGCCCGTCGGAGCAGAGGAGGTAGCGATCATCCGGCTCGGCCTCGCGCAGCGCCATGTCAGGCTCCGCCCTGCCCTCGCTGCCCAGCACCCGCAGCACCATCGAGCGGCGCGGGTGCACGGCGGCCTGGTCCTCGGTGATGCGGCCTTCGTCCACCATCGACTGCACGAGTGTGTGATCCTTGGTCATCTGATAGAGCGCACCATCACGAAGCAGATATCCGCGGGAGTCGCCGAGATGAGCAAGGGCGAACCGGTAACCGTCCCAGAGCATGGCGGTCACCGTGGTCCCCATCCCCCTGCGCGCGGGGTCGATCTCCGCCAGCTCGACCAGCCTGCGCGCGGCCTCGTGCACGGCGCCTTCGAGCGCGCTCTCAAGATCGGTGCCCGTCTCGGGAAGCGTGGCGTCCAGCTCGCGCATCACCGCGATGGCCGCCGAGCTCGCCAGCTCACCGGCCGCATGCCCGCCCATCCCGTCAGCCACCACGAGCAACCGGCCGGACGCGTAGCCAGAATCCTCGTTCTGCTCCCTGCGGCGGCCCACGTCTGATCCGGCGGCATAGCGGATGTTCTGCTTCATACCCTGCAGTAAATCACTGGTTGAAAGACTTCACAAGCAGATGCGCTGAAGACTCGGTTGAACTACTGTGGCCTTCATGAGCCACGACCCGACCCTGAACGCCGGGGACATCGCCCGGCTCGCCGGTGTCGGGCGTGCGGCGGTGAGCAACTGGCGCCGCCGCCACGACGACTTCCCGCCGCCTGTCGGCGGTACCGCCAACCAGCCGCTCTTCTCACTGCCGCAAGTCGAGGCGTGGCTGAGACGCTATGGGAAGTCCTACCAGGTATCCCTGGCGGATCGGGCCTGGCAGCGCCTGAAAGCCGCAGGCGATTTGCGCCTCGGCGAGGCGGTCGCTCAGGCGGGGGCGCTCCTGACCACCGGCGCGAGCGACCTGGAGCCCGAGCTCGCGGCGCTCGTGTCGGAGCTGGCCGACCGGCACGGCGCGCTGACCGCGTACGAGTTCCTCGTCGAGCGCTACCTCGAAGCCCACTCCAGGCAGCTCTCCGTCACCCGCGACGACATCGCCGAGCTGATGCTCCGCCTGGTCGGCGCCGAAAGCAGCCCTCCCCCGACCACCGACCGGCCCGCCAACAGCGGCCAGGCGAACCCCCCGGTCACGGGCCTCACCGGGCAGGCGAGCACCCCGGTCACAGATCGCGCAGGACAGGCGAGCACCTCGGCCACGGGCCCCGGGGACGAGAACATCACACAGGCAAGCGGCCCGACCCCCGGCCTCAGCGGGGAAGACGGTGTCGGGCAGGCGAGCAGTCCGCCGGGGCGTGCACCGGCGGAGATCGCCCCCGCCAACAGCCCTCCCCCGGCCCCCGGCCACGCCGGCCCAGGAGCCCGGGTGATTCTCGACCCCGCCTGCGGGGTGGGGACGCTGCTGCTCGCGGCCGGGTCGGCGCGGGTGCTCGGGCAGGAGCTCAGCGAGGCGTCGGCGGGGATCGCCGCGGCACGGCTGCGGCTGCGCGGTGTCGAGGCCGCGATCGTGACGGGCGACGCCATGCGGCATGACGGCTTCGCCGGGCAGAAGGCCGACGCCGTGGTCTGTGACCCGCCGTTCAACGAGCGGGCGTGGGGCTACGAGGAGCTGGTCGGCGATCCTCGCTGGGAGTACGGCCTGCCGCCGCGCGGTGAGCCCGAGCTGGCCTGGGTGCAGCACTGCCTGACGCACGTCAGGCCCGGCGGCCTGGTGGCGATCCTGATGCCGCCCGCCGCCGCCAGCCGTAAGGCGGGCCGCCGCATCCGCGCCAACCTGCTGCGAGCCGGGGCGCTGCGGGCGGTGGTGGCGCTGCCGGGCTCCGACCTGTGGCTGCTGCGCCGTCCGGCCGCCGGCGAGCGCCCGCCGTCCGACGTGCTGATCCTGGACGCGGCGGCCGACCAGTCGGCCGTCGAGCCGGCCTGGCGGGCCTACCTGGAGGACGGTTCCGGGCAGGCCGTACGGATCATCGACCTGCTGGCCGACGAGGTCGACATGACGCCGGCCCGCCACCAGCGCCGCGACGACCTGGGCCGGGCGTTCACCGAGACCCGCGAGCGCTTCCTGGCCGCCACCGCCGTGCCGCCCGACCTCAAGGTGCTCGACCAGCCGCTCGACCAGCCCGTCACCACGGTCGGCGACCTGATCAAGGAGGGTCTGGTGACGGTGGCGCAGGCGCCGCCCAGGATGGCCGTCGGCGACGGCGACGTCCCGGTGCTCACGGTCGACGACGTGGCCACCGGCACGCCGGCGTCCGGCCGCGTCTCCGTGTTCAAGGGCCTGGTCATGGTCCAGCCGGGAGATGTGGTGGCCTCCTACTCCAGCGTGCGGGTGATGACCGACGGCGGTTACGCGCTCGGCCCGCATCTGACGCTCTACCGGGTGGACGCGCGCAGGCTCGACCCGGACTTCCTCGCGGGGTTCCTGCGGGCCGCGGGCAGCCGCGCGACCACCGGCTCCAGCAGGTTCGACGTACGCCGTACGCGCCTGCCGAGGCTCTCGCTCAAGGAGCAGCGCGCGTACGGCGAGGCGTTCAGGCGGCTGGCGGTGCTGGAGGACGCGCTGCGGGAGACGTCGGCGCTGGGCCAGACACTGATCCGGCTGGGGCTCGACGGGCTGACCGACGGCCACCTGCACCCGCAGTCCTGACGGTGTAGTTTTTCCGGAAGACGGCGGGAGGGGGGTTATGGTCATCGGGGACCGCTATGCGCTCGACGCCCTTCCCCTCGGACAGGGCGGCATGGGCGCGGTGTACGCCGGCCATGACCGTCATCTGGACCGCAGGGTCGCGGTCAAGCTGCTCCGGCTGCCCAGCGGCCCCGACCAGGAGCTGGAGCGCAGGTTCATCCGTGAGGCGCGCATCCTGGCCAGGCTGGAGCATCCGGGCGCGCCCGTACTGTATGACTTCGGCACCCACGATCAGCGGCTCTACCAGGTGATGCAGTTCATCGAGGGCGTCACGGTGGCCGACGTGGTGAGCGAGCACGGGCCGCTGCCGGTGTCCTGGGCCGCCGCCATCGCGGCGCAGGCCTGCGCGGTGCTGTCGGCCGCGCACGCGCTGTCGATCTGCCACCGCGACCTCAAGCCGACCAACCTCATGCTCTGCCCCGACGGCAGCGTCAAGGTGCTGGACTTCGGCCTGGCCATGCTGCGTGACGCCGACGTGACGACGTTCACCAGGATCGGGCAGATCCTGGGGACTCCCGCCTACATGGCGCCCGAGCAGATCCAGCACGGCGTCGCCGAGCCCCGCAGCGATCTGTACGCGCTCGGTTGCGTGCTGCACGAGATGCTGACCGGGCGGCAGCTGTTCACCGGGCCCACGGACTACGTGGTGTTCGAGAGGCAGGTGAAGCAGCGCCCGCCCGCCATCCCGGGGCTTCCGCGCGAGCTGGACACGCTGCTGGCCCAGTTGCTGGAGAAGAAGCCGGACGACCGGCCGTCGGACGCCAACGAGCTCTACCGGCGGCTGGAGCCCCTGGCAGTGTCGCTGCCGATGCTGCCGGGATTCCTCACCCAGGCGCCGAGCCCGGGACGCATGTACGCCCGCATGGTCGGGCGGGTTCTCAGCTCGTAGAGCGGATGCCGTGGGAGCGTTCCCGCACCAGGCCATGCCCGGATCCGGCTGAGAGATCGCTCTCTCGATAACAGCGATCGTTATCGCACAATCGTTGACAGGCCCTGGTTATGCCCGCGAATCTGGCGAGAGAGCGCTCTCTCACACACCCCCTGAGCACGATTGCAGGAGAGTTCCATGACCTCTCGTTTCCGGCGCCTCGCCGTACCAATGATCACCGCGTCGGCACTCGCGCTCGCGACCGCCGCCTGCGGCGGCAGCGACACCGCTTCGGGCCCCGAGGCCGCGCCCACGGAGAAGATCCAGCTGAAGGTCGGGCTCTTCGGTGACCTCGGCTTCAAGCCGCTGTACGAGGAGTTCAAGAAGACCCACCCCAACGTGGAGATCGTCGAGAACGTCACGCAGTTCAACGATCACCACAACAACCTCGTCAAGCGGCTGGCCACCAACGCGGGCGCGGGCGACATCGAGGCGGTCGAGGTCGGCTACATCAGCACCTTCACCGCCCAGCCGCAGAAGTTCCACGACCTCAAGCAGTACGGCCTCGACAAGCGGCAGAGCGACTACCTCGACTGGAAGTGGCAGCAGGGCCTGAGCAAGGACGGCGGGCAGGTGCTCGGGCTCGGCACCGACGTCGGCGGGCTGGCCATGTGCTACCGCAAGGACCTGTTCAAGAAGGCCGGGCTGCCCGAGGAACGCGAGAAGGTCGCCGCGCTCTGGCCCACCTGGGAGGACTACATCGCCACGGGCAAGAAGTTCGCCGCGGCGGACGTGGCCGGGGCCAAGTTCGTGGACTCCCCCGGTGAGATCTTCCGCGCGATCGTGAACCAGGCCCCGACCGGCCTGTACGACCCGCAGGACAACCTCGTCGTGGACTCCAACCCGGAGGTCAAGAAGGCCTGGGACCTGTCCAACCAGATCACCGCCGAGGGGCTGACCGCCAAGCTCGCCGCCTTCACGCCGCCGTGGAACACCGGCTTCGCCAAGGGCTCGTTCGCCACGATCATCTGCCCGGCCTGGATGACCGGCTTCATCCAGGAGCAGGCCAAGGACGCGACCGGCAAGTGGGACATCGCCACCGTCCCCGGCGGATCGGGCAACAGCGGCGGCTCCCACCTGATGGTGCCCAAGCAGAGCAAGCACCCGAAGGAGGCCGCCGAGCTGATCGACTTCCTCACCTCCAAGGACGCCCAAGCCCAGATCTTCAAGGAGGAGGGCATCTTCCCGTCGATCCCGGCGCTCTACGACGACCCGTCGATCCAGAGCTTCACCAAGCCGTTCTTCGGTGACACCCCCATCGGCAAGATCTACTCCGAGGCCGCCAAGGCGCTCAAGCCGCAGCACCTCGGCCCGAAGGAGGCCGACGTCCGCACGGCCATCGGCAACGGCCTGGGCCGGGTCGAGCAGGGCAAGCAGACCCCGGACGAGGCGTGGGCGCAGGTGCTCGAGGACGTCAAGAAGATCAAATGAGCACCCTTCCCCTCGCGGTCACCCGACCACGTAGGCGGAGCATGCGGCACACCCTCGACACGAGGGTGTCGCCGTACGCCTACGTCGCCCCCTTCTTCCTGCTGTTCGGCGCGTTCGGCCTCTTCCCGCTCTTCTACACGGCCTGGGTCAGCCTGCACGAGTGGACGCTGCTGGACGAGGAGCAGACGTTCATCGGCCTGAAGAACTACGAGACGCTGCTCGCCGACGGCTACTTCTGGAACGCCACGTTCAACACGCTGTCGATCGGCGTGCTGTCGACCGTTCCGCAGCTGGTGCTGTCCATCTGGCTCGCGCACCTGCTCAACCGGCGGCTGCGCTTCCAGACGCTGTTCCGGATCTCGCTGCTGCTGCCGAACGTCACCAGCGTGGTGGCCGTGGTGGTGATCTTCAGCCAGCTGTTCGGCCGGGACTTCGGCCTGATCAACTGGATGCTGTCGCTGGTCGGCGTCGGCCAGATCGACTGGGCGGCGGGCACCGCGACCTCGCACATCGCGCTCTCGGTGATGATCATGTGGCGGTGGACCGGCTACAACGCGCTCATCTTCCTGGCCGCGATGCAGGCCGTACCACGCGAACTGTACGAGGCCGCGACCCTCGACGGGGCGAGCGGCGCCACCCAGCTGCGCAGGATCACCATCCCGATGATCCGGCCGACGATCATCTTCGTGGTGATCGTCTCCACCATCGGTGCCATGCAGGTCATCGCCGAGCCCATGCTGTTCGGCACGAGCAGCGGCGGCGGAGGCGGCCTCGTCAGCGGCGGGCCGGACCGGCAGTTCCAGACGCTGGCGCTGTACGTCTACGAGCAGGCCTTCACCGTGTTCGACTTCGGCTACGCCTCCGCGGCGTCGTGGGTGATGTTCCTCATCGTGGTGCTGGTCGCCGGCGTGAACTTCCTGCTGAGCAGGCGAGTGAAGGGCGGACTCCTGTGAGACTGCGCTATCTGACGCTGACCGGGGTGGCCTTCTTCTCGGCCTTCCCGCTCTACTACAGCGTCGTCGTGGCCTCCCGGCACAACTCGGCGCTGGCCGAGGTGCCGCCGCCGCTGCTGCCCGGCGGCAACTTCTTCGCCAACGTGGCCCGCGTCTTCGACACCGTGCCCTTCGGGCTCGCGCTGCTGAACTCGATCATCGTGGCGGGGTCGATCTCGCTGGCGGTGATGTTCTTCTCGACGCTGGCCGGGTTCGCCTTCGCCAAGCTCCGCTTCCGGGGCAAGAACGCGATGCTCGTCATCACGGTCGCGACCATGATGGTGCCCGCCCAGCTCGGCATCATCCCGCTCTACATGCTCATGATCAAGCTGGAGTGGACCGGCACCAACTACGCGCTGATCGTGCCGGCGCTGGTCAACGCCTTCGGCGTGTTCTTCATGACGCAGTATCTGTCCAGGGCGCTGCCGAACGAGCTGCTGGAGGCGGGGCGGGTCGACGGGTGCACGACCTGGGGGCTCTTCTGGCACGTCGTGCTGCCCGCCGCGCGACCGGCGGCGGCCGTGCTCGGCATGCTGACCTTCATGTCAGCCTGGAACGACTACTTCTGGCCGCTCGTCGTGCTCACCCCGGACAATCCGACGGTCCAGGTGGCGCTGTCGACACTCGCCAGCGGGTACGTCAACGACTACGTGCTGGGGCTGGCCGGGACCGCGATCGGCACACTGCCGCTCGTCCTCGTCTTCGCCCTGTTCGGCAAGCAAATCATCGGCGGAATCATGCAAGGAGCGGTCAAGGGATGATTTTCCCGGAAAACTTCGTCTGGGGTGCCGCAACGGCTTCCTATCAGATCGAGGGGGCGGTCAAGGAGGACGGGCGAGGCCAGTCGATCTGGGACACCTTCTCCCATACCCCCGGCAAGGTAGCCGACGGCGACACAGGGGACGTCGCCTGCGATCACTACCACCGCTACCAGGACGACGTCGGGCTCATGCGCGAGCTGCGGCTGGCGGCCTACAGGTTCTCGGTGGCCTGGCCGCGCATCCAACCGGACGGGAGCGGCCCCGCCAACCCGGCCGGGCTCGCGTTCTACGACCGGCTCGTGGACGAACTCCTCGAAGCCGGCATCGCGCCGTACGTCACCCTCTACCACTGGGACCTTCCCCAGGCCCTCGAAGAGCGCGGCGGCTGGGTGGACCGCGACACCGCCTACCGCTTCGCCGACTACGCCGCGCTCGTCCACGAGCGGCTGGGCGACCGGGTCCGCGACTGGGCGACGCTGAACGAGCCGTGGGTCGCGGCCTTCCTCGGCTACGGCAACGGCGTGCACGCCCCCGGCCGCAAGAACCCGGCCCACGCCATGCGCTCGGCCCACCACCTGCTGCTGGGCCACGGCCTGGCCGCGTCCCGGCTGCGGGAGCTCGGCGCGCAGAGCATCATGCTGGTCGTCAACTCCGCCCCGGTGCTGACCCCGGCCCAGGTCAACGACCCGCAGGCGGTCGCGAGCGAGGCCGACGCGGCGGCCGTCGACCGCATTCACGCGCTGCTGACCAGGCAGTTCCTCGACCCGGCCCTCTACGGCCGGTATCCCGAGGAGGTGCTGGCCGCCGCCGCGCGCAACGGCGGCACCGGGCACATCCAGGACGGCGACCTCAAGATCATCAACGCGCCGATCGACCTGGTCGGGATCAACTACTACAACCCGTGCGTGGTGCAGGCAGGTCCCGGCCGGCCCGCCGACGCGGCCTGGCCGGGCTCGGAGGACGTCGAGTTCGCCGCGGCGGACGCGCCGACGACCGCGATGGGCTGGCCGATCGTCCCCGACGGCCTGTCCAGGCTGCTGGTACGGCTCTCGCAGGACTACCCGCAGGTGGGCCTCATGGTGACGGAGAACGGTGCGGCCTTCGACGACGTCGTGGAGGACGGCCGGGTGCACGACGTGGACCGCGTGTCCTTCCTCCAGGGGCACCTGCGCGAGGTGGGCAGGGCCATCGAGCAGGGCGCCGACCTGCGGGGATACCTCGTCTGGTCGCTGCTGGACAACTTCGAGTGGGCGGAGGGCTACCGGCGCAGGTTCGGCATCGTGCACGTGGACTACGCGACCCAGACCAGGGTGCTCAAGGACAGCGCGCTGTGGTACCGCGACGTGATCGCCGCCAACCACCTGTAGATTCCTTCCGTGCTCTCCTGTTTGATGCAGTCATGAGACGTCCGACCCTGGAGGCGGTCGCCGCCCGAGCGGGCGTCTCACGGGCCACCGCCTCGCGCGTCGTCAACGGCCAGACGACCGTGGCGCCGCAGATCCGCGACGCGGTGCAGCGCGCGATCGACGAGCTGGGCTACGTGCCCAACTCGGCGGCGCGCAGCCTCGTCACACAACGGACCGACTCGATCGCCCTGGTCGTCTCCGAGCCTCCGACCAGGGTCTTCTCCGAAGATCCGCTGTTCTCCACGGTGATCCGCTCGGCCAGCTACGAGTTGGAGGCGGTCAACAAGCAGGTCGTGCTGATGCTCGCGTCCTCGGCCGAGAGCCACGCCCGGGTGGAGCGCTACATCGCGGGCGGGCACGTCGACGGCGTCATGCTCATCTCCATGCACGGCGCCGACCCGCTGCCGTCCGCGCTGTCCCGCCTGCAGGTGCCGGTCGTCTCCTACGGCCGGCCCGCCGTCCCCGTCGAGATCCCGTACGTCGACAACGACAACGTGGGCGGGGCGGAGACGGCGGTGCGCCACCTCGTGGACCAGGGCCGCCGCCGGATCGCCACGATCGCCGGGCCGCAGGACATGATCGGCGGCCAGGACCGGCTCACCGGCTACCGCAACGTGCTGCGCGACTCCGACCGCCGCTCGATCGTCGCGGTGGGCGACTTCACCCGCGAGTCCGGCGCGGTGGCCATGCGCCAACTCCTGCGCGACGACCCCGCTCTGGACGCCGTCTTCGTGGCCAACGACCTGATGGCGGTCGGCGCCCTTCAGTCGCTGCGCCAGGCGGGCCGCCGGGTGCCTGACGATGTCGCGGTGGTGGGCTTCGACGACATCGAGGCCGCCCGCTACACCGAGCCGCCGCTCACGACGATGCGCCACCCGATCGCCGAGCAGACGGCGGCCATGGTCGGCCTCCTGCTGCGCCTGTTCGGGGAGGGCCCCGCCGTCCCCGTGATCCTCCCCACGGAGCTGATCATCCGCGAGTCCGCCTGACCGTCCGGCTCTGCTCTCTCGGCATTGCCTCCACTGGAACGTGACCAAGAAGTGGCATCGTTGGGCCGCCGCGACTTCCGCTCCGACAGGGGGATGGACAGTGTCTGCCACGAAGGTCTCCGGTTTAGGGATCCTGTTCCTCCTGGCCGCCACGTTCCTGCCCTCTTCCGCGTACGCGGATCCGGTGGGGGACGGCGACGTGGTGACGTACAGGTGCGAGATCAACGAGCAGGTCATCCCGGGGGACGTCCGGATCAGGATCACGCTCACCATGCCGTCCACCACGCCTCGGACCGGCGAGCAATTCTCCATCGGCTGGACGGGCGAGTTCGTGCCCGGCAGCGAGCTCGAAGCTCCCGCCGGCGTCCCCGCCGGCCTCAAGATGTACGCCTACGCGTCGATCTCCAAACTCCCCCAGCTGACGTCGGCTATGGGCGTGGGAGAGCTGGCGGCCGTCACCGCCGGCCAGCCGATCGCGCTCCTCGAATCCGTGAATATGACGACCACCTCGAAGAATCCCGGCACGGCGAGTGTGAAGCCCGCCTCGGTCAACTTCGGCCTGAGCCCGCAGAACCGTCTCATCGACTGCGAGCCCACCAACTCGGCCACGCTGAAGACGTACCCGCTCACCATCGGCGGCACTGGCAGCACAACACCCACCGCGGACGAGGAAGAAACGGACGAGGAGCCGACGCCCCAGGAGTCGGAGGACGAGCCGACGACCAGGTCATCGCAGACTCCCGAGGAGGGAGTCGCCACCGGGGCCGGCGGTGAGGCCGGACCCGACGGGCGGATGCTGGTGCTCGCCGGGTCCGCCCTCGTGCTGGCCGCCGGCGCAGGCGGGCTGACCCTACGCCGGACTCAGCTCGTGAAGCGGTAGGGGCTGCCTCGCCCGCCGCCTTCTCGCCGCCACGGGCACGGCGGCTAGCCTGGTCGGCAGGGCGGGTACCGGGGCCCCCGGCGAGTGAGGGAGACGATGTCGGCGACGCGACTGCTGGTCCTTGGTGTGGTACGGCTGCACGGTCAGGCACACGGCTACCTGGTGGGCTCCGAACTGGAGTCATGGGAGGCCGGGCAATGGGCAGGGCTCAGGTCAGGCTCGATCTACCACGCGCTGCGGCAACTGGCCAAGGAAGGTCTGCTGGACACCAGCGAGGTGCACGAATGGCCGGGCCGCGTCGACTACGCCATCAACGACAAGGGCGAGGCGGAGTTCTTCGGACTGCTCAGAAACGCCCTCAGTGTGCCCGATCGGCGTCCGGAACTGCTCAACGCGGCCCTCGTACTGCTGCCCGCGCTGCCCGGCGAGGAGGTGATCGCGCTGCTCAAGGAGCGGGTAGGCGCTCTGGAGGATGAGCGGGCGCAGATCGTGGCCACGGCCCAGCAGGGAAGGCGCCCAAGGAACGTGACAGAGCTGTTCGCCCTGCGCGCGGCGCAGGCGGCGGGTGAAGCGGCGTGGACGCGTGACCTGATCGGGCGGCTGGAACGCGGCGAGGACCCGGCCTGACCGTCCGGGAACCGGTTTGACCCCAGGGAGGTGGACGAGGCATAGTTCGATAACCAAATTTGGTTAACCAAATTTGGCTGCCTCGAAGGAGCTCTATGCCCGTCACCCGGCCCGGCCTGTGGGCCACCTTCTCCAGTGCCCGCGCCCGGCTGGAGACTGTCCTGGTCCCCGGCACCGGACACGCGCTCAACGTGGGCGGAGCGGCCCGATGAGCCAGGAGCCGATCGACAGCCCGACCGGGTGGGTGGCCAGGCACGTCAAGAGCTACGCGGAGTCCGGCGGCACTCGCGGCCACCTCTTCCATGGCGCGCCCACCCTGCTGATCACCACGATCGGCCGCCGCTCAGGACTCCCCCGCCGCACCGCCCTCATCTACGGCCGCGACGGCGACCGCTACCTCGTGGTCGCCTCCGACGGCGGCGCCGCCGACCATCCGCTCTGGTTCCACAACCTGCTCGCTCAGCCACAGGTCAAGGTGCAGGTCGGAGCAGAGGTCTTCGACGCGGTGGCCCGCCCGGCGGCCGGCGACGAGCTGCTCCGCCTCTGGGAGACGATGACCGGGATATGGCCGCGCTACATCGGCTACCAGCGAGCGACGTCGAGGCAGATCCCGATCGTGATCATCGAGCGGGCAGTAATGCCGGACCTCGGCTGAGTCACGGGGTGGCGAGAGCGATGAGGGCGTTGGCGAGTAGGTGTGCCTGGCGCTCGCAAGCCACCTCGTCGCGGGTTTCGGCGAGTTCCTGATACATCGGCCGCGTGGCAGGGATTGGCCGCGGTGCCGCTGCTCGCCACCCTGTCTGAGGATCGGCTGCGCTCCTCGGTACGCGGACACGTACTGCGCCTCCTCGCCGAGCATGCCCGGCAGCAGCAGGAGCGGTTCGCCGGCGCCGCCACGCTGCCTGTGGAGGCCAGGCTGGCGACCTGGCTGCTGGCGCAAGCGGCAGCGAGTCCCCGAGCGCAGGTCGAGCTGCCGGGTACTCAACAGGAGCTCGCCGAACTGCTCGGTTAATCCCGGTTGCGGATATGTGCGGTCTTTTGGGTACGCGACAATGCCGGATGTGATTGTGAACAAGGCGATCTACTGCGATGGTGTGCGCCAGGCCATCGACGGTGACATCAGTGACGCGTTCACCGACGCCCGTGGCCGGGGCGACTGCTTTCTGTGGATCGGCCTGCACGAACCGACACAGGAGGAGTTCGACCTGATCACCAGCGAGGTGAGCCTGCATCCGCTGGCGGTGGAGGACGCCATCCATGCCCACCAGCGGCCCAAGCTCGAGCGTTACGGCGACACCCTGTTCATCGTGCTCAAGCCGCTGCTCTACGTGGAGGAGACCTCCGACATCGAGGTCGGCGAGATCAACCTGTTCCTGGGTCGTGACTTCGTCATCAGCGTCCGCCACGGCCAGGCCAACCCGCTGGGCGGGGTGCGCCGCCGCATCGAGTCCGACGCCGACCTCATGGCCGCCGGCCCGGCGGGGGTGCTGTACGCGATCTGCGACGAGGTCGTCGACACCTACTCACGCCTCTCCCACGAGATCGAGGGCGACCTCATCGGCCTGGAGCATCGCGTCTTCAGCGGCGAACACGATGACGTCACCGCTGACATCTACTCGCTCAAACGGGAGGTGCTGGAGTTCCGCACCGCCCAGGATCCGTTGATCCCGGTGCTGGAGGAGATCGTCAAAGGGCGGGTCGAGCTGTGCACGGCCAACCGGGAGCAGTTCCGCGACGTCCTGGACCACCTGCTGCGCGTGGACGCCCGGATCGATGAGTACAACGAACTGCTCACCAGCGTCCTGAACGCCCACCTTGCCCTGGTGGGCCGCGAGCAAAGCGCGGCGGCCATGCAGCAGAACGCCGACATGCGCAAAATCTCCTCGTGGGCCGCCCTCGTCGCCGTACCCACCATGATCGCCGGAATTTACGGGATGAACTTCGACTACATGCCCGAACTGCACTGGCTGCTCGGCTACCCCTTCAGCCTGGGCGTCATGGTCGTGGCCGCGCTCATCGTCCACCGGCTGCTGCGCAAGAGCGGATGGCTGTGAGAACCCCCGGCTTCTTCCGTCACAGGCCTTCCGCAGGCAAGCTCCTGCTCGCCGCGGTCATCGCCTGGATCGCCCTGCTGACGCTCATCATCCTGCTCGACCCGCACGGCTCCGGCCCTGTCCCGTAAGCGGCCAGTGACCTACGTGCGGACCCAGCGGTGATAGGCGTCCAGGTCGACGTTGCTGCCGCAGACGATGGTGACCACGTGGCGTCCGGCGAACCGGTCAGGGTCTTCCAGGACGGCGGCGACGCCGAGGGCCGCCGAGGGTTCGGCGACGAGCCCCGCGTGCTCCAGGAGCATCCGCATGCCGGCGATGATCGACGCCTCCTGGACCAGGACGGCGTCGTCGGCCACCTTGAGGAGGTCGTCCAGGACCACCGGGATGGGGCACCGGCCGGCGACGCCGTCGGCGATGGTGTCGGTGGAGTCGGTGGTGATGACCCGGCGCTCGTGCCACGATCGGGTCATCGCGGGTGCGCCGAGGGGCTGTACGCAGATCACTTCGACCGCCGGCAGCAGGGTCTTCAGGACGTGACCCACGCCGGTGGCCATGGCGCCGCCGCCCAGGGCGATCAGGACGGTGTCGAAGGAGGGCGCCCCGCTCGCCAGTTCCAGGCCGATGGTCGCCGCGCCCTCGCAGGTCTCGATGTCCAGGCTGTCCTCGACCAATCGGATGTCGCGCTGTCGCGCGATGCTCGCCGCCCGCTCGCGGGCCGTGTCGAAGTCGCCCTCCACCAACTCCAGTTCCGCACCCAGCGCACGGATCCGATCAAGCTTGGCAGTGGGCGCCCGGCGCGATGCCACGACCGTCACGTCGAGGCCACGGCGGCGACCCGACCAAGCGAGCGCCTGGCCGAGGTTGCCGGCGCTGGCGCACACCACGGCTGCCCGGCCCTGGTCGGTCAGCAGGCTCGCGACGAGTTCGGTGCCCCGGCCCTTGAAGCTGCGAACCGGGTTCGCCGTTTCCAGCTTGATGCTCATCGTGCAGCCGAGCCGGCCGCCCAGCGCGTCGCACTCGTACAGCGGTGTGTCGAGGAATGTCGGGTCGATCACCTGGCGAGCCGCGCGGATCCGGTCAAGGTTGAGGCGCGTGTCGAGTGCGAACGGATCATCCATGACTCCAGATTTCACCACTGACAGCACCATCCCGCCTAACCCCCGCTCCGGAACCACCACTCGCGGGACAACCTCCTGGAAGAACTGCTCGACGAGGATCGCCGATGCGGCCGCCGCGAAGCTGCATGGCCTACGCTCCGACCCATGCGCACCGTGTTCGTGTTCCCCGCCGGTGAGCGCGCTGAGACCGTCGCCTCCATCGATCGGCACCTGTCCCGACAGCGCGGCCTCAACATCGACATCGACGACGAGCAGACCGGCTACCTCTTCTCCGACTGGGATCCCCAGGACGTGGCGGTCCTCGAAGCGGCCGTCGGACACCACCCCACCTGGGCCGTGCAGATCGACATCTCCGGACGGATCGACGGCACCGCGGAGGTCCACTACGTGGTCGCGCTACTCCTCGAACACGGAGGCGTGGCAATGGACGACTACTCCGCCCACCCCTGGACCCTGCAGGAGATCGAGTCCGGGACAGTGATCGACGGTCTTCGTTTCTTCGACTTTCGGGCCCACCACGAACTCAGCCGATCTGATAAGCGTTCCTGAGCAGTCCTTTCTGGGATACGCCTACAAGCGGATGGACGTGACGATGCCGCCTACGTGCAGTCCCTGGGCGGGCAGATCCAGATTTCGGCGGTGTTCGGCATGATCTCTACATCCTGCGCGGCACCGACACCCACGCCGCGTAACTGTCGCCGGCTCCACCAAGCAATGCCTGACGTTCACCGCCATGGCCGCATGAACAGGTGCGTCACCTGCCTTAAGGACATACAGCGTCACGCCGTGGAATGCGGCATCAACCGGCTCAAACGAGCATGCTCGGTCGGCATACCCGGGACATACCACCCGTCGTTACGATCACGCTTCATTACGTACGCGACGGAAGGCGACGAATGTGAGACCTCGGAACTACCGGCTCGGTGCTGCCTGCGTGGCACTGGCTGCCGGCTGTGCCGCGCTGTCTGCCACGGCGGCGGGCACCGCGACTGCGACGAGCGCCGCGGCGGACACTCTGAGGTTCACCTATGAGAACGGCGAGATCTCCTCGGGCACCGCACTCGAGGTCAACGAATGCTGCAGTCACTCGCTCGGGATCAGTTCCCTCGGGCGGACCGGTGAGCACGCGGTCATGAGCCAGCTGAAATACGGCGATCCGCAGGTCGAGGGTGGAATCAGGGCGGAATCGCACACGCTCCGCAACACGGCCGGCCACTTCAGGTCGGGCACCACGGCCTACTACGGGTTCAGCATCTACATCCCGAGCACGTGGGAGAAGGACTCCAGGGAGGAGATCGTCTTCCAGTGGAAGCCGTGGCGCGACAAGTGCGAGGCGCAGAAGTGGCCCAGCGCGTTCCTCACCGTGCAGCCCACCGGCACATTCCAACTGCGCGTCAACTCGGACGGCAACCGCTGCTCGACGTCCGCGTCCCTCAAGAAGACCAGCTACAACCTGGCCGACGTGCAGCTGGGGCGGTGGCACGACTTCGTGTTCCACATCAAGTGGAGCCACGGCAGCGACGGCGCCCTCACCGGCTGGCATCAGACCCACAGGACGCCCGGCTGGAAAAAGGTGGTGAGCGCCACCGGGGCCAACACCTTCAACGACGACGCCACGACCAAGGGCTATCTGAAGTGGGGGCTCTACAAGCCCGCATGGAACACCGCACCAACCCTCGTCAAGAACCGAGTGATTTTTCACGACAACGTCGCCGTGGGCACGTCGTTCAACGCGGTCAACCCCGCGAAGAACTAGGCACAAGGGGGTGCGGGGGAGCTCGGCTCCCCCGCACAGCACAGTCCGAGGTGGAGACGCGCGTAGCGTGCCCGACCGAGGCCGTGCCGTTGGCTCAGCCGGCCAGCCAGGCGGTGGTGTCGGGGGGCAAGGCGCCGTCCTCCAGCGGACCGCTGGTCAGCAGCACCTCCCCCGCCGGTAGCCGGACGGCCTCCGTTCCCAGGTTGGTCACGCACGTCAGGCCGGAGTCGCGGGTGAAGGCCAGCACGGCCGGGTCGTACGGGAGCCAGTGCAAGGTACCGTCACCCAGCAGTTCCCGCCGCAGTCGCAGCCCGGCTCGGTAGAGGTTGAGCATGGAGTCCAGGTCGGCGAGCTGGGCCTCGGCCGAGAGTTTGCGCCAGCTCTCCGGCTGGGGCAGCCATGGTTGGGCGACGGCGGGGCTGAAGCCGAACGGGGGTTCGTCGCCCGACCAGGGCAGCGGCACCCGGCAGCCGTCCCGGCCGGGGTTCGTGCCGCCGGAGCGGGCGTACATCGGGTCCTGGCGCAGGTCGTCCGGCAGGTCCTCGACCTCCGGCAGGCCCAGCTCCTCCCCCTGGTACACGTACAGGCCGCCGGGCAGGGCCATCGCCAGCAGGGCGGCGGCCCGAGCGCGGCGATAACCCAGCTCGGCGTCGGAGGGGGTGCCGTGCAGGGCGCCGCCGTGGGCGAAGCTGGTGTCGGCGCGGCCGTACCTGGTCACCGGTCGGGTGACGTCGTGGTTGGACAGCACCCATGTCGGCGGGGCGCCGACGGGGGCGTGCGTGGTGAGGGTGAGGTCGATGACCCGGCGCAGCTCGGCAGGGTCCCACGGGCAGGACAGGAAGTCGAAGTTGAAGGCGGTGTGCAGCTCGTCGGGGCGCAGGTAGCGGGCGAAGCGCTCCTGGTCGGGCAGCCATACCTCGCCGATCAGGACGCGCTCGTCATAGGAGTCGGCGACCTGCCGCCAGCGGCGGTAGACGTCGTGCACGCCGTCGAGGTCCTCGTAGGCGGTGTCCGACTTCAGCAGCAGGGCCGCCGAGTCGATGCGGACGCCGTCGACGCCGCGTTCGAACCAGAACCGGAGCACGTCCTCGAACTCGGCATGCACCTCCGGATTGTCCCAGTTGAAGTCCGGCTGTTCCGGCGCGAACAGGTGCAGGTACCACTGACCGTCCGGCACCTGGGTCCAGGCGGGGCCGCCGAAGATGGACTGCCAGTCGTTCGGCTGGTCACGGAACCAGAAGCGGTCCCGGGTCGACGGGTCGGTCAGGGCCTCCTGGAACCAGGCGCTGGCCGTGGAGCTGTGGTTCGGCACCACGTCGATGATGACCTTGATGTCCAGCTCGTGGGCCTCGGTGATGAACGATTCCGCCTCGGCGAGAGTGCCGAAGACCGGCTCGATGTCGCGGTAGTCGGCCACGTCGTAGCCGCCGTCGGCCATCGGCGACGGATACCACGGGTTCAGCCAGATGGCGTCGGCGCCGAGGTCTTTCAGGTAGGGCAGGCGGGATCGGAGCCCGGCCAGGTCGCCGACGCCGTCGCCGTTGCCGTCGGCGAAACTGCGCAGGTAGACCTGGTAGATCGCGGCCCCCCGCCACCACGTGTTCGGCATGCTCATCCTTTTATGGATCCGGCGGTCAGGCCCGCCATGATGTGACGTTGGAAGATGAAGAAAACGATGATCGTCGGGATGCTCGCGACGACCAGGCCGCCCATGATGGCGTTCTGCGTGACCATGCCCGCGGTCTGCGACAGGCCGACGCTGAGCGTCATCATGTCGCTGTCGGTCATGACGAGCAGCGGCCAGACGAAGTCCTTGAAGGAGGTGACGATGGTGAAGATGGACACCACGCCGAGGATCGGCCGGGAGATCGGCAGCACCACCGACCACAGCACCCGCAGCGAGCCGGCGCCGTCGATCTGCGCCGCCTCGATCAGCTCCCTGGGGATCGAGTCGAAGAAGCGCTTGAGCAGGAAGATGTTGAACCCGTTGGCCGCCGCGGGGAACCACAGCCCCCACGGGTTGTTCAGCAGGCCCAGGTCCACCACCGTGACGTAGAGCGGGATCAGCACGACCATGGCCGGGATCATCAGCGTGGCCAGCATCGCGCCGAGGATCACGCCGCCGAACATCGGCCGCAGCTTCGACAGCGCGTAGGCCGCCGACACGTCGACCGCCATGCAGAACAGCCAGCCGCCGAAGGAGTAGTAGGCGGTGTTCCACAGCAGCGTGCCGAGGTCGAACAGGTCCCACGCCTCGACGTAGGCGTCCAGGGTGGGCTCGGCCGGGAAGAGCGTCGGCGGCATCTGGGCGATCTCCTCGCCCGTCTTCATGGCGCCGGTGATCATCCAGTAGAGCGGGAAGAGGAAGACCAGCGTGAAGCTCACCACGACCGTGACCAGCACGGCCCAGTAGATCCGCCTGCCCCACCGGCTGTTCAGCTGGAGCGGGGAGATGATCGTACGGAACTGTGACTCGATCGGCCTGCCACGCCTTCGCCTGGCCCTGCCGTGCCGGGTGCCGGCCCGGGCGCCGACGGAGATCATGTCTTGTCCTCCCGGGTGAGCCGGAGCTGGAAGGCGGCGAAGGCGAGCAGCACGATCATGAGCATCATGCCGAGCGCGCCCGCGGCGCCGTAGTTCTGGTACGTGAAGGCGTACTGGAACAGCAGGTAGGCGACGGTGACGGTGGAGTTCTCCGGGCCGCCGCCGGTGAGCATGTACGGCTCGATGAAGACCTGCATGGTGGCCACGATCTGGAGCATCAGCATGAGCAGCAGGATGAGCCGGGTCTGCGGGATCGTGACGTGCTTGATCCGTTTCCAGATGCCGGCCCCGTCCAGCTCGGCGGCCTCGTACAGCTCCGGCGGGATGTTCTGCAGGGCGGCGAGGTAGATGAGCGTGGCGCTGCCCATGTTCATCCAGGTCGAGACGATGACCAGGGAGATCAGGGCGGTGGTCGGGGAGTCCAGCCAGGCCAGGCCGGGCAGCTGGAAGAAGCCCAGGATCTGGTTGAACAGCCCGGGCCCCGGGTCGAAGAACCACCTGAACAGCAGCACCGCGACGATCGGCGGCAGCATGACCGGCAGGTAGACCACGAACCTGAGGTACGCCCGGGCGTGGCGCAACTCGTTCAGCACGAGGGCGACGGCGAACGGCACGACGTAGCCGCAGACCAGCGCGAGGAACGTGAACTGCAGGGTGGCCAGCCAGGCGTCGGCGAAGGCCGGGTCGCTGACGGCGTAGCCGAAGTTGTCCAGCCCCACCCAGGTGGGCGGGTCGATCAGGTTGGTCGACTGGAAGCTCAGGATGAACTCCCTGGCCATCGGGTACCAGGCGAACACCGCGAAGCAGAGCAGCGCCGCGCACAGGAACCCGTAGGCCGTCAGATTGCGCCTCAGAACCGGCATACAGGTCAGCCCTTGGCGGCCAGCACGGCGTTCGCCTTGGTCTCGGCGTCGGCGAGCAGCTTGTCGATGTCGGCGTCCTTACGGCTGAGCACGCCCGACATGACCACGTCGAGGATGGCGTAGAGCTCCTGCGCGTGCGGCGGCTCGGCCTTCGGCGGGATGGTGGCGGCGGCCTGGACGTACGGCTCGTAGTTCTCGACCGGGAGCGAGGCGTTGGCCTTGCGGTCGGCCTGGATGGCCTTGCCGGTGGCCGAGTCGCCGTAGACGTCGTTGTCGGGCACGCCGACGGGGTTGCCGATGGTCTTGCCGCGGGCGAAGTCGAAGCGGCCCTTGCCGACGGTGTTGTAGCGGAAGTCGAGCCACTGGAGCCCGGCCTTCGCCTCGGCGGGCGTGGCCTTCGGGTTGACCATGAACGCCTCGCCGCCGCTGAGCGACGCCTTGGCCTCGGGGAAGCCGGTGATGCCGTAGTCGGCGACGTTGCCCTTGAACTTGTTGACCACGTCGGTGACCACGTCGGGGGCGCCGAGCATCATGCCGACCTTGCCGCTGCCCATGGCCATCATCAGCGACTCCCAGCCGACCAGGAGCTTGTTGCCCATGCTGTTGTCGGTCCAGCGCATGTCGTGCAGGGTCTGCAGGACGGCCTTGCCTTCGGGTGAGTTGAAGGCGGCCTGCTTGTTGTCGGGGGTCAGGATGCTGCCGCCGCGGCCGTAGATGGCCTGGGTGAAGTGCCAGCCGCCGGTGTTGCCGCCGGAGTACTCGCCGTAGCCGACGTGGCCGGAGCCGAGCCCGGCGATCTTCTTGGCGGCCTCGCGGATCTCGGCCCAGGTCGTGGGCGGTGTGTTGGGGTCGAGGCCGGCCTCGGTGAAGAGCTTGCGGTTGTAGACCAGGCCGACGCCGTAGTGCACGTTCGGGACGCCGTAGATCTTGCCGTCCTTGGTGACCAGCTCGCGCACGTCGGAGCGGAGGTCGTTCCAGTTCTTGATCTCGCCGGTGTACGCCGTGATGTCCAGGGCCTGGCCCTTGGCGATCACGTCGGCGTAGTTGGTGACGGGCACCACGAAGACGGTCTCCATCTGGCCGCCGGCCAGCTTCGGCCCGAACGTCTTGGGGTCGAAGCACGGCTGCTGGTCGGTGCTCTTCACGGTCACGCCGGGATGCGCCTTCATGAAGGTCGCCACGTCGTCATCCCACGCCTGGCGCTCCTTGGGCGCCGACTTGGCGGGCTGGCAGGCGACCGTGATCGTCACCTGCTCGGCCCCACCGGCCGAGGGCGTGGCGGGCTCACCCGACCCACAGGCGGACAGGCCGAGCGCGGTGACGACTAAGAGTCCTGTGGATCTCTTCATTGATCTGACCCTTCTGATGCGAGGTGCCCACACCATAGGATCGCCAACGGAAGTCCGCAAGATTTGGACGGACTATTGCAAGATAACGACTGAGTTACGAGGCGCGGACTCTCGCGGTGGAGGCCCGCACGACCAGCTCCGGCTCGAAGAGCAGCTCGTCCGCCGACACCGCGGCCTTGTCGATCTGGGCCACCAGCAGGTCGACCGCGGCCCGGCCCATCGCGTCGATCGGCTGGCGGACCGTGGTCAGCGGCGGGTCCGTGCAGTTCATCAGGGCGGAGTCGTCGAAGCCGATCACCGAAACGTCGCCGGGCACGCTCAGCCCCGCGCGGCGGGTGGCCCGGATCGTGCCGAGCGCGAGCAGGTCGCTGGCGCAGATCACCGCGGTCACGCCGCGCCTGAGCAGCCGGGTCGCCGCGGCGTGCCCGCCTTCGAGCGCGAACATGGTGTGCTCGACCAGCTCGGGGTCACCGCCCTCGGCCAGGAAGGTCGCCAGCTTGCGCCGTGACGGCATGTGGTCCTTGGGGCCCAGCACCATGCCGACGCGCTCGTGGCCCAGCGCCCGGAGGTGGCCCAGCGCCATCTCGGCGGCCACCACGTCATCGCACGACACCTGCGGGAACTCCAGGCGCTCCACGGCGGCGTTGACCAGCACCGCCGGCAGCTTGCGCTCGTGCAGCAGCTCGTAGTGGCCGTGCGCGGCGTCCGCCTGGGCGTACAGGCCGCCGGCGAAGACCACGCCGCTGACCTGCTGCTGCAGCAGCAGGTCCACGTAGTCGGCCTCGGACACGCCGCCGACGGTCCTGGTGCAGAGCACGGAGGTGAACCCCTGCTGGGCCAGGGCGCCGCCGACCACCTCGGCGAAGGCGGGGAAGATCGGGTTCTGCAGCTCGGGCAGCACCAGGCCGACCAGGCGGGCACGGTCGCCGCGCAACTGGGTGGGGCGCTCGTAGCCGAGCACGTCGAGCGCCGTCAGCACGGCCTCACGGGTGGCGTCGGACACCCCCGGCTTGGCGTTGAGCACGCGGCTCACGGTCGCCTCGCTCACCCCGACCTTCTTGGCCACGTCTGCGAGTCGTCGCGTCATGCGCAAACTATACGACAGAATGCGCAAACGCTTGCAACCACTTACGTTGATTCGACGGCAGTCGTTGCGCGAGGCGTGAGACGTACATCATGGGCCTTGACCAGGACCAAGGACAGCGGAACGGCTGCAATTGTCAGTCAATAAGTTGCGCAATCTCATCGGAATATTGCTGAGATGTGCTGGACATCTTATGGTGCGCCCAACCGCACTTCTTCGAAGGGCCACCCCCATGAGAGCACTCTTAGCCGCCCTCACCCTGGTCATCTCCGTCCTCGCCGCGCCGGCCCCGGCGGCGGCCGACAGCAATCTCGCGGCGGGCCGGACCGCCATCGCCAGCGGCCACGCCGACGTCTACCGGGCCGCCAACGTCACCGACGGCGACCAGGCCACCTACTGGGAGTCTCCTAACAACGCCTTCCCCCAATGGGTCCAGGTGGACCTGGGGGCCACCGCCACCATCGACGGCCTCACTCTCAAGCTGCCCACCGGCTGGCCCGGCAGGACGCAGACACTGAGCGTCGAGGGCAGCACCGACGGCACGGCCTTCACCACGGTCAAGCCCTCGGCCACCTACACCTTCGCCCCCACCGCCACGATCGCCGTCAGCGCGAGCGCCCGCTACGTCCGCCTGCGATTCACCGCCAACACCGGCTGGCCCGCCGGCCAGCTCTCGGAGTTCGAGGTGTACGGCGACAGCGGCACGAATCCGGAACCGGGGGCGAACCTGGCGATCGGCAAGCAGATCGACGCCTCCTCGCACACCCACACCTACGTGGCGGCCCAGGCCAACGACAACGACCTGGACACCTACTGGGAAGGCGCCGCCTACCCGAACACGCTGACCGTGCGACTCGGCGCCAACGCCGACCTCACCTCGGTGGTGCTCAAGCTGAACCCGGCCCCCGCCTGGGCCAGGCGCACCCAGACCGTCCAGGTGCTCGGCCGCGACCAGGGCGACAGCGACTTCACCACCCTCGTCCCGCAGGCCACGTACACCTTCGACCCCGCCTCCGGGAACACCGTGACCATCCCGGTCACCGCCACGGCCGCCGACGTGCGGCTGCGGATCGCCGCCAACTCCGGCGCGCCGGGCGGGCAGGTGGCCGAGTTCCAGGTCTTCGGCGCCCCGGCGGACAACCCGGATCTGACCGTCACCGGGCTGGCCTCGACCCCGGCCGCACCCACCGAGACCGACGAGATCGAGCTGTCGGCCACGGTCAGGAACACCGGCACCGCCGCCTCGGCCGCCACCTCCGTCGCCTTCTACCTGGGCGACGACCAGGCCGGCAGCGCGGACGTCGGCGCACTGGCCCCCGGCGCCTCGGCCACCGTCTCCGCCGACGTCGGCACGCGGGACGCCGCCGCCTACGCGGTCAGCGCCAAGGTGGACGAGGACGAGGAGATCTTCGAGCAGGACGAGACCAACAACACCGCCTCCGGCACCCTGACCGTGCGGCCCGTCGACACCGCCGACCTGGTCGCGGCCCCTGTGGCCTGGACCCCGAGCAACCCGGCCCGGGGCGACACCGTGACCTTCTCCGTGGCCGTCAGGAACCAGGGCACGCGGGCCAGCAGCGGCGGCTCCCACGGCATCACGCTCACCGTGACGAACCAGTCCGGCGACGTCGTGCGGACCCTCACCGGCGCCACCGGCGGCGTGCTCGCCCCCGGCGCCACCAGCGCACCGGTCGATCTCGGCACCTGGACCGCCGCCGACGGCCGGCACACGGTCAAGGTGGTGCTCGCCGCCGACCCGGAGGAACTGCCGGTCAAACGGGACAACAACACCAGCACGCAGCCGCTCTTCGTCGGCCGCGGCGCGAGCATGCCGTACGACATGTACGAGGCCGAGGACGCCGCGGTCGGCGGCGGCGCCACCCGCCTCGGCCCGAACCGGACCGTCGGCGACCTGGCGGGCGAGGCGTCCGGACGCCGTGCGGTGACGCTCGGCGGCACCGGCTCCTACGTCGAGTTCACCACCCGCGCCAGCACGAACACGCTGGTCACCAGGTTCTCCATCCCGGACGCGCCGGGCGGCGGCGGCATCGACTCCACCCTGAACGTCTACGTCGACGGCGTCTTCCACAAGGCCATCCCCCTGACCTCGCGCCACGCCTGGCTGTACGGCCCGGAAGCGGAGCCGAACAACGATCCCTCCTCCGGCCCGCCCCGGGCCATCTACGACGAGGCCAACATCATGCTGAACGCCACTGTCCCGGCGGGCAGCAGGATCAAGCTGCAGAAGGACGCGGCCAACACCTCCACCTACACCATCGACTTCGTCAACTTCGAGCAGGTGGCGCCGCTGGCCAACCCGGACCCGGCACGCTATGCCGTACCGGACGGATTCACCCACCAGGACGTGCAGGAGGCGCTCGACCGTGCGCGCCAGGACAGCGCGCTCACCGGCGTCTACCTGCCCCCGGGCGACTACCAGACGGCGAACAAGTTCCAGGTGTACGGCAAGGCCGTCAGGATCGTCGGCGCCGGCCCGTGGTACACCCGCTTCCGCGCGCCCGCCGGGCAGGCCAACACCGACGTGGGGTTCCGTACCGAGGCGTCGGCCAACGGCTCGACCTACGCGAGCTTCGCCTACTTCGGCAACTACACCTCGCGCATCAACGGGCCGGGCAAGGTCTTCGACTTCAGCAACGTGTCGGACATCACGATCGACGACCTGTGGGTGGAGCACCAGGTCTGCATGTACTGGGGCACCAACACCGACGACATGGTCATCAAGAACTCGCGGATCCGGAACGTGTTCGCCGACGGGCTCAACATGACCAACGGCAGCACCGGCAACCTCGTCTCCAACATCGAGACCAGGTCGACCGGCGACGACAGCTTCGCGCTGTTCTCCGCCATCGACAACAACCAGGGCGAGCAGCACGGCAACGTCTACGAGAACCTCACCTCGCTGCTCACCTGGCGGGCGGCGGGCGTGGCCGTCTACGGCGGCTACGACAACGTCTTCAGGAACATCTACGTCGCCGACACGCTGGTGTACTCCGGCATCACGATCAGCTCGCTGGACTTCGGGATCCCGATGCACGGCTTCGGCGCCGACCCGCCCACCCGGTTCGAGAACATCTCCCTCGTCAGGGCCGGCGGGCACTTCTGGGGGGCGCAGACCTTCCCGGCGCTGTGGGTGTTCTCGGCGTCGAAGGTGTTCCAGGGCATCCGGGTCAGCGACCTGGACATCGTGGATCCGACGTACTCGGGAATCATGTTCCAGACGGGATACGACACCGGCGGCCGGCCACTGAACCCGGTGACGGACACCGTCTTCGACAACGTCTCCATCAGCGGGGCGCGCAAGAGCGGCGACGCCTTCGACGCCAAGTCCGGCTTCGGCATCTGGGTCAACGAGATGCCCGAGACCGGCCAGGGCCCGGCGGTCGGCTCGGCCACCTTCACCGGCCTGCGGTTCAGCGGCAACGCGCAGGACATCAGGAACGCCACGTCGACCTTCACGCTCGACATCGACTAGAGCTCGCCTGAAACGCGACTAGAGCTCGCCCCTGGTGGGCAGCCCCTGCCAGTCACTCGCGCTGGTCACCGCGGCGGCGCTCAGCAGCGTCCCGCGGTGCAGGCGCTCGGGCGGGGTCAGCCCGTCCAGGGCCGCGCTGATGTACCCGGCCACGAACGCCTCCGCCGACCCGGAGGTGTCCACCACCGGCACCTGCGGGCCCGGCGCGTCGTAGCGCATGCGGTCCGACCGTACGCTCGCGCCCTTCGCGCCGCGGTCCACCACGACCTCGCGCTCGGGCGTGAGCGCGGGCTTGACCAGGTCCAGCTCGTCCTGGTGGACGAAGAGCAGGTGGGAGTCGCAGGCCAGCTCGGTCAGCGCCTCCTCGGCCTCGCGGACCGAGGCCCACAGCTCGGGCCGGTAGTCGACGGCGAAGGAGATCATCACCTCGGCGTTCCTGGCCGCGCTCACCGCCGACCGCACCGCCTCCAGCGTGTCCCGGCCGAGCGCCGCCGTGACGCCGGAGACATGCAGCATCTTCGACGCCCCGATCCGGTCGATCGGCACGTTCCCGGGAGTCAGCGCCGACCCGGCCGAGCCGGCGCGGAAATGGGTGGTGCGCGGGTCCAGACCCACCCGCGTGTCACGCAACACCAGGCCGGTACGACCACCCTGCGTCACCCGCATGTCGGCCACGTCGACGCCCTCGCCCCGCAGCACCGTCAGCACCCGCGCGCCCAGCTCGTCGGCCCCTACTTTGCCCAGGTAGGCACAGGTATGGCCGAGTCTGGCCAGGGCGACGGCGAGGGTGAATTCGGGGCCGCAGACGTCGAGTCTGGCCTCATGCTCGTGCCGGACACGGCCGCTGGACACGACCCCGAGCGCCTCGCCCAGGGTGTAGACGTCGATCATGGACACAGACTGTAGTCGGTTAAGGTCACATCAAAATTTTTTTGCGGCGACAGTGCAGGTAACAGCCGTGATCCAATCTTTCCCACAACTTTAGACAACCTTTTCCCCATACTGTGGCTCTAAGCAGTAAAGGATCCGGCCATCCCGGGCCGGGTCCAAAGCGATACGGGGAGAGGAATCAGCACCCTCATGCGTAAGCTCGCTGTAGGAATCATCTCCGCCCTGGCCGGCGGAACAATGTTGATGTCCGGTGGCGTCGCCACCGCCAGCACCACCACCACGGCCGACCCTGAGGTCGAGATCGTCGACATCTCGCCGAACCCGGTCGAGGTCGAGTGGCGCGGTGAGACGACCGCCAACTTCAAGGTCAACGCGACCTCGGACGTCGAGAAGGTCGAGCTCACCGTCTCACCGGCCACCCGCAACGCGCGGACCATGGCGGCCAAGGAAGTCAAGCCGCTGGAGGACTGGCGCTTCTCGGTGCCGTTCAACTCCCGCGACTACGAGGGCAAGTGGCGGGCCACCGCCGTCGCCTTCGACAAGGACGGCAAGCGAGTCGCCGAGGACTCGTCGTTCTTCTCCGTGGACGTCCAGAAGCGCAGGTCGAAGGACGACACTCGGATCATCGGCTTCGAGGCGTCGCCGTCCAAGACCTTCAAGGGCCGGACGGTCCGCTTCTCCGGCCGCCTCCTGGTCGAGGACGGCAGGCGCTGGGACACCCTGAGCCACGCCAACGTCTCCATCTACTACCGGGCCAACGGCTCCAGTGGCTGGAAGTGGGTCGACTCCGACAGGACCGACCGTCGTGGCAAGTTCGACGCCTCGACCCGCGCGTGGAAGAGCGGCAGCTACAAGGCCGTGTACAAGGGCAGCTGGCGGACGGACGACACGTCCAGCCGCAGCGACTACGTGCGCGTCTACAGCTGGCGCCGCTAGTCAACCCTGAGTGAGGGCCCGGCCGTCGGCCGGGCCTTCGCCATCTCCGGAGGCTTCTCCGGAGGCTTCTCCGTGAGAGGCGGCGTCCCGGGGGTAGCGTCCGCACCATGGGTGACGACGTGCTGCACGAACTCGACCGGTTCGACCCGTTCGACATCTTCGACGCCGAGGCGGCCAGGCTCGACCGCTTCTTCGCCGGCCTCGACGCCGACGGCTGGCAGCGTCCCTCCCGGGCCGCCGGCTGGTCGGTCCGCGACGTGCTCGGCCACCTGGCGGGCGAGGAGCTCTACAACCAGGCCTGCCTCGACGGCACCCTGCCGGACCTGTTCTCCCTGATGGAGCGGGAGGGCATCAGCGGCTACAACGACTTCAACGAGTGGTGCGTACGGCAGCGCCGCGACGTGCCGGTCGAGGAGGTCCTGCGGGAGTGGCGCGCCAAGAACGGCGACACCCGCCGCCGCATGCGCGAGCTCGGCCCGGACGCGTCGCTGGAGACCATGGCCGGCCCCTACCCGGTGGGCAGGCAGGCCTTTCACTACGACTCCGAGTACGCCACCCACGCCGACGACGTGGGCGCTCCCGTCTCCGATGAGGAGGCCGAGTACCGTACGCGCTGGCGGACCGCGATCGGGCGGTTCGCGCTGGCCGAGAGCGAGTCCAAGGCGCAGGTGGAGCAGACCGCCGAGCAGATCTGGGTGTCGGCCGGCGGGGTGAGCGCGTCGCTGTCGCCGCCGGAGTTCGTCGAGGCGACGGTGGGCCGCCTGCCCGAAGGCCACCCGCTGGATCCGCGGCTCGTCTCGGCCCTGCGCTGTCTGGCCTGACTCATGATGTGGCTACGCAACCGCGCGGGCACCGAGCCCACGACCGCACGCAGCCCCGTGCGCGTCCGCAGGATCCTGTCCCTGGCAGCGCTCGTGCTCGCCACCGTGGCGGCCGTCTTCTTCGTCTCGCGGGCGCTGAGCACCGGCGAGGAGGTCTGGGTCTGGGAGGCGGCGATCGCGGCCGCTGTGGCCGTCATCGCGGCCGTCGACCTGCTGGTGCTCAGGCACCGCCGCTCACGCCGTCGCGACGGCCAGCACCAGCAGTAGGAAGGTCAGCACCACGACCACCACGATGAGCCACATGCGACCGGACTGTCGACCGGACTGCCGGCCGGGCTGTCGGCCGCGCGAGTGGCCGCGCGGTCGCTCGGGATCGGCTCGCGGGGCGGGCTCGTCGCCGGGGATCGGGATCGCGTCCCTGGCCCGGGGCAGCTCGTCGTCCTTGCGCCGGGCCGGCACGCCGTCCGACTCGATCTCGTTGATCGCCGCGACCCTCTTGGCGAGCTCCGGGTCATCCTGCTCCAGAGCCTGCTCGATTTCAGCGAGGATGCGGCGCTCCTTCCCAGAGAGACTCATTGTGCGATCACCATCGCTCCCACGCCGGTAAAGCCCTTGTACCCGCTGGTAACTCGGACATGCGGCCTCTTCGGTGAGGAAAGGGAGTGAACGTCGAAGCCCCCGCCCGCCGGGCTTGGACAAGCCGGGCGGAACGGGGGCTACGAGCTCTCGCGTCACATCTTGCCGTAGCGCTGCTTGAAGCGCTCGACCCTGCCGGCGGTGTCCAGCACGCGGCCACGGCCCGTGTAGAACGGGTGGCTCGCGGAGGAGACGTCGACGTCGACGACCGGGTAGGTGCGGCCGTCCTCCCACTCGACGGTCTTGTCGGTGGACACGGTGGACCGGGTCAGCATGGCGAAGCCGACGCTGGGGTCACGGAAGACGACCGGCCGGTAGGACGGGTGCAGGTTCTTCTTCATGCCCCCTCCAACTCGATGGCAACGGTTTTCATTCCCGTGCTTCGGGATCCAGTCCGAGGACCGAGCGGCCGCCGTCGACGGGCAGGGTCACGCCGCTCACGAAGGAGGCCTCGGGCGAGAGCAGGTACGCCACCGCGGCGGCGATCTCGGCCGTGGTGGCGACCCGGCCCAGTGGGTGCAGCCGGGCCATCTCCGCCTCGATCCCGGCCGCCTCCGCCCCCCGCCCGGCCAGGAACCGCTCGTAGCGCTCCGTCGCCACCGAGCCCGGCGCCACCGCGTTCACCCGGATGCCGCTCCTGCCGTACTCGACCGCCAGTGCTCTGGTCAGGGCCTCGACGGCGGCCTTGGCCGTCGAGTACGGCAGGCTGCCCGGGACCGCCCTGCGCGCCTGGTGCGAGGTGACGTTCACGATGGCGCCCGCCGTACCCGAGGCCAGGAAGCGGCGCACCGCGGTGGCGCAGCCGACGACGGCCAGGTCGAGGTTGGCCGTGATCAGCGCGCGGACCTCGGCGATCGGGGCGGAGTGGACGGAGGCATCCCCGAAGACGGCGGCGTTGTTGACCCAGCCCGAGAGCGTGCCCGCCTCCTCCGCGAGGTCTGCGGCCCGGCCGGCGACGGCCTCGTCGGCAGCGTCCCCGATCACCGGGACGACCCGGGGACCGGCCCAGTCGAGGGCGCCCGGGTCGCGTTCGACGGCGACCACGGTGTCCTTCTCCCCCAGGAGCCGCTGCACGACGGCTCGCCCGATACCTCGTCCTCCACCGGTCACCACATAAGACAGGCTCATATCGGTCAGCCCTTCCCACTGACGTGACCGCAATCACCGCATTTCCGGGCATTCCGGGAAAGTGATGGTCGCGTACCGGCGATCACTCAGCTGATCGGATACGGCATGCGGTCTCGGAGCGCTCTCGCCGGTGACTACGATCGCCGTGGGCGAACCTCGCCGGACGTCGACCCCCGAACACGTAAGGTAGCCATATGGATACCTCCCTTGAGGTCCTGCACCGAGTGTTCGGCTACGACTCGTTCCGGACCGGTCAGCAGGAGATCATCGAGCACGTCGTCTCGGGCGGCGATGCGCTCGTGCTCATGCCCACCGGCGGCGGCAAGTCGCTCTGCTACCAGATCCCCGCCCTGGTGCGGCCGGGGGTCGGGGTGGTCGTCTCGCCGCTGATCGCGCTGATGCAGGACCAGGTCGACGCGCTCACCGCGCTGGGCGTGCGCGCGGGGTTCCTCAACTCGACGCAGGACTTCGGCGAGCGGCAGCGGGTGGAGGCGGCGTTCCTGGCGGGCGAGCTCGACCTGCTCTACCTCGCGCCCGAGCGGCTGCGGGTCGAGGCCACCGTGCGACTGCTGGCCAAGGGCGAGATCTCGCTGTTCGCGATCGACGAGGCGCACTGCGTCTCGCAGTGGGGCCACGACTTCCGCCCCGACTACCTCGCGCTGTCGGAGCTGCCCACGCTCTGGCCAGAAGTGCCGCGCATCGCGCTGACCGCCACCGCCACCCCCGCCACCCACGCCGAGATCTCCGAGCGGCTCGGCCTGGAGCAGGCGCGGCACTTCGTGGCCGGCTTCGACCGCCCTAACATCCACTACCGCATCACCACCAAGAGCGAGCCCAAGCGCCAGCTCCTCGACTTCCTGCGCGCCGAGCACCCCGACGAGGCCGGCATCGTCTACTGCCTGTCGCGCTCCTCCGTCGAGAAGATCTCCGAGTTCCTCGTCGACAACGGCATCGCCGCCGTCCCCTACCACGCGGGCCTCGACGCCCGCACCCGCGCCGCCCACCAGGCCCGCTTCCTGCGCGAGGAGGGGCTGATCGTGGTGGCGACGATCGCGTTCGGGATGGGCATCGACAAGCCCGACGTACGCTTCGTCGCCCACCTCGACCTGCCCAAGTCCCTTGAGGGCTACTACCAGGAGACCGGGCGGGCCGGGCGCGACGGGCTGCCCGCCACCGCCTGGATGGCCTACGGCCTGCAGGACGTCGTGCAACACCGCCGCATGAGCCTCGAAGGCGACGACCAGCACCGCCGCCGCCAGGCGCACCACCTCGACGCGATGCTGGCGCTCTGCGAGACGGTGACGTGCCGCCGCGTCATGCTGCTCGACTACTTCGGCCAGAGCGGCTCCCAGCCGTGCGGCAACTGCGACACCTGCCAGACGCCCCCGGAGTCCTGGGACGGCACGGTGCCCGCGCAGAAGGTGCTCTCGGCCGTGCTGCGGCTGGCCCGCGAGCGGCGGCAGAAGTTCGGCGTCGGCCAGATCGTCGACATCCTGCTCGGCAAGACGACCGCCAAGGTGCTCCAGCACGGCCACGACTCGCTGAGCGTGTTCGGGGTCGGCGCCGAGCTGGGCAACTCCGAGTGGCACGGGGTGGTCCGGCAGCTGCTGGCCCAGGGCCTGCTGGCGGTCGAGCCCGACTACGGCGCCCTCGTCCTCACCGACGCGAGCGCCGAGGTCCTGCGCGGCCGGCAGGAGGTGCCGCTCCGCCGCGACGCTCAGCGGCCCGCCCGTGCCGCCAGACCCGCCGGGGGCAAGGCCCGCCCCGCCGTCGACCTGCCGGCGGAGGCCGCGCCGGTGTTCGAGCGGCTGCGCTCCTGGCGGGCCGCCACCGCCAAGGAGCAGGGCGTCCCCGCCTACGTCATCTTCCACGACGCCACCCTGCGCGAGATCGCCACGCTGGCGCCGACGTCACTGTCCGCGCTGGGCACGGTCAACGGCGTGGGCGAGAACAAACTGGCCAAATACGGCGAGCAGGTGCTGGAGACCCTGGCGGGTGACGCCGCGCCGTGACCGCCGGCGGCTCGGTCAGAGTTTCATCTCCAGCTCGATCCAGTAGACGGCGTTGATGTGCTGGGTGAAGTCCGCGACGACCTCGGCGGCGTACTGCCCGCTGTTACGCGGGCCGACCTGGAGCGGGCGCCCCTGATAGTTCGCGCTGATCCGGTAGCGGCCGAGAGGGACGTCCACCAGGCCCGACCCGTCCGGGGTCCGCATCGCCCTCCGGGTGATGGTCTGTCCGGCCGAACCGTCGGCCAGCGGGCCTTCGGGGGTGAGCGTGACCTCGACGTTCTCGTCCTCCAGATAGACCTCTGGATTCTGCGGGTCGACGTTGTCCAGGTAGAACAGCACCGAGCTGCCGTAGTGGCCGAGGCCGTCGGGCCTTTCCCCGGTGAGTTTCCAGGTGAAGTTCCTGACCGCGCCGGTCGGGCCGGCGAAGGAGGTGTCGTCCTCGGGGGCGAGGTCGATCGCGTAGTTCTTGCCGTTGAAGTCGATCTTCATTCTGGCCGTCACGTGAAACGTGGCCGCGACGTCGGTGTCCACCCGGTAGAAGCCGTCGGCGTCGGTCGACACGATGAGATTGCTGTTGTAGAGGAGCTGGTTGTCGGCGGCGATCTCGGCACCCTGGATCGGCCTGCCGTCCGCCCCCACGACCCGGCCCTTCAGCACTCCGGCCTCGACCTCCAGCGTGCCGTTGTCCTGACCCGCCTCGACCTCCTGGGTGCCTTTGCCCTGCTCCGCGCTCACCTGCGTGCTGACCGGAACCGGTCCCCCTGTCGTGATCACGCAACCGCCCAGGGTCACCGTCAGCATGCCGGCCAACAACAGTCGTCTCATGTTGGCAACCTAGTTAGACGATCTTGCAGTGGACTTGCAGCGCATTGTGGGGCGAAGGCGGTACAACCAACCCATCGGGCAGGCCCGTGCCACGACCGACTGGCCCTGACTCGGCCACACCCACGGGGACTGCTGGGAACCCTCCGGGGCGGCCGGTTGTAGAAGAGGCATGGAGTTTCCATGCGGTTGACGATGGTGGTCGCGGCGCTCGTCCTGACGACCGGCTGCACTGCGTGCGCCCAGACGACGGCGGTCACCCGCTCGCCGAACGGGCCGACCACGCCAGGCCGTCCCTCACCAGGCCAACCGGCCGTAACGAGCGGGCCCTCGCCGGGCGGGGCAACCGTAACGAGCGGGCCCTCGCCGGGTGGGCCGACTGCGGTGGGGAGCCCTGGCGGGCGGGTTACCGGTGGCGGGGCCTCGCCTGGGTCGGTCGTGGCGAGGGAGACGTGTGGTGGCACCCCGCTGCTTACCTCTGCCGGGCTTACGGAGGTGCGCGGGACTTCGCAGGGCGCGGAGTTGTGGGGGCTGCTGTTCGCCGAGGTGCCGTTCGCGCGGGGCAAGGAGGTCAAGATCGCCTGGCGGATGACGGGCGAGGGCCCGCTCAAGGCGTCGGCCTCGCTGCCCAGCGGCGAGCGGGCCAAGCTGGTGTGGCTGGAGGAGCACGGCGGGTCGAGCTGGCAGCGCCCCGGCTACGAGTGGGGCACCGGCTGGGTGTTCCCCAAGGCAGGATGTTGGAAGGTGAAGCTTTCTAGAACCCACGGCTCGGGCCACGTCTGGCTACAGGTCGGCAAATCAGCCCGCATATCCGGCTGAGCCGTCAGGTATCGGGCTGCGATGCCGGTGAAGGTCAGTTTCGGGCTGCGGTGCCGGTGAGGGTCAGGTTGTCAGTACGCGGTCGATGAAGGTCGTCACGTCGGCCAGGACCTCGGCCTTGTTCGTCTCGTTGAACACCTCGTGCCTGGCCTCCGGGTAGACCAGCTCGGTGAGGTCGGCGCCCCGGATCTCGTCGATGCCGACGCGGGTGCCGGTGAGGGGGACGAGGCGGTCGTCGGCGCCGTGGATCCAGAGGGTCGGCAGCGCGCCCAGGGCACCCGCCTTGGCGATGGCCTTGATGGTGGCGTCCAGCGCCCGCAGGGTGGGGCGTTTGAAGGGGCCGTGCCAGACGAGCGGGTCGTGAGCGTAGGTCTCGCCCACCGACGGGTCGCGGGAGAGTGTGGCGGTGTCGAGCGGGGTGTCGGGGAGCTCGTCGAGCGCCAGCAGCGTGCCGACCACCTCCCATTCGCCCAGGACGGGGCCTGACAGCACCAGCGCGGCGAGGGTGTCGCCGTAACGCTGGGCGTAGCGGGCGGCGATGAGGCCGCCCATCGAGTGGCCGATGACGACGACGGGCAGGCCCGGATGGTCGGCCCTGGCCCGCTCGTCCACCGTGCGGACGTCGGTCACCACGTCCTCGTAGTCCTCGATGAGCACCCGCTCGCCGTCGGACCTGCCGTGCCCGAGATGGTCCGCGCCGTAGACGGCCGCGCCATGGCGTACGAGGGTGTCGGCCACATGCTCGTAGCGGCCGATGTGCTCGCCGTAGCCGTGGACCAGGATGGCGACGTAGCGCGGGTGCTCGTTCGGCCACACGCGGGCCACGATCCGCCCCCGCGTGCCGGCGAAGCCGTACTCCCGAGATTCCGCCATCTTCGGCCCCCTGTCCGGATTTCGTGGTGAGCGTACGACGTGGCTTCCCCGCCGTCCAGGCGGCCACCCGCTCCGAGGTCCGAAAACCGCCGACTTTCCGCGCGCCGCCGGTGTTGTAAGAGGTATGACCATCAACACAGCCGACTGGACGGCCCTGGCCGGGGAGTTGGACGCGCACGGGTGCGCGCTGACGCCGCCGGTGCTCACGCCGGCCGAGTGCGCGAGCGTCTCCGGCCTGTACGACGAGGCCACGCGGTTCCGATCCACGATCGACATGGAGAGGTACAGGTTCGGGCGGGGCCAGTATCGCTACTTCACCCACCCGTTGCCGCCGCTGGTCGCGCGGCTGCGCGTGGCCTTCTACCCGAGGCTGCTGCCGATCGCCCGCGACTGGGCGGCCAGGCTCGGCAAGCCCGCGCCGTGGCCCGACAGCTTCGACGAGTGGCTGGACCGGTGCCACCGGGCCGGGCAGCCGAAACCGACGCCCATCCTGCTGCGGTACGGGCCCGGCGACTGGAACGCGCTGCACCGCGACCTCTACGGGGATCTGGTGTTCCCGCTCCAGGTCGTCATCGGGCTGGACCGGCCGGGCGAGGATTACGCGGGCGGCGAGTTCCTGCTGGTCGAGCAGCGACCTCGGGCTCAGTCGCGCGGCACGGTGACCATGCTGCCGCAGGGCCACGGGCTGATCTTCACCACGCGTGACCGCCCGGTCAGGTCCGCGCGCGGCTGGTCGGCCGCGCCGGTCAGGCACGGCGTCAGCACCGTACGCTCAGGCCGGCGCCACACGCTCGGCCTCGTCTTCCACGACGCCGCTTGACGCCGGAGCTGGAGACGCTCATGAAGCTGCTCTCCTCGACGCGGCCACGAGTAGAGGCGGTCGTGGTCGGCCTCACCCGTCCCAGCCGTGACGTCCCGCTCCCGGCCGGCCACACCCGTCCCAGCCAGGACGTCCAAGCCCCAGGCAACCACAGCCCTGGCGTCCCCGTACCGGCCGGTCATCGGCGGGACGCCGCCGCGCATGCGGAGGCGTTCGCCCAAGCGGAGGCGTTCGCGCAGACGGAGGTGTTCGCGCAGGTCGAGGCGTTCGTGCGGGCGTGGGGAGGCACCGTGCTGGCCGTGGTGGACTGGCCGGAGGAGGCGGCGTCCTGGCTGCGGCAGGCCAGGCGGTTCGCCGCCGGGCCGCCCGACGCGTGGGTCGTCGCCGGAGCGCCCCTGGGCTGGGCCCGGATGAGCACCCGCCTGCGACGGAGCACGGACTGGGCCCCGGAGCGCACGTTCGGCTTCGCCTCCACCGCCCGCGCCGTCGCCCTGGCCGAGCCGGGAACGCTCGAAGGGATGCGCGGGGCGGACGAGGACGGCGGCGTCTGGCGGCTGGGCCGCAACCTGATCCACCGGGAGCGCTAGGCGGGTGACTGGTCCGTGACGTAGTCGAAGTCGTCGTAGGACAGCGTGCGGCGCAGGATCCGGACGATCTTGCCCGGGTCGTCGTGCGGTCCCGGCACGTAGAACGGCCTGCCCTGCCTGCCGAAGGTGATGGCCGACGGCCCTTCCCACGCGCCGAGCAGAGCGGCGGGTGCCGCGAACTCCTCGTCGGACTTGAAGCCGAGCGTGCGGGCATAGTCGGTGGAGCCGAGGACGAGGTGCCGGGCGAGCTCGATCGACGCCTCCTGATAGCCCTTGTACTCGCCGAAGAAGAACTCCCTGAACCGGCGCAGCTCCCGCTCGTCGAACACCTCGGGGCCCATGTAGTTCTTGACGCCGGTGCAGTAGACGTCGGCCAGGAAGCCGGCGACCGACAGCTTGTCCCAGCCGTGGCGCCTGGCGACCAGCACCGACACCATGCCGCCCTCGCCGGCGTCGGGCGCCTCGTCGGTCCAGCCGTGGGCGGGGTCGACGCCGAGGCCGACGCTCCAGCCGACGTTGACCCAGCAACCGACCAGCTCGGGCTCGCGCTCCGGGTCGGCGCTCTCGGCCGCGATGGCGCGCACCAGCGGCGCCACGGCCGACGGCGGCACCTTGAGCGTGCGGGCGATCTCCTTCGGCGAGCGGCCCTCGGCTCTCAGCTCGCGTACGCGGTCCTTCAGTTCTGCGCTGTCCACCCGCGCAGACTATCGGTGAACCGGCCCCCACCCGCGCGGCACGCTCATCACCAGGAAACGACCTTCAAGCGACGCGCCCTTACCCCGAAGCCTGAAGGCGGCATGAAGGGGATCGTAAGCGCGGCCCGGCATCGTGATGGTCATCAAGCCGCACCGCCTCTCCCGAAGGGCCACACCATGATCCAGACCGCCGAGTACGAGATCACCCGCGTCTTCGACGCCCCCCGCCAGCGCGTCTTCCAGGCGTGGACCGAGCCCGAGCACTTCTCCGCCTGGTTCGGGCCGCACGGCCTGACCGCCCCCGTGGACCGGGTCGCCATGGACGTGCGCCCCGGCGGCAGGTGGCAGGCGACGCTCTGCGGCGAGGAGGACTTCGAGGTCACTCTGGACGGCGCGTACCGCGAGGTGGCGGCGCCGGGTCGCCTCGTCTTCACCACCGGCGACCCCGACAACCCCGGCGACGGCCCCGCCTCCGTGGCGACGGTCGAGCTGACCGAGGCCGGCGGCAGGACCACGATGCGCTTCCACCAGTGGGGCGTGAACACCGACCAGGAGCACGCCGACGAGGCCAAGGTGGGCTGGCTCGAGTTCTTCGACCGCCTGAACGACCACCTCACGTCCGCGTGACCCGGACAACGGTCACAGCGCGGCGGCGGCGTCGTCCAGTTTCACGGTGCCGCCCTGCTCGTACGCCTCGGCGAACGCCCGCTCGCCGAGGGCGTCGCGGGCCGCGCTCGTGATGCGGTCCAGGTCCTCCTGCTCCGAGGGGCCCGCGGGGGTCTGGTTGAGGTCGCGGGCGGCCGCCGCGAGGCCGAGGAGACGGGCGGCTCTGTCGTACGATCCCTCGGCCGCGAGCGCGCTGGCCGCCCCTTCCACGGCGAACGCCGAGGTCCGTGGGTCGCCGATCCGCTGTGAGGCGTCGAGCGCCTCCCGGTGCAGCTCCAGGGCCGCCGCCGGGTCGCCGCGGTGCTCGGTGAGCAGGCCCAGCTCGACGAGGGTGCTCGGCACGTGCAGGGCGGGCTCGACGCCGGGGCCGCGCGGCACCCCGTCGAGCAGGTGGCGCAGGTGCTTGTCCGCCAGCTCCAGCTCGCCCGCCCGGCGGGCCGAGAAGGCGACGCCCATCTCGCACATGATCTGACCTTCCCGGTAGCCCTGGTCGACGGACAGCCGCAGCGCGCTGCCGCACAGCTCCAGGGCCTGGTCGTAGTCCCCGGCCTGCATGGCGACCCAGCCCAGCCAGAACGTGCGCCGGGCGGCGTCCGCCCAGAGGCCGAGCTCCTGCGCCATGCGCAGGCCCTGCGCGAACAGCTCCTTGGCGCGGTCGAGGTCGCCGACCGTCTCGGCCAGTCCGGCCAGCCACTCGGTGGCCTGCAGCAGGCCCCAGCGGTCGCCCAGCTCCCTGAACAGCCGGGCGCTCTCCTCGCAGTCGCGCTCCAGGGCGGCCAGGTCGCGGCGGGTGAAGTGGTCCTTGGCCTGCAGGCTGAGCGCGGCGGCGATGCCCCACCGGTCGCCGGTGGCCCGGAAGGTGACCAGTGCCCTGTCCAGCAGCTCCAGGCACAGCGGCAGGTCATGCACGCTCATCGCGAGGAACAGCACCGCCCTGGCCCGCCGGCCGGGGTCGGCGATCCGGTCCGGCAGCGACTCCCAGCCGGCCTGTTCCCCCAGCAGCAGCGCGAACCCGGCGTGCCAGGCGGCCGCCCTCGCCCTGGCATCGCCGCCGTCCCCGTCGCCGGCGGGCCCCGCGTCACGCCGCTCACCGGCGTCGCCTGCGGCGGTCAGCGCGGCTTCCAGCGCCCGTCTCGCCTCGGCCAGGCGGCCGCGGAGGAACCAGTGCCACGCCATCGCGTTCACCAGTCGCAGCGCCAGGTCGGCCGCTCCCTGGTCCACGGCGGTGTCCAGGGCGGCCCGGAGGTTCGCGGACTCGGCGTCCAGCCGTCGCAGCCACTCCCGCTGCTCGTGGCCGTACAGGTGGGGCTCGGCCTCCTCGGCGAGGCCGGTGTAGTAGGCGGCGTGCGCGAGCCGTACGGCGTCGAGCTCGCCGGCGTCGGCGAGCTTGGTCACGCAGTAGTCCGCCACCGATTCCAGCAGCCGGTAGCGGACGCCCGCCGCGCCGTCGACCACGACCACGAGCGACCGATCGACCAGCCGGGCCAGCACATCGAGAACGTCCAGCCCGGCGACCCCGGGCCCGGACTCGGCGGCACCGGAGCCGCAGACGGCCTCGGCCGCCTCCAGGGTGCAGCCGTCGGAGTGCACCGCCAGGCGCCGGAGGGCCACGCGTTCCGGCTCCGTCAGCAGTTCCCAGCTCCAGTCGATCACCGCCATGAGCGTCTGCTGCCGCTGCGGCGCGCCGCGCTGCCCCGAGGCCAGCAGCCGGAACCGGTCGTCGAGCCGGGCCACCACGCCCTGCACGCCGAGCACCCGTACGCGGGTCGCCGCCAGCTCCAGCGCCAGCGGGATGCCGTCGAGCCGCCTGCACAGCTGCGCGATGGCCGGGGCGTTGGCCGCGTCGAGCGCGAACCCGCGTGCCGAGGCGGCGGCCCGCGTCACGAACAACCGCACGGCGTCCGAACCGGCCATGATCGCCAGGTCGGTGCTGCCGGGGACGCCGAGCGGCGGCACCGCCCACAACGTCTCGCCGTCGATCGACAGCGGCTCCCTGCTCGTCGCCAGGATCCGCAGCTCCGGGGCGGCCCGCAGCAGCAGCTCGGCCAGCTGCGCGGCCTGCTCGACCACATGCTCGCAGTTGTCCAGCACCAACAGCATGTGCCTGGCGCGCAGCGCGTCGGCCAGCAGGTCGGTGGACGAGGCCGCGCCGGTGTCCTGCCTGATCTGCAGCGCCGCCATGACGACCTCGGCCAGCGACGTCGTGCGCCGGTCGACGGGGGCCAGCTCCACCAGCCACGCGCCGTCGGGGAAGTCGTCCACCAGGCGGCTCGCGAGCTCCAGGGCGAGCCGGGTCTTGCCCACGCCGCCGGTGCCGGTGAGCGTGACCAGCCGCTCGGACTGGACGAGGGAGCGTACCTCCGCCAGGGCCTCACCCCGTCCGATGAGCTTGCTGAGCGAGGCGGGCAGGTTGGTCGCGGGGCGTTCGGCGGGCAGGCTCAGCGCCGGGTCCTGGCCGAGTATCGCCTGGTGCAGCGCCACCAGCTCGGGTCCTGGGTCCAGGCCGAGCTCCTCGGCCAGCCGGTCGCGCAGTTCCGCGTAGGCGGCGAGCGCCTCGCTCTGCCGTCCCGCCCGGTACAGGGCGCGCAGGTGCGCGGCGCGCAGCCGCTCCCTGAGGGGGTGCCGGGCCACCAGATCGCCCAGCTCGCCCACCAGCAGGCCGTGCTCGCCGAGCTCCAGCCGCGCCTCGGCCTGCAGCTCCAGGGCGGTCAGCCGCTGTTCCTCCAGCCGGAGGATCGCGCCCCGGGTGTGCTCCTCGTCGGCGAAGTCGGCGTACGCGGGCCCGCGCCACAGCGCGAGCGCGTCGGCGAGCAGTCCCGCCCGGGTGCCGGGGCCGCCGGCCGCCTCGGCGCGCGCGAGCAGCTCGGCGAAGCGGGTGGCGTCGACGTCGGCGGCCCGGAGCAGGTAGCCGGGGGGCTTGGAGACGACCAGGTTCTTGCCGCCCGGCTCGGCGTCCTCCAGCGCCTTGCGCAGTTGGGAGACGCGGACTTGGAGCGCGCCGGTGGGGTTGCCGGGCGGGTCGTCGCCCCACAGGTCGTCGATCAGCCGGTCGGCGGAGACGGGATGGCCGTCGTGCACCAGGAGGTCGGCGAGGAGCGCGCGTACCTTCGTACCGGGGATCGTGACGGCCTCACCGGCGTCCGTCCACACGGCCAGCGGCCCAAGCACCCCAAAACGCATACTCGTACCCTATGGGCGAGAGCGGGGCGTAAGCGGCTCCCCGGCCCCTAGGGGTGGGCGTCCGGTGGGGCTTTTCTGGCGGATCCTCGGTAGAGGTCCGGGTCGTAGCGGCGTTCGCTGGAGGCCAGTTTGGCCTCGGCAGCCTCGATGAGGTCCACGCCGAGGACGTCCGCGAGCCGTACCAGATAGTTGGTCACGTCGCCGAGCTCGGCGGCGATCCTGGCGAGCGTCTGCGGGTCGGGGGCGCGGGACTCCTCGGCGGTGAGCCACTGGAACTCCGCCACCAGCTCCCCGACCTCGCCCGCGAGCGCCATCGCCAGATTCTTGGGCGTGTGGAACCGCTCCCACTCCCGGACCTCGGCGAACTCCTGCAACCGTGCGGCGAGCCGCTCCAACTCCGTCACGGAAGACGACACTACCCACACGACACGCTCACAGGTCCGCGTCGTGGACGAGGATGGCGGCCTGGACGCGGTTGGTCAGGCCGAGCTTGGCCAGCACGCGGCTCAGGTGCGCCTTCACCGTCGCCTCCGAGAGTCGTAGCTCGCGGGCGATTTCGGCGTTGGACAGGCCGCGGGCCACGGCCCTGATCACGTCCTCCTCCCTGCCGGTGAGGGAGGCGAGCCGGTCGCGTGCCGCCTCGGCCCGGGAGGGCGCGCGGCCGACGAAGGCGTCGATGATCCGCTTGGTCACTGCGGGCGAGAGCATCGCCTGGCCCGCCGCGACCGTGCGCACGGCGGTGGCGAGGTCGCGCGGCGGGGTGTCCTTGAGCAGGAAGCCCACCGCGCCGAGCCGGAGCGCCTCGTGGACGTACTCGTCGAGGTCGAAGGTGGTCAGCATGACCAGCTTGGGCGGGTCCGGCGCGGCGAGGATGCGGGCGGCGGCCGTCAGCCCGTCGGTGCCGGGCATCCGTACGTCCATGAGGACGACGTGCGGTTTGAGCCGGAGGACGGCCGTGGCGGCCTCGGCTCCGTCGCGGGCCTCGCCGACGACCACGATGTCATCGGATGCCTCCAATATCATCCTAAGTCCGGATCTGACCAGGGCCTCGTCGTCGACCACGAGCACCCGGATCACGCGGCGGCCTCCGCCGGGATGGTGGCGAGCACGCCGAACCCGCCGTCCGCACGCGGCCCCGCCTGCAGCGTGCCGCCCAGCAGCTCCACCCGCTCACGCAGCCCTGCCAGCCCCCACCCGGAGCCGGGCAACGACCCGGCGGCGGCCGGCGCCCCGCCCCCGGCCGACGGACCGGCGCCCCGCCGTGACACGTCAGCGCCGGGAGACGGCAGGTCAGCGCCGCGCGGCGGCAGGTTGTGGATCTCCACCTGGAGCTCACCCGCCAGGAAGCGGAGGTGGACGTCGGTGCGGGCGTCGGCGGCGTGCTTGTGGACGTTGGTGAGCGCCTCCTGTACGACGCGGTAGGCGGTCCGCTCCACCGTCGCGCCGAGCGGGCGGGCCTGGCCGTGGTCGTGCCGGACGACGGAGATCCCGAGCGAGCGGGTCTGGTCCAGCAGCCGGTCGAGGTCGCCGAGCGTGGGCTGCGGGCTCAGCGGCACGGGCTGGTGCGGGGAGCGGAGCACGCCGAGGATCTCGCGCAAGTTGGTCAGGGCCTCTCTGCCGATGTCGCCGATCATGGCCGCGGTGCCGGCCGCCTCCTCGTCGCGGGATCTCACTTCGAGGGCGCCGGCGTGCAGGACCATGAGGGAGACCCGGTGCGCGACGACGTCGTGCATCTCCCTGGCTATCCGGGCCCGCTCCTGGGTGCGGGCCTGCTCGGCGCGCATCACCTGCTCGCGCTCCAGACGGTCGGCGCGCTCCCTGGCCGCCGCGAGCACCTCGCGTTTGGTACGGATCCAGAGCCCGAACACCAGCGGCAGGCCCACCGTGCCCGCCGCCATGAGGGTGGCGTTGGCGGGCGTGGCGGTCACCGTCTCCCGGATCCCGCCGGTCAGCCGGCCCACCACCACCGACGCCGTCATGGTGAGCGCCGCCACGACCAGGTAGGCGACCAGGTCCCGGGTCCTGCGCCAGGACGTACCGACGTAGTAGGAGGCGACGACGAGCGGCGGCCACATCACCAGCGACGGGTAGACGACGGCGGCGACGAGGGCGAGCGGCCACCACGAGCGCCCGGCCTGCCAGGCGGCCACGCCGGCCGCCGCCGCGGCGACCGGCACGAGCGCGGCCGGAGGTGCGGGCGTGAAGCCCTGGCCTCCGGTGACCGCCATCAGGCAGGTCACGAACACCAGCGCGCCGAGCGCCGCCGGCACACTGCTCCGCATCCGTTCCCTCCACCGCACGACGTCAGGGTACGGCGCGGTGGGCGGGCCCGGCTTGGGCCGATCGGCTACGGGGAGGGGCGACGAAAGGAGTATGTTGCCGGAGGTCGAAGGAGGTGGTCGTCATCGAGCGCACGGTGATCGACGGGCGGATCGCGGACGGGGCCGAGGTGGCTCTCGCCCTCAAGGCGCGTTACGGGCATTTCACGGCGATGCAGCTGCGGGGCGGCCGGGTGCGGGGGCTGGGCCGCCATCTCGACCGGCTCGGCTCGGCCACGCGGGAGCTGTTCGGCCAGGAGCTTGACCGGGATCTCGTCGTGGACTCGATCAGGGCGCTGGAGGTCGTGGACGCCGGCGTGCGGGTGTACGTGTGCGAGGCGGACGGGCTGTGCGTGCTGGTGGGCTCCGGTGAGCCGGTGCGTCTGGCGGCCACGCCGAAGGGGCTGCGGTCGGTGCGCTACCAGCGTTTCCTGCCGCACATCAAGCACACCGGCGGCTTCCCCCAGGCCTATCTGCGGGCCCAGGTGCGGGCGGAGGGCTTCGACGAGGCACTGCTCACCGGGGACGACGGGGTGATCTCCGAAGGGGCGATCACCAACCTGGGCTGTTTCGACGGCGAGCGGGTGATCTGGCCGGACGCGCCGATGCTGCGCGGCATCACGATGCAGCTCATGGAGGCCGAGCTGGGCCGGGCCGGGGTGCCGTGCGAGCACCGGGTGCTGCGGGCGGGCGACCTGCCGGCGTTCGGCGCGGTGTTCCTGACGAACTCGTGGGGCGTGATGGCCGTGGACCGGGTGGACGACGTCGCGCTGAAGGTGGACGAAGGGCTCATGGCCCGGCTGACGGACCTCTACGACGCGACGCCCTGGGACGCCATCTGAGGTGACGCCTCGGCCGGGATGGCCCGGCCGGGGTCGAGCCGGTTGAGCAGGAAGGCCAGCGTCGCGCCGTACACCACGTGGCCGGCGGCCATCACGCCCTTCCGGCCGGGGTCGTCGCGCTCCAGGGGCGGCAGCGCGCTCAGCCGGGGCGCCCAGCCCGCGTAGCTGACGACCCAGATCAGCAGCGCGTAACCGACGCCGAGCGGCATCCGGCCGCGCCGCCTCCTGCACAGCAGGCCGAAGACGGCGCCCGAGGCGGCGCCGAAGGCGAGGTGCGCGACCGCGCCCAGCACGCCCTCGCCCTTCTTGCGCCGCCGCTCGCTGCCGGGCAGCAGGCCGCGGACGATGTGCTTGGGCGGCTGGCCGTGCATGAGCCCCGCCTTCTCCCCCGTGACCATGACCGTGCTCATCGCCGCGGTGGCGAGCGTGCCGCTGACGGCTCCGTTGACGAGTTCGCGCATCATGCCGTGCGGCTGCCCGACTCCCCAGGCGCGAAACGGTCGCCGGGCCGGAACCCGATGAAATTACCCTGAAACGCTCGCCCTGGAACGCTACGCGGGCAGCGCCGCGGTGCTCTCGCGGACGATGAGCTCGGTGGCGAGCTCCACGCGACGCGCCTCGGGGGTGTCGCCCCGGCGCATGGCCAGCACCGTCCGGGTGGCCAGCGCCGCCATCTCTTGTAAGGGCTGACGGACCGTGGTCAGGGGCGGCCAGGCGGACTTCGACAGGGGCAGGTCGTCGAAGCCGACCACGCTGAGGTCCTCGGGCACCCGCAGCCCACGCTGCCGCGCCGCCTCGAAGACGCCGAACGCCTGCAGGTCACTGCCCGCGAAGATCGCCGTGGGCGGGTCGTCGAGGGAGAGCAGCGCGTGACCGTGGTCGTGGCCGGAGTCGACCAGGAAGGTGCCGCGGCGGATGAGCTCCGGCGAGGCGGGCACGCCGGCCGTCTCCAGGGCCGCGCGGTAGCCGTCTATCCGGGCCTGGCTGCACAGCATGTCGGCGGGACCGCTGATCATGCCGATCCGGCGGTGGCCGAGCTCCAGCAGGTGGCGGGTGGCGGCCAGGCCGCCGTTCCAGTTGGTGGCGCCGACGGAGACGACACCCGGCGCGGGCTCACCGTCGGGGTCGACCACCACGAACGGCAGCGTACGGGCGCTGAGCTGGTCCTGGACCCCGAGCGACAGGCGGGAGGCGACGATCACCACGCCGTCCGTCCTGCGCCCGGCGAGCCGTTCGAGCCAGTCGCGGCCCGGCCCGGCGTGGGTGTGCAGAACGGAGATCACCACGCTCGCCCCGGCCTCGTGGGCGGCCATCTCGGCGCCGCGCACGATCTCCATGGCCCAGGGGGACTCCATCTCGGTGAAGACCACGTCGACGAGGCCCGCGCGGGTCTCGTCCTGGCTGATGCGCCGCTGGTATCCGTGCTTGTGCAGCAGCCGCTCGACGCGGTGCCTGGTCGCCGGAGCCACTTCGGGCCTGCCGTTGATGACCTTGGACACCGTGGGGATCGACACCCCGGCCTCTTCGGCTATCAGAGCGATCGTCACCCGCCTTTTCGCAGACATGATCCGAAGTTTAGCCGAAAGTTTCGGGATCACGATGCAAGGGGTCCATGATCAGGGTCAGGACGACTATTGACGAATATCACACCAATATTTATGCTCCGGACACAACGAAATTATCGGGGGGTTCACGAAACTTTCGCCAGCCGGGGAGGAACCCCTATGAAACGAACTTTCGCCTTGATCGCGGCCGCCGCACTCGTGGCGGGCTGCGGAGGCGGACAGGCCGCCGCACCCGAGGCCGACGCCAGCGGCGGAGCACCACAGAAGGTCACCCTGGAGTGGTGGCACCTGTCGACCGCCGATCCCCTCAAGACCGTCTACGAGACCAGGGCCAAGGAGTTCCAGGCCAAGTACCCGAATGTCACCATCAAGATGACGGTGCTGGAGAACGAGGCCTACAAGTCCAAGGTCACCACGCTCACCCAGTCCGGCAAGGCCCCCGACCTGTTCGCCACCTGGGGTGGCGGCGTGCTCAAGCAGCAGATCGACGCCGGGCTGGTCAAGGACGTCTCCGCCGACGTCGCCCCCGTCCTCGACACCTTCACCAAGGCGTCGCTCACCGCCTACCAGTTCGACGGCAAGACGTACGCCCTGCCGGTGGACATCGGCATGGTCGGCTTCTGGTACAACAAGAAGCTCTTCGAGCAGGCGGGCATCACCGAGCCGCCGGCCACCTGGTCGGCCTACCTCGACGCCGTCAAGAAGCTCAAGGCCGCCGGGATCACCCCGATCGCGCTCGCGGGCAAGGAGAAGTGGCCCGGCCACTACTACTGGGCCTACCTCGCCATGCGCATCGCCGGGCTGCCGGCGCTCCAGCAGGCCGGGGTCGACCACGACTTCACCAAACCGGAGTTCGTCCAGGCGGGACAGCAGCTCAAGGCGCTGGTGGACCTCCAGCCGTTCCAGAAGGGCTTCCTGGGCGCCAGCTACTCCACCCCCGACGGGCAGGCCGCCACCGTCTCCAACAGCAAGGCCGCGATGGAGCTGATGGGCCAGTGGGCGCCCAACGTGCAGAACGACAACGGCAAGGGGCTCGGTGACGACCTCGGCTTCTTCCCCTTCCCCGCGGTCGAGGGCGGCAAGGGCACGATCACCGAGGCGTTCGGCGGAGGCGGCGGCATGGCCGTCGGCGCCGACGCGCCCCCCGAGGCCCTCGAACTGCTGAAGTTCCTGACCGAGACCGGCAACCACACCAAGGCCGTCGAGGCGAACGCGGTGCTGCCGGTGCTCAAGGGCGAGGAGAGCGCGGTCAAGGATCCCAACCTCAAGGTGGTGGCCGAGTCCCTGGCCGGCGCCACCGGCTTCCAGCTCTACCTCGACCAGGCGTACCCGCCGGCCGTCGGAGCGGAGGTCAACGACAGCGTGGCCGAGCTCTTCGCGGGCACCAAGACCCCCGAGCAGGTCGCGGCGGACATCACCGAAGTGGCCAAGAGCGAATGACGACCGTCACCCGTAGGCCGGAAGCGGCGACGCTTCCGGCCCACGCCCGCCCCACCCGGAAGAGGGGGCGCGGCCTACTGACGATCATCCTGTTCGTGCTGCCCGCCCTGGTGCTGTTCCTGCTGCTGGTGGTGGCCCCCATCCTGGTGGCGGTCTACGCCAGCGGCTTCAAGTGGAACGGCTTCGGCGGGCTGCCCACCGACTTCATCGGCTTCGACAACTTCACCCGGCTGCTCCAGTCCGAGATCTTCCTCACCGACCTGTGGCACCTGCTCGTCCTGGTCGTGCTCTGCGTGGTGGTCCAGCTGCCGTTCGCGCTGGGCATCGCCATGCTGCTCAACCAGCGGATCCGCGGACGCTCCATCTACCGGATGATCTTCTTCGCGCCGTACGTGCTGTCCGAGGTCATCACCGCCGTGCTGTTCTCGCTCATCCTGTCGCCCACCTCCGGGCTGGCGAACGAGATCATCGGCATCGTCGGGCTGGAGTCGGAGTGGCTGTCCGATCCCGACACCGTGCTGCTGTCGCTGTTCCTGGTGCTGACGTGGAAGTACTTCGGCTTCCACATGATGATCTACCTCGCCGGGCGGCAGAACATCCCGAACGAGCTGATCGAGGCCGCCAAGATCGACGGCGCCGCGGGCTGGAAGGTGTTCCGGTACGTCACGCTGCCGCTGCTCGGGCCGACGATCCGGATCAGCGTGTTCCTCTCGGTCATCTACACCATCCAGCTGTTCGACCTGGTCTGGATCCTCACCGAGGGCGGCCCGGCGCACGCCTCCGAGACGCTCGCGGTCACCATGTTCGACGTCGGCTTCGACCGCGCCCAGGTGGGTTACGCCAGCGCGATCAGCGTCGTGATGTTCGTGCTCAGCTTCGTCTTCGCCCTGGGATACCAGCGGTTCGTGATGCGCCGTGACCTTGAGGGCGCGACCACCGCGATGGGAGACAACCGTTGAAGCGCACCACACTCCCCCTGCACGCGATCGCCTGGGTCGTCGGCGCGTTCATCCTCGTCCCGATCGTGTACGCGCTGCTCGGCGGCTTCAAGAGCACCGACCAGCTCTCGGTCAACCCGTTCGGCCCGCCCAGCCCGTGGAACACCGGCAACTACACCGAGGTGCTGGCCGAGGGGTCGTTCTGGCGGCAGCTGTGGAACAGCACGTTCATCGCCGTGCTCACCACCTTCGTCACGGTGGCGCTGTCGGCGATGGCGGCGTTCGTCTTCGCCAGGTTCGCCTTCCGGGGCAGGGAGCTGCTGTTCACCCTCTTCACCGCCGGGCTGATGTTCCCGTTCGCGGTGGCCATCCTGCCGATCTTCGTCATGCTGCGCACCCTGAACCTGCTGGACAACCCCTGGGGCGTGATCCTCGTGCAGGCCGCCTTCGGGCTGCCGCTGACGATCATCATCCTGCGCGGGTTCTTCCGCAGCATCCCGGGCGAGATCGAGGAGGCGGCCACGCTCGACGGCTGCGGCCCCTTCGCCTTCTTCTGGCGCATCCTGCTGCCGATGGCCCGCCCCGCGCTGGCCACCGTCTCGGTCCTGGCGATCGTCGGCAGCTGGAACAACTTCATGCTCCCGCTGGTGGTCTTCAGCGAAGAGCTGAGCTGGACGCTGCCGCTGGGCATCCAGCAGTTCCAGGGCCAGTACAGCTCCGACACCTCCCGAATCCTCGCCTACCTGGTGCTGGCCATGGTGCCCGCGCTGGGCTTCTACGCCATCGCCGAGCGCCACCTCATCGGTGGCCTCACCGCGGGCGCTACGAAAGGATGACCATGCTGCATGTCTCCGGAGCGCGGCTCCTCGCCGGCGATCAGCCTGTACGGCTACGCGGGGTCGGGCTGGGCGGGTGGATGAACCTGGAGAACTTCATCACCGGTCATCCGGCCAACGAGTCCGCCATGCGCGCCGCCGTACGAGAGGTTCTGGGCGAGGAGCGGGCCGCGCTCTTCTTCGACCGGCTGCTCGCCTCCTTCTTCACCGACCAGGACGCGGCGCTGCTGGCCGGGCTGGGGATGAACTGCGTCCGCATCCCGATCAACTACCGGCACTTCGAGTCCGACGACCGGCCCTTCGAGGTCATCGAGCAGGGCTTCCACCACCTTGACCGGGTCATCGACCTGCTCGGCGCGCACGGCATCTACAGCGTCGTCGACCTGCACGCGCTGCCCGGCTCGCAGAACCAGCACTGGCACTCCGACAATCCCACCCACATCGCCGCCTTCTGGCAGCACCGGCACTTCCAGGACCGGGCCGTGCACCTGTGGGAGGCCATCGCCGACCACTACCGCGACCACCCCTGGGTGGCCGGCTACAACCCGGTCAACGAGCCTGGCGACCCCAGCGGCAAGGTCATCGGGCCGTTCTACGACCGTCTGGTGAAGGCGGTGCGCGCGGCCGACCCGAGGCATGTGCTCTTCCTCGACGGCAACACCTACTCCACCGATTTCTCCATTTTCCGGGAGATGTACGAGAACACCGTCTTCGTCTGCCATGACTACGCGCTGGCCGGGTTCGCCCACGGGGGCGGATATCCCGGCTTCACCCGTGGGAAGTGGTGCGACAGGAACGAGCTGGAGCGCACCTTCGACAAACGGTCGCGATTCCAGCGGGAGACGGGCACGCCGCTGTGGGTGGGCGAGTTCGGGCCCGTCTACACCGGCCATCCGGAGCCGGACAAGGAGCGCTACCAGATCCTGCGGGACCAGCTCGACATCTACGACGCCCATGACGCCGGATGGTCGCTGTGGACGTACAAGGATGTCGGCTTGCAGGGGCTGGTGCACGCGAGCGGGCCGTACCTGGAGCGGTTCGGCGCCTTCATCGACAAGAAGCGGCGGCTGGGCGCGGACCGGTGGGGCTCCACCATGGAGGAGGCGGGCGACCGGCTCAGCCCGCTGCACACACTGGTGGAGACGGAGTTCCCCGGCTGGAACCCCTACCCGTGGGGCGCCCGCTACCAGACCGACGACCTGATCAGGCACATCCTCATCGCCCAGGCGCTGCTGCCGGAGTACGCCGAGCTGTTCCGCGGGCTCGACGACAGTGAGCTGCTGGCGCTGGCGGACTCGTTCGCCCTGGAGGGGTGCGTGCGCCGGCAACCACTGCTCGACCTGCTCGCCGACAACCTCGGCGGGGCGTCAGGGGGTCCAGGCGACTGACACGAGGGTCGGCACGGCGCCCTGCCTGCAGGCGGCCTGGACGAGCACCGGCGAGGTCAGCGGAGCGGGCAGGTCCAGCTCCAGCGCGTTGCCGGTCGTGGACCGGGTCGGCATGGGCAGGACGCCGTCCTGCACGCTCATGATCCGCACCACGGTGGGCGCCGCGGTGCACAGGGCCTCGCGGGCGGCGTGCCGCAACCGCCTGGCCTCGCCTCCGGCCCGGCGCAGGGCCCGCCGCATCAGCGCGCGGTCCCTGGCCGTGGCCGGCCTGCCGGTGCTGAGGTCGGCCCGGCTGCCGAGCCGGACGGTCAGCCGGCCGCCCGAGCCGAAGACGCCGAGCGGGACGGGGTTGACCACGAACAGGCCGCTGCGCATGGTACGGACGCCGCGCCGGTTGAGGTTGGCCAGGCCGCCGGAGCTGACCAAGGACAGCAGCTCGCAGCGGGCGGCGTCCAGCTCCTCGCCCTGCCGGGCCCCCTTCGGCTCCGGAACCTCCTCGAACGCCACGCTGTCGATGCGCAGGCCGGCCGTGCCGCCCTCCATGACCGAGCCCGCCACGGCCTCGCGCACCTCCGGCGAGACGTCACGGCCCTCGGCGACGTCCAGGATCTCCACGCACACCAGGCCGTCCTCGGGCACCTCCTCCGGCATCAGGTCGAAGACCGCCTGGCCGCTCTTGATGCCGGGACCGCCCTTCAGCAGCACGCACTGCCGCAGCCGCCCCTGCGCCCGGACCTGGATCAGCCGCTGCGGCAGGCGGGCCGCCTGGGCCCGGCCGTCCAGGTGCCAGCCGGGGAAGGAGGTCTCGTCCAGCGCCAGCGCCACCTTGACCCGCAACCACCGCCCCCTGGTCGCGACCTTGAACCCGACCAGCCCCGAACGCTCGAACCGGCCCAGGATCTGCTTGCCCCGATGGAACTGGTCGGCCACCTGCAGCGCCGCCGCCTGCCCGCCGAACACCTCGATCGGCGGCGACAGCGGCACGATGACCTCGTCGAGCTCGGTGGCGGGGCCGGTCAGGAGAGTCGTGGTCATGATGCGCCCCTCGATGCGGTGAGGGCCTCGGCGAGCCCTGCTGGATCATGGAAGTCGAACCTGCTGAGCACGGGGTCACGCCGCTCCCACATGCGGCGCACCGCGCGGTGCAGCGGGTCACCGTCCCGCTCCACGTGCCGCATGCTGACCGACAGCGCGCGCAGATACTCCTCCCCCTCGCCCAGCTCCCAGTGCGGCAGCAGCGGCGAGGACACGTCGGCGCCGCTACGCCGCAGCCACAGCCACAGCCGGGCCCGCTCGCGCTGCTCGGGCGCCAGCAGGGACTCGCCCTTGGTGTGCCTGGCGACCGCCTCGGCGAGCAGCCGCCAGTAGTCGGCCCGCGTCTCCGCCACATGCGACAGGCCGCAGCCGCTCCACTCCGACCAGCAGGCCTGGATCACCGGGATGCCGAAGGCGGGCAGCTCGCAGGCCACCCGGCCGCGTACCGTGACGCCCACGTCGGTCATGCTCCACAGCATGTTCTTCGACAGCGCCCGCCTGGGCATGAAGGCCAGGTGCGGGCGGCGGGAGTGGCGTTCGGCGAGGGCGGCGAAGTGGCCGGTCGAGTCGTGGCGGTCCTGCTCGGGGTGGTCGAGGAAGAGCCAGTTCACGGCGTCCTCGGCCGCCGCGAACTCGGCGGTCTCCTCGCACCATTCCGCGAAGTCGTCGAATGTCTCCCGGTTCATGCCGACGGCGTCGGAGACGGCGTGCTGGAAGACGGTGATGGTCGGGCGGTCCGGGTCGAGGCCGAGCCTGTCGCAACCGTGCCCCCGGAGCTGACGCCGCTCGGTCTCGGTCCGCAGCTCGAAGGAGTTCACGCTGCCGCCCCGCCACCAGCTCCCCCGATCGCCCTTCACCCGCCAGGCCACCAGCTCCGCGCCCGGCCTGATGAGGTCCCGGTGCGGCCAGACGCACTCGTCGAAGTAGCGGGCCAGGCGACCGGTCAGCACCTCGCGGAAGCCGCCCGCCCCAGGCGTCCCGGCGGCCGCGGACGTACCGAGGTCCGCGTGAGTGCCTGGGTCCGCTTGGGGGAAGAGTGCGTACGCTCCCAGCGACCCGGTGCTCTGCGTGTGCACGACCGGTACGTCCCTGCGCATGGCCGTTTCGACCGCCAGTCCCCACTGGTCGTAGTCGACCTGACCGGTGACGAGGGCGACGGGCGACAGCTCGGCGAACAGCCGGTCGTAGACGGCCGACAGCGCCCTGGCGCGCCCGCGCCTCGCGTGGTGCCGCTCGTCCTCGGTCTCGGGCAGCCTGGGCATCCGGCTCAGCCGGAGCAGCGTCGCCCTCTCCAGCGCCTCCAGCGCCGCCGAGCCGATCCCGTCGGCAGGACTGTCCCCCTCGTCGGCGAGCCGCCGGTCCACGAGGTCGTGCACGTCGATGATCTCGGCCGCGCCGAACGCCTCGGCCAGCCGGCGCACCCGCTCGACGTCGAACCGCTCCCACAGCACCCCGCTCAGCTCCCGGTCGGTGCCGGTGAGCACGACCAGCCTCGCGGAGGTCACGTCGCAGATCGCGTTGGCGAGCAGAAGGTTGCGCACGACGAGCCGGACGTCCTGCTGCATGGCCTCGACCACCACACAGGCTCCCGGCCGGTGGTGACGTTTGCCCCAGTAGGCGCTCGCCGCGGAGAGCAGACGCTCGAACTGCTCCCCGCCCCCGACAGAACTCATCAGATACCTCCGAGGAGACCCCCGCCTTCAGGCGGGAGAGGAATCGAACCCCTGCGGAACAGAGCAGGGGCAGGAGATTCGCCGCCAGGCGGAATCGCCGTGTCCGAAAGTGGAGCTGCGCCTGCGGGGCGGTCCACGCCCGGGACGCGAACGCGGCCAGGAACGTGCTCTCCGCCGGGCCGGCGGAGAGCTGAAACGCCTGTGGAGCTGGTGTAAGACCTCAAGGAGAGTCCTCTCGGGCGGGCAATCGGCGGTGCGGCGGGAATCCTCACGGGCGACCGTGGGAATCCCCTCGTTCACGAGGGCGAGGATGTCGAATGCCCTCCCGCATTCGCGGCAGCCGCGTAGACGCTTCCAGACCGGACGCGGGACCGGCTCGCGCAACACGCGATCCTTTGCCGTAGCCGCACACGGCCATGACGCTCAGGTGGGGGCGGCCAGGGCCGGTGGGGGTTGTCCCACCGGTGGTGTCACCAGTGGGTGATCCCCCACCCCCCGATGGGGTCACCTGTCCCGCATCCGTGTTCGGCGCGCGGGGGCGTCACCGGCGGGGAAGGTGTGGGTGTTGTCGCGGGGGTTCTGGTCCAGGTAGGTGGACGCCACCGAGACGGTGATCTTCCGGTGGGTGGCGGTGCGGCCCGTGGTCGGGATGGTCACCCGGGCCGGGCTGCCCGGACGGACGACCGCGAGCGTGCAGGTCACCCGCCGCCGCACCGCCGCGCACGACGACCCCGAGGCCAGGCTCAGCCCGCGAGGCAGCAGGAAGGTGACGGGGACCTGGGCCGCCGCCATCAGCCCGCGCATGCGCACCGTGGCGGTGACGCGCCTGGCCGACCGGGCGCCCTTCACCGTGCCTTTCACCGAGAGCGCGTCGTACACCCCGCCCGGATCCGCCTGCCGCGCCAGCGCTCCGTAGCCGTCGGGCCCGAGCGGGTTGGCGACCGCGTACCCGTCTCCCGGCACGCCGCCCGCCCCCGACGACAGCACCCCGACCAGCAGGCCGGTGCTCCGGTCGAGCCACGGCCCGCCGCTGTTGCCGCCGAACAGGTGACAGTTGACGGTGTGCAACCGCCCGGACGTCCCTGTCGGCCGTACGTAGCCGGGTGCGACGGTCGTCCGCCCCAGGCACCAGAGCTGGCGGGAGCCGTCGTAGGGAGGGTCGCTGGGATAGCCCAGGCTCACGACGGTGTAGTCGCCGGCCTGGTTGCGCATCGGGGTGAAGGCGCCGACGGTGTCCTGCAGGGTGGCGCTCCCCAACTTGCCGACCTCGACCAGGGCGATGTCGTACACCGAGTCCCAGTCCCACTGCCCCTCGCCGGTGAAGGCGTGCGGCTTCCAGACGCGCCGCGCCCCCCACACGCCGTACGGCGCGCCCTGGCCGTGTCCGTCGTACGCGGGCACGAACGCGAGGTGCGACGACCAGGTGCCCTGGCCGGTCCGCCGTGAGACGCCGTACACGCAGTGCGCGGCCGTCGCCACCAGCATCCGGCCGGCGGAGCGCACCACCGCCCCACTGCACGACTTGCGTCTGCCGTCGGCGTCGAGGAGGAACAGCCGCCCGGTGGCCCGGCTCGCCGCCGCCCCGCCGTACGGCCTGGGCACGCTCGCGTACCCGTTGACGTCACCCCCCGGCGTCAGCCGGATCCCCTCCGGCACCCCCCGTTCCGCCCCACCGCGCATCCAGCCGGGCCTGTCCAGCGGTGTCGCGAGCTCTGGTAGTTCGGCCGCGCCGGCGTTGGACTGCTTACTGGTGGTCCAGTAGTCCACCGCCCGGCGCGGATCCATCACCGGCGAGGCGTCCACCTGCGGCCCGTCCCCCGTGCGGGCCCCGGCCGGGCCGGGCAGCGTCAAGGCGGTGCCCGCGACGGCGAGCGCCAGCAGGATCCTTCGGCGTGACATCGATCCCCCATCCTTTCCGGCAGCACACTAGGTCACATTCGGCACACATTCCGTGAGCGACTCCGCCCGATAGGCTCGTGGCATGGCACCTGAGCGCATCCGGCTCGTCCCGCTGCAGGTGGGCGACGCCGAGGAGATGGTGGAGGTGCTGAGCGGCGAGGACCTCTACACCTTCACCGGCGGCGCCCCGCCCACCCTGGCGGAGCTGCGCGAGCGCTACACCAGGCAGGTCGTGGGCCACTCACCGGACGGCCGCGAGCAGTGGCGCAACTGGATCATCCGCACGGTGGAGGACGACGAGGCGGTCGGCTACGTGCAGGCGACGATCGCCGACGACGGCCGGCGGGCGGAGATCGCCTGGGTGGTGAGCTCGCGCCGGCAGCGCCGGGGTTACGCGTCCGAAGCCGCCCGCGCGCTGGTCGCCTGGCTGGACGGGCACGGCGTGACCACGGTCGAGGCGCACATCCACCCCCGCCACACGGCCTCGGCCGCCGTCGCCGGGCGGGCCGGCCTGCTGCCCACCGAGCGGTTCGACGACGGCGAGCGGCTGTGGCGGCGTTCGCGGGACACGCCGTGACCGTGCCGCCCTCCTGATGCCGGACTCGCCGACAATGACCGCAGAGCAGGATCCGACAGAGGAGTCTCACCCGTGCACATCGATCTCACCGGACGGACCGCGCTGGTCACCGGCTCGACGCAGGGCATCGGGGCCGCCATCGCGGCCGGGCTGGCCCGTTCGGGGGCGCGGGTCGCGGTCAACGGCCGCGGCGACGCCTCCGTCAGCGCGGCCATGGACCGGATCCGGGCCGACGTGTCGGACGCGGACCTGGTCGCCGCGCCGGGCGACCTCGGCACCGAGGAAGGCGCCGCGAGCGTGCTGCGGGAGCTGCCGCAGGTGGACATCCTGGTCAACAACCTCGGCATCTTCGGCGCCGTACCCGCCCTGGAGATCACCGACGCGGAGTGGCGGCGCTACTTCGAGATCAACGTGCTGGCGGCCATCCGGCTGACCCGGGCCTACCTGCCCGGCATGCGGGAGCGGGCCTGGGGCCGGATCCAGTACATCGCCAGCGACTCGGCCATCGTCATCCCCGCCGAGATGATCCACTACGGCATGACCAAGACCGCCCTGCTCGCGGTCTCCCGCGGCTTCGCCAAGGAGGCGGCAGGCAGCGGCGTCACGGTCAACTCGGTGATCGCCGGCCCCACGCACACCGGCGGCGTCGAGGACTTCGTCTACCAACTCGTCGACCGGGAGCTGCCGTGGGAGGAGGCACAGCGGGCGTTCATGCGCGAGTACCGGCCGCAGTCGCTGCTCCAGCGGCTGATCGAGCCCGAGGAGATCGCCAACCTGGTCGTCTACCTGAGCTCGCCGTTCGCCTCGGCCACGACGGGCGGGGCGGTCCGGGTCGACGGCGGGTACGTGGACTCCATCGTCCCCTGACGACCCGCGGCCGGGCGACGGGAGGTTCCCCGTCGCCCGGCCGGGGACGGTTCAGCGCAGGTTGAACAGGCGGGTGCTGGTCTGCTTGAGGCGGTTGCCGTCGGCGTCCCAGGCTTCGACCTTCAGGCTGACCGCGCCCTTGGTGTCACGCAGGGACGGGTAGCGGGTGCGGGCGGTGTAGGCACCGTCGCGGTCGCGCTCGACCGAGACGGGGGTCCACTTGGCGCCGTCGTCGGTGCTCATCCACAGCTTGAGCCCGGCGATCTTCGGCATCTTCGCCGGGGACGGCGAGTGGTAGGCCTCGACGGTGAACTTGTGGGATCGACCGGCGCGAACGGTGTTGTCCATCGACAGGGAGTCGCCCAGGTCGTATCCGGCGAAGACGACCGGGGTCGGCCGGCATCGCTCGTAGGTCTCCACGTAGAACCAGATCCCACAGGCGGATCCCGGCAGCGCGGTTTCCTCGGCCGGCGGAGCCTTGAACGTCCACTCGGCGTCGTGCGCGGCGTTCTTCGCGGTCAGCCGATAGGTGCCGGAGCCCTTGGACAGGGGGAACATCGGGAGTTTGTCCAGGTAGGGCCGCTTGATGTTGGTGATCTCCGTCCCGTCCCGATAGAGATGGATGTCGAAGTCCGGGGTGGCGGGAAGGGTCCATGACCAGAACGCGTTGCTGACCGGCTGCTTGTCGGGCGTGCCCGCCAGGCCGACCTCCGCCCACAGGGTGTCACCGTGCACGCAGACGACGCACGGCAGGTCGAGCCCCAGCGTGATGGCCGGCGCCGCGTCCTTGTCCGCCGTCGCGTAGACCTTCTCCGACGCGGTGAAGGCGCCCGGCGTCAGGCCGGCGGTGAACCACTGCTGCCGGGTACGGCCGGGACGGTCGAACTTCTCGATGCGGAAGCGGGTCTCGCCGGGCACCGTCCCGTCGACGCTGGTGGAGCCCATGCCGTGCGAGTGGATGACCTCGGGATAGATGGGCCCGACGTAATCGGTCCTGGTGCTCGGAGCGGTGAAGGCCACCGGCGACCACATCGAGGTGGCCGTCGTGGTGGTCACCACGTCGTCCTGCTTGTAGATCATGCGCCAGTTGTTGTGGCCGGTCGGCCGGGTTGCATGGACGTCCATGTCGACCTGGGCCAGCTGCTTGGCGGTGAAGGTGTAGTGCAGGGACTTCGGCACGCTGCCCTCGGCGTACGGCTTGAGGAAGTAGGAGTAGGGCGTCTGCGGCGTGCCGGTCACCCGGACGCTGACCGGTTCGCTCGCGAGCCGGGCGCGCAGCTTCAGTCCCTCCTTGTTCGACAGGGAGACGTTGGAGATGTCGACGCGCTGGGGATCGCCGGTGTTGATCGCCTGGTAAATGTTGATCGGCAGGCCGCAGGCGCCGCCCTCCGACGGGAAGATGACGAATCCGGCCGCACCGGCCTCACGGATCGAAGTGACCTTGGTGATCATGATGTGGCACGCCGGCCCGCCTTCGGGCGTCGACCCCGTCTCCACGAGGGCGAGCTTGCCGCGCAGGTTCTTCCCCGCGATGTCCTCGGGCCGGCCCTCACCGATGTCGACGAGCGGCAGGTTCTGCGTCCCGGTGAACGGCTTCCAGCCGGGCAGCTCGTTCTGGCGTTCGCCGTCCGAGAAGCCCTGGTGCTGGGGGGCGACCGGATCGAGGATGATCGGCTTGCGCTTGCCCGCGCTCATGGTGACCTGGGCCTGCCCCAGCGTCCATTGGCCGGAGAAGCGGAACTTGCCCTTGGTGACGGGCTTGGTGGGCGTGACCCAGAACTTCTCCCACGTGCTGAATTGCGAGCCCGGTTCCATCCTGGTGGCGTACGTCAGGCCGTTGGCGATGGTCCGCTGGGTGGCGGCGACCCAGAAGGTGTTCAGCGGCTCGGCGGGCTTCGGGGTGCTGAAGCGCATCTGGGAGGCCTGCCGGGCGTCGAGCGTGATCTCGGTGTCACCGGTGACGGTGACCTCCGGGGCGATCAGCGACACCGTGTTGTAGCGGTCGTCGGAGTCCACCGCGCCCGCCATGAGCATCACATGGTGCGTGCCGATCGGGACCCGGGTGACCGTGGTCCCCTCCGTCGACAGCACGGTGCCATCGATGTATCCCTTCGCGCCGTCGATGTCGAGGGTCTGCTGATACCACGGCGACAACGGCTTACCGTCCCAGCCGATGGTGTGGACGGTCAACTGGACCGTCGGAGCCTCCCGCACCAGGCCGACCGGGGTGGTCAGCCGGACGTCTCCGGCCTCGGCCGTCACCACGCCGGTGTAGTTCCCGAAAGCGAGATCGCCTCTCTCCAGGGTGACGGTCGTCGTGGCGGTGCCGCGCGCGGGGACGGTGAGAGTGGGGTCCGTGGCCAGCTTGCCGTCGACCTCGGAGCCTCTGGCGCCGCGCAGGGCGGCGGTGAGGGTGAGGGTGACCGGCTGATCGGTGAGGTTGCTGTAGGAGAGCTCCCGCCGCAAGGACTCGCCCTCCTCGGTCACCGAGCCGTAGTCGATGCCGCCGGTGGTGGCGAAGACCCGCTGGGTGTACGCCTTGGCGAGGTCGGTCCGCCCGGCGCCCTGCTCGTACACGGTGTATCCGTCGTCCTTGGCGGTGGACATCAGCGCGGCCTTGAGCAGCGGCCCCTTCCAGTCGGGGTGCAGCTGGGCCATGATCGCCACAGCGCCCGCGACGTGCGGTGTGGCCATCGAGGTGCCGGACGCCCCGGTGTAGTGGTCGTCGACCGGGGAGCCCATCGCGGTGCCCGCCGCACGGGCCGCGGCGATGTCCACGCCGGGCGCGGCGATGTCGGGCTTGAGCCCCGAGTCGCCGAACCGCGGACCCCGGCTGGAGAAGTCGGCCAGCCCGTCCTGCTTGTCGACCGCGGCGACGGTGAGCGCGGCGTCGGCCGTCCCGGGGTTGGCCACGGTCCCGGCAGCGCCACCGGCGTTGCCGGCAGCGATGACGAACAGGACCCCGGTGGAGGCGGTCAGGTTGTTGACCGACTGGCTGAGTGGATCGGTGCCGTCGGTGGGCCCGTCGCCCAGGCTCATGCTGACGACCTTGGCGCCGCTGGCGGCGGCCCACTCCATGCCTTCGATGACCCCGGAGTCATCGCCAGAACCGTTGTCGCTCAGTACCTTGCCGATGACCAATTGCGCGCCCGGAGCCACGCCCTTGCGCGTGCCGCCGGAGGCCGCTCCGGAGCCGGCGATGGTGGAGGCCACGTGGGTGCCATGGCCGTGACCGTCCGTGACCGCCTCGTCGGGAACGAAGGACTTGGAGTCGGCGATCTTTCCGGCGAGGTCGGGGTGGGTGGCATCGACGCCGGTGTCCAGCACCGCGACCGTCACCCCGGTGCCGTCGTGGCCCCCGGCCCAGGCCGCGGGTGCGCCGATCATCGCCACGCTCTCGTCCAGGACGGCCTTGACCTTGCCGTCCAGCCACAGCTTGGCGATCCCGCCGCTCAGCGTGTCGGACGCCTTCAGCCCGGCCGACGGCACGGTCCGTACGGCCTCCCAGAACGCCCCCGCCTCCGCCTTGGTGACGCTCACGGCCGAGGCGTGGATGCTGTCCAGGGTGTGGGTGGGGACGCTGGCCGGGATCGCGTCGGCAGCCCGCTTGAAGGCCGTGGCCTCCTGGCCCTTCGGGTACTGCACGATGACCGGGACCTGCTTGGCCTGGTCGTCGGCATAGCCGTTCTCCGCCAGATACCTGACGTCGAACAGCCGCCGGTCCAGCCGGCCCGCCTGGATGCCGGGCAGCGCGTCGTCGGGCAGGACGAAGACGCTGTCGGGGGTGGTCTCGGTGACCAGCCGCGGCCGGTGGCCGTTCCGGCGGGTGGCGGGCTCGGTCTTCACGTCGAAGGCGCCGTTGGCGGCCTGGGTGAGGGTGACCTTGTCCCCGGTGACCAGGGTGATGACGTGCGGGCCGGGCCCGACGCCCTGGAGCGTGACGGGCGCCGCAGGTGGCGGCGCGGCGGCCATCGCCGCGGAGGTCGGCGGCAGCGTGGCCAGCGTGAGGAGCGAGGACAGCAGGATGGCGCGTTTCACGCGGTCCTCCGGGGGAGTAAGCCGTGGGTAGGCATGGGGGGACTGCCTTTCTGCGGTCGTGATGGGGGATGGCTCAGAGCGGGACGAATCCCTCGGGCGGCGGGGCTTCCTCGGCACTCGGCGCGGTCTCGCCCTCGGACGCCTCCGATCCCTGGTCGGAGAACTCGTCCACGTCGGATTCGGTCGCGGGCTCGTCAGACATGCGGCCAGCATCGTCGCCGCGTCACCCGGTGGGGTATGGGAGCCGTATGGGGAAAATTCCCCATTCAGTCGGGGAGGGGACGTTCCAGATGCCGGGCCAGTTCCGTGCGCGACCGCGCGCCGAACTTCTGCATCGCGGCGCTGAGATGCTTGTCCACCGTCTTGGCCGACAGGAACAGCTCCCTGGCGATCTGCTGGTTGGTCAGCCCCGTCGCCACCAACCGCGCGACCTCCCACTGCCGGGCCGTCAGCCCCCGCTCCGGACCTCCCGAGCCACGACGCCGGCCGGTGCGCAGTCCGTGCAGTCGTCCCAGCTGGGTGGCCCGGTCCAGATCCCAGCGCGCTTCCAGCCGTTCGTACACCGCGAGTACGGCCTTGAGCGCCGGCTCCGCCGTGTCGTCACCGGCTTCGAACAGGCAGGCCGCCGCCTGCTCTCTCGCCTGCGCGGCCTCGTAGGCGGCGGGAAGCAGCTCGTAGCCCGCCGCGGCGGCGGTGAAGTGCGCCACGGCCTCCGGCCACCGCCCGGCGCTCGCCGCCAGATGCCCGCGCGCGTGCTCCAGGGCCGGTACGGCCAGCGGCGCGTCCAGCCCGCGCAGCCCTGACTCGTACCGCTCCACGGCTCCGGCTGCCTCCTCCTGCCGCCCGGCGGCCAGCAGCGCCTCCGTCAGCGCCGGCAGGGCACGCACGCCGAGGGGCCACAGCCCGTGCGCCTCCCAGGCCGCGACGGCCTCCGCCGTCTCGGCGAGCGCGGCCGCCGCGGTGCCGCGAGCGATCCCCAGCCGCAGCAGCGCGGTCGCGGGGAAGGGCAGGTCCGCCGTGTCCGTCGTCAGGCCGATCCGCATCTGGTCCAGGAAGCGGCTCCGCGCCGTGTCGAGATCGCCCTCCGCCAGCAGCAACCCGGCGGTCGTCAGCGCCAGGGAGTCACGTTCGGGCCGCTCGCTGAGCTCCGCGCCAAGCTCCCTGAGCTCCCTGGCCAGCCCCTCCCAGGCGCCACTGAGATAGGCGACCTGGAGGAGGGACGCTCTGCAGCGCACGGCGATGGGTCCGGTGGCGTCGATCTCCGCGCTACGCTCCAGGGCCATCGTGAGCAGCCGCCGGGCCAGGTGGTGGTGCCCGGTCAGCACCGCCCCCGCCCCGATCGAGAAGGGCACGTTGACGATGCGGCGGTGGGCGGGCAACCCGGCGACGTCCTTCTCCATCCCCGCGGCCAGTTCGCGCCAGCGAGGGTCGCCGATCAGCACCAGCGCCATCACGATCTTGCCCAGGAGATAGAGGCGCATGGTCGGGTCATCGATCGCGGGCACCGTCTCCAGCGCCCGGTCCAGCCACTCGACGTGCTCGTCCAGCGAGGTTCCCGGCGCTGTCGGCAGGCCGAGGGCCATCATCGCCCACGCCGCCAGCTCCGGACGATCGCCCAGGTCGTCGACGGCAGCGGCCATCTCCCGCCGCTCCCGCGCCGGATCCGACCGCGCGAGATTCAGGTGCAGGGCCAGCAGCAGCCGCAGCTCGCCGCGGACGGCCCGGGGTGGCTCGCCCTGCAGCGCCGTGGCGAACAGATCGCAGACGTCGGGGACGTGCAGCACCTCGGTGGCGATCCACCCGAGCCGTACCGTCAGCTCGGCCTGGACCGGCTCCGGCAGCCGCGCGCGTCGCAGCACGTCCTCCAGGAGACGGGCCGCCTCGGCGTCGTCGCCGAGGTCCACCGCCTGGTCCGCGGCTCGCCGCGCGGCCGTCACCCAGTCGTCGTCCCGGCCCGCCTGCCGCAGATGGTGCGCCACCTGCCCGAGCGGCACGGGAGCCAGCCCTTGTACGGCGTCCGCGGCGGCGGCGTGCAGCGTCTGCCTGCGGCCCAGCGGGATGCCCTCGTACACCGCCTGGGAGGCCAGCACGTGCCGGAATCCCACCGTGCCCTCCCGCTCGGCGAACAGGCCGGCGTCCAGCGCCTCGTCCACCCCGTCGGCCACGGCCGCCGGGGGCAGGCCGGTCACGCCGATCAGCACCGTCAGGGGTGAGGCCAGTTGGAGCACGGCCGCCGCCTCGGTCACCGTCCGCGCCGCCGGCGAGAGCCGGCCGACCCGTTCCCGTACCGAGGAGCGCACGCCGCTCGGCACGTCGAGCGCGTCCAGCGTCCGGCGCGCCCATCCACCGGCCCACGGGATCAGCGCCCCGCGCGTCCGCAACAGGGCCAGCAGCTCCTGGATCGCCAGCGGCAGCCCCGAGGCCCGCCCGCACAGGTGCGCCGCGAACTCCGCGGAGACCTCCTCGCTGCCCAGGATCGCCGCCGCGAGCGCGCGCGTCTGCCCCTCGTCCAGCGGTGCGAGCACCACGTGCTCGTGGGTGAGCACGTCACGGGGGCGCGCGGTCAGCGCGCGCACGCCCGCCGACACCTCCTCGCCCCGGTACGTCACCACGATCGACAGCGAGCCCGGCTGGTTCCCCAGCAGGTACGACAGGAACTCGACCGTCTGCTCGTCGGCCCAGTGCAGGTCCTCCACCACGAGCACCGCCGGGCCGAGCGCGGTCAGCACCTCGCCCAGGCCGCGGAACAGCCGGTGCCGCTCGGCCGCCCGGTCGTCGAGCGGCTCGGGCGGCCTCGGCAGCACGTGCGCCAGCTCGGGGAACAGGCCACGCAGCGCTCCGGCCACCGGCGACAGCGCCGCGCCCGCCAGCTCGCCGCCCGTGGACCGCAGCGCCTCGACGACCGGGCCCAGCGGGAAGGGCTCCCTGATCTGGCCGCACCCACCGCTCAGGATCCGCCTCCCGGCGGCCTCCGGCCGTGCCAGCAGCTCGGTGACCAGACGGGACTTGCCGATACCGGCCTCACCCTCGACGACGAGCACCGACGGCGGCATGGTCAGCGCGGCGGCCAGCCGGCCCAGCTCCCTGTCGCGACCGACCAGGACCGGCGAGACCACCCGGCCCGCGATCCCCCGCCCGCTCACCCGTGCCGCACCCGGGCACCTTCATGATCAGAAGACATGCCGCACTTCTTCATCTCATGTCTCACATGTCACTCTTATCGGATAAATAGCCAAGTGCGCCATTTTGACCCATGGACTGCCGCCTTGGACGGCTGTGGCCTCCCGCAGGGCGGAACCCTGCGGAGCACGTACGGCAGGGTTCCGCAGGGTTCCCGCGGAGCACATGCAGCAGGCCGATCAGGACCCGGCGCGCCCGCCCGCAGGCGGTCCGCCGCCGTCGAAGGCGTAGGCGCCGGTGGCGTTCTGGGCGGTGATCGAGATCCAGGGCCGTTCCGGGTCGAGGTCGGGCGCCGCGAAGGGCGCCCAGGCCGTCTCCAGGCCGGCGGGCACCGCGCCGGTCACCGCCGTGTGCCGCTGTGGTGCGGCCGTCACGGTCCTCGTGCCGCCGCCGCGCTGCCGGTAGGTGAACCGCAGCTCGCCGCCGCCCAGGTGGTAGCCCTCGACCGTGACGCCGGAGTCCGTCCACCGCGCGCCGGCGACGATGGGCTGCTGCCGGCCCGCCGCGAGATCGTCGCTCAGCGAGGGCGTGGCCAGGTCGGACCGGCACGTCAGGAACGGGTCCCACCCGTACGCGATGATCTTCGTGGCGTTCCTGCCCACCGCGGCGACCTGCTCGTCCACCCGGGGTTTGGCGGCGCGGCCACGCAGCGGGAACGGGTTGGCCCTGCCGCATTCGCCCGCCACCTGGGTGGGCTCGAAGACCTCGACGTTCACCCACAGCTCGACCCCCGGCTCCACCTGCCGCGCGGCCTCGGCCACGTAGTCGCGGGTGGAGCCGTAGTAGGCCTGCCGATGGGTGACCTCGCCCACCATCGGCGCCAGCCGTGGCCCGACAGGGGCGTCCACCTCGTCCGCGCCGTAGACGGGCACCTTGCCCACACCGCGCCCGTCCTGGACGGCGATGGCCATCGGCGCGCCCGCCCGGGTGGCGGCGATGTCGGCGAAGCCCTTGCCCACCTGCTCGACCGGGAAGCCGCGGCCCCTGCGCGCGTCCCAGAAGGGGCTGACCATGATCTTCGTGCCGGGCATGGTGGCGGCCACCACCTCGTGCTGCGCGGCGTACAGGGCGATGATGGGGTCGTCGTCCGCCCGGTCCCGCATGGCGAGCTCGAAAGACTGGTAGACGCCGCCGAGCGCGGGCGAGGACCCGTAACGCTGCCGGTAGTCGGTCAGGACGCGGGCGGTGAGCTCGTTCAGCGCGGGCAGGTGCGACAGGTCGGGCAGCCACGGCTTGGCGGCGTCCTTGGGCGGCACGGGCAGCCCGGGGAAGACCCGCATGCCGTACGCCGCGGCCTCGGCGAGCAGGTTGCCCACCCCGTCGCCGTCGGTCGCGATCAGCAGGAGGTCGTGGCCGCCGGAGTCGCAGGAGCCGCCCAGCATCAGGCGGTAGTAGGTGCGCCCGCCGCTCTCGATCCGCCGGTCGAGCCCGGGGCAGCGCAGCACCGCGTCGCCGAACCGCTCGGTCGTCACGTAGGTGTACACCTGGCGGACGGTCCGGCCGGGCGCCGCCTCCAGCGCGGCCCGGTAGCAGGGCTTGCCGTTCTCGACGCAGCCGGCGAAGTCGCCGGCGAGGTCGCCGGTCACCCGTCCCGCACCGTCCACCTCGGCGGGCAGGATCCGCGCGCCGAAGGTGACGAGCGTGTCGCCGCCCACGCCGTGGACCGCCTCCACCAGCCGCTGGGTCACGCACCGGTCCGGGCGCGGGATGACCCAGTAGCCGGTGATCGGGTAGGGGGTGGTGACCCGGGTGTCCCTCGGCGGGCACGCCTCGGCGGCGCCGAAGGACCTGGCGATGGCGGTGACCACGGTGTCCGGCATGACGGCCAGCACCACCACCGTGACGGCCAACGCCATCCGCACGAACCCCTGCAGCACCCGTGGCCCCTTCGCTCGGACCTTCAGGTTATGCGGTGGACCACGCCCGATTGGGTCTATTTGACGGCGCATTGTGCGTTTACCGTGTGGTGATCCGCGACCGTGAGGGGACCCCATGAGTGCGCTCGATCGCCGATCCTTCCTTGCCACCGCCGGTGGCGCGCTGGCCAGCGGCGTCGCCATCGAGACCCTGTCCGCCCACGCCGCCTGGGCGCAAGCGGGCCGGGAGCCCGGAGGAGCCGGCTACGGCCCGCTGCACCGCGAACCGGCCGGGAACACCGGGGAGGAACTGCTCGCCCTGCCCGCCGGCTTCTCCTACGTCGTGCTCGGCCGCACCGGCACCCCGATGTCCGACGGCGTGCCGACGCCGATCGCGCACGACGGCATGGCCGCCTTCCCCGGCACCCACCGCCACACCGTGCGGCTCATCCGCAACCACGAGGTCCGCACGCCGCCGGGGACCGCCGAGGGGCGCGTGCACGTACCGGGCTCTGAGAGGTACGACGAGCTGGGCGTCGGCGGCACCACCACCCTGGAGGTGGACCTGCGCGACGGCGAGGTGCTGCGGCACTTCGTCAGCCTCAACGGCACGATCATCAACTGCGCCGGCGGCCGGATGCTGCACCAGCGCGGCTGGCTGACCTGCGAGGAGACGACCGCCGGCCCGGCGGACGGCTGGCAGCGCAAGCACGGCTACATCTTCGAGGTGCCGCTGCGCGGCCCGGTGCCGGGCAGGCCGGCCGCCTCGATGCCGCTCACCGCGATGGGCCGCTTCTCCCACGAGGCCGTCGCCGTCGATCCGCGCACCGGGTACGTGTACGAGACCGAGGACGACTCGGGCAAGCCCGACGGGTTCTACCGGTTCCGCCCGCACGACCCCCGGCAGCTGTCGGCCGGGGGCGTGCTGGAGATGCTCAAGATCAGGGATGTGGACGGCTACGACTGCCGCGAGGGCCAGCGGATGGGGGCCCGGCTGCCGGTCGAGTGGGTGCGGATCGACGACCCGGACCCGGACCTGGAGGGCGGCGCCCCGACGTGCACCCAGCAGGGGCTCGCCAAGGGCGGCGCCAAGTTCAACCGGCTGGAGGGCTGCTGGTGGGGCGACGGCGCGGTGTTCTTCAACTCCACCAGCGGCGGTGACGTCAAGAGCGGCGACGCGCCGGGCGCTGACGGCTACGTGGAGGGATACGGCCAGGTCTGGCAGTATCTGCCCAGTCGGAACAACGGCGGCACGCTGGTGCTGGTGTACGAGTCTCCGGGGCGCAAGGAGCTCGACTCGCCCGACAACCTCACCTTCACCCCGCGCGGCGGCATCGTGCTGTGCGAGGACGACGCCTCCTCGGCCGACGCCGACCCGCATCCGCTGGCTCCGGGCCTGGCCAACGTCAACCGGCTGATCGGCCTGGACCCGCGCGGTGGCCGGCCGTTCGAGTTCGCGGTGAACGTCGCCGACGACAGCGAGTTCGCGGGGGCCTGCTTCAGCCCGGACGGCTCGGTCCTGTTCGTCAACCAGCTCGGCAGCACGGCCTCGCTGGATCCGCCGGGGCGCACATACGCCATCCGGGGGCCCTGGCGGCGCGGTCCGCTTTAGCGGCGTTTATAAACATTTATCGCGAATATCATGAAAGGTCAACTGCGAGATTGTCCCAAATCTGGCACACACCATGGGCTGAGTGGGTCTTTTCACGGGTACCTGTCGGTATTAGCTTCCCTTAGGCACGCATTCGGGGGAATAAATGCCGTGTAGGTCCTTTTCAAGCCATCCGTCGAGGTGGCACCGCGCATCCAGGCGCATGACCGCTTCAAGCTGTCCCACGGGAAGTGCGAAATGAACCTTCGTTTCGGAAAAAGCGCCATACGTACCGTCGCACTGGTCACGGCGCTCGCCCTCCCCTTCGCTTTCACGCCTCCGGCCAACGCCGGAATCGTCGACGAAGCAGCCGCCAAACTGCTCGTGAAGAAGGTCAAGGGCACGAATGTCAGCAAGCACCTGGAGGCCTTCCAGGCCATCGCCACGGCCAACGGGGGCAACCGCGCGGCCGGCACGCCCGGCTACGAGGCCTCCCGTGACTACGTGGCCGGCAAGCTGCGCAAAGCCGGGTACAAAGTAACCCTCCAGCCGATCAACTTCGTGGAGAGCTGGAGCGAGAACACCCCGCCCACCCTGACCGCGGGCGCCAAGACGTACGTCCCGAACCAGGACTTCTACACCTTCCAGCCCTCCCCGGCGGGCGACGTGACCGCGCCGGTCCAGGGCGTCGACCTGACCCTGCCTCCCACTCCCGTCTCCTCCTCCACCAGCGGCTGCGAGCAGTCCGACTTCGAGGGCTTCCAGGCGGGCAACATCGCGCTCATCCAGCGCGGCACCTGTCCCTTCGCCAACAAGGTGCGCAACGCCGGGATCGCCGGCGCCGGCGGGATCATCGTCTTCAACGAGGGCCAGCCGGACCGGACCGAGGCCAACCCGCTGGACATCGGCGAATGGCGGGCCGCGATCCCGATGGTCTACGCCGACTTCTTCGTCGGCAACGAGCTCGCCGCCACGCCGGGCACGTCCGTCCGGCTCAAGGTCGACTCGGCCCTGGTGCTCGGCACCGACGACAACGTGATCGCCGAGACCCGCTCCGGTGACCCGCGCAACGTCGTCATGGTCGGCGCGCACCTCGACAGCGTCCCCGCCGGTCCCGGCATCAACGACAACGCCTCGGGCAGCGCCGCCATCCTGGAGACCGCCCTGCAGCTGAAGCACTTCCCGGTGAAGAACAAGGTCCGCTTCGCCTTCTGGGCCGCCGAGGAGATCGGCCTGCTGGGCTCCGACCAGTATGTGGAGAAGCTCAGCCAGGCCGAGCGCGACCGCATCAGGCTCTATCTGAACTTCGACATGGTCGCCTCGCCCAACTACGCCTACATGCTCTACGACGGCGACGACTCCGACGCCACCGGCGCAGCCGCCGGCCCGCCCGGATCGGCGCAGATCGAGCAGCAGCTGGCGGCGTTCTTCGGCAAGCGTGACCTGCCGACCATCGGCACCGACTTCGACGGCCGCTCCGACTACGGGCCGTTCATCGCCATCGGCATCCCGTCGGGCGGCATCTTCACCGGCGCCGAGGGTGTCAAGACGGCGGAGGAGGCCGCGCTGTTCGGCGGCACGGCGGGCGCGGCCTACGACGCCTGCTACCACCAGGCGTGCGACACGATCACGAACGTGAACGCGACCGCGCTGGACGTGAACTCCGACGCCATCGCCGACTCCACGGCCAGGTACGCCTTCAACCTCCGGGCCATCCCCGACCGGGCCGACGCCGCCCCCGCCCGCAAGGGCGCCCCGGCCGGCGCCCGCAGCTGACAGCCCTGGTGAGCGGTCCCCACGGGGACCGCTCACCGCTTTCCCGAAAATCTTCCGCGTACGTGTAGAGAACGCGCCGGCGGCTCCGACCCACTCGCGAAAGGCAACGGAACACCCATCAGGAGCACGCCATGCGTAAGATCATTCACTACGTCCACGCCTCGGTCGACGGCTACATCGAGGGCCCGCAGGGCGAGTTCGACTGGGCGAGCATGGGCCCCGAGCTGTCGGCCTACTCCCACACGCTCGTCGACAGGACCGACACCTTCCTCTACGGCCGCACGGTCTGGGAGGTGATGTCCGCCTACTGGCCGGACGCCGAGTCGATCTCCCAGGACCCGCACGACCTCAAGTTCGCGCCCATCTGGCGGGCGACCCCGAAGGTCGTCGTGTCCAGCACCCTGGAGAAGGTCGAGTGGGACGCCCAGCTGATCCGCGAGAACGTGGCCGAAGAGATCACCGCGCTCAAGGAGCGGCCGGGCAAGGACATCCTGCTCACCGGCGGCTCGAAGCTGATGTCCTCGCTCACCCGGCTCGGCCTGGTGGACGAGTGGCACATCGTGGTGCACCCGGTCGTGCTCGGCGGCGGCAGGCAGCTGTTCCCGCACCCGCAGGACCGCCTCGCCCTGCGCCTCACCGACACCCACCGCCTCGACTCCCAGGCCGTGCTCACCCGCTACGAGCCCGCGGCGGGCTCATAGCGGGCTCGTAGCGGGCTCGTGGGGGGCTGACGCGCCCGGTCAGCCGGTGAGCGGGCCGAACTCCTTGCGGGTGTCGATCACCTCGCCGAAGACCTCCCACCGCTCGCCCTTGAACTCCATCAGCTGCATCGACTCGATCGGGAAGCCGTCACCCTGCGCGGTGTCCAGCAGCACGCCCGGCAGCAGCATGTCCACCTTGACGCCCTTCAGGTCACGCACCGAGTCGCGCAGCCCCTCGCGGGTCGGGCACTTGGCCGCGGCCATCGCCTTGTGGAAGCTGCTCGCCACCGCCCAGCCGAAGGTGTGATAGGGGATGTCGGGGTCGGCGCCGGGCGCGTACTGCTGCATCTTCTGCTTGTAGAGCTTCATCTCCGCGTCGTTCTCCCAGGCGGGGTCGAGCGGGTCCTTGTAGTAGGAGGAGGAGACGACACCCTGCACGTTCTCGAACCCGACCGGCTTGAGCACGGTGACGGAGGCGGCGACGTTGTTGACGATGTGCAGCGGGTTCCACTTCGTGTTCTTGGCGTCGGCGGCCAGCGCCTGCGAGCCGAACTTCGGCGTGGTGATGTTGAGGAACACATCGGCCTTCGACCCGGCCAGGTTGCGCATCTGCGGGTCCACGCTGGGGTCGGAGACCTCGTAGCTCTGCTCGGCGGCGATGGTGATCTCGGTGCCCGCGATGGCGTTCTTGAAGCCGCCGAGGAGGTCCTTGCCGAAGTCGTCGTTCTGGTAGAGGACGGCGACCTTGGCCGTGGGCTTCTCCGTCTTGAGGTACTGCGCGTAGACGCGGGCCTCGGAGATGTAGTTGGGCTGCCAGCCGATGGTCCACGGGTGCGCCGCGTCCAGGCCCCACTTGGAGGCGCCGGTGGCGACGAAGATCTGCGGCACCTTCCGCTGGTTGGCGTAGTCCCAGGTCGCCGTGGTCGACGGCGTGCCCAGCGTCTGGAAGAGCGCGAACACCTGCTCCTGCTCGACCAGCCTGCGCGCCTCCTCGACCGCCTTGGGCGGCTGGTAGCCGTCGTCACGGACGACGAACTCGACCTTGCGCCCGTCGATGCCGTTCTGCTCGGCGTTGACGTAGTCGAAGTAGGCCTTGATGCCCTTGGGTATGTCGCCGTACGCGGACGCGGGCCCCGACAGCGGATAGATGCCGCCGAGCTTGATGCTCGTGTCCGTGATGCCGGTGGTCTGCTGCCCCTGGCACTCGCCCGCGGCCGCCGTGGACTGTGTGCCGCCGCCGCTCTCCCGCCCCCCGCAGGCCGCCGCGGCGATCAGCAGGGTCGCCGTCACGGCCGTACGGCCGATCGCAGATAAACGCATCCCTTTTACCCCTTCCGGAGGGTCTTCTTGAGCGAACCAGCCGCGCGCCCTGCCAGCCCGGCAAGACCGGTCGGAGCGACGTACATCACCGCGATGATCAGCAGGCCGAAGATGACGCCGGGCGCGGCCTTGTTGATGTCCTGGGAGATGCTCGGCACGAACATCACGAACAGCGCGCCGAACAGTGGGCCGGACTGCGACCCGAGACCGCCGACCACGATGCCGGCCAGCAGGGTGATCGAGAGGGTGACCACGAACGAGTCCGGTGAGACGAACCCGATCACCCAGGTGTAGACGCAGCCCGCCGCCCCGGCGAACATCGCGCTCCAGGCGAAGGCGAGCGTCTTGTAGTACGACAGCCGCACGCCCATGACCTCGGCCGCGGCCTCGTTGTCGCGGATGGCGTGCAGGGCGCGCCCCACCCGCGACCGCAGCAGCCCGGCCGCCAGGCCGAACGCGATCAGGGCCACGGCCAGGGCCAGGAAGTACAGCCACTGGTCCTCGGCCAGGCCGGTCCAGGCCGGTGGCGCCGGCTTGGGGAGCGTCAGCCCCATGGACCCGCCGGTCACCTCCTCGAACCGCTTGAGCAGCGGCACCAGGAAGATCGCGATGGCCAGGGTGACGAGGGCCAGATAGAGCCCGCGCAACCGCATCGCGGGCAGGCCGAGCGCCAGCCCGAGCAGGAACGCCACCCCGGCCGCGATCGGCAGTGTCACCAGGTGGGGCACGTCCCACCTGGCCAGCAGGATGGCGGCGGCGTAGGCCCCGACGGCGAAGAACGCGCCGTGCCCGAGGGAGATCTGCCCGGCGTGCCCGACCAGCACGTTCAGCCCGAGCAGTGCCACCGCGTAGACCAGCACCATGGTGAGCTGGAAGACGTGGAACGGGACGAGCTGGAAGGGCGCGTACAGCGCCGCCGCCAGCAGCAGCCCCGCGACCGCCCAGCGCCAGCGCGCCGCGCTCGCCCGAGCCCCCGCCCGAGCCCCCGCCCACGCCCGAGCCCGCGTCACGACGCTCCCGCCCGCCGCCGGGCCATCCGCCGGCGAACCGCCCGCCGCCGCGTCGCTCGCTGTCGATTCGTTCATGCCCGCTCCACCACCGCTCGCCCGAACAGGCCCTGGGGCCGCAGCAGCAGGACGCCGAGGATGATGATCAACGGCACCCCCACCTTGAGGTCGGGCCCGATGGCGCTCACGTACGCCCCGGCCAGGGTCTCCGCGACGCCGACGATCAGGCCGCCCGCCACCGCCCCGATCGGGCTGTCGAAGCCGCCGAGCGTGGCCGCGGCGAAGGCGTAGATCAGGACGCCGCCCATCATGTTCGGCTCCAGGAACAGCAGCGGGGCCACCAGCACCCCGGAGACCGCGCCGACCGTGGCGGCCAGCCCCCAGCCGAGCGCCAGCGTCCAGCCGACCCTGATGCCGACGAGCCGGGCCGAGTCGGGGTTGGCCGACACCGCCCGCATCCCGAGGCCGATCTTGGTGTGCTGGAAGAGCAGGTACAGCAGCCCCATCACCACCCCCACGACCACGAACACGCCGAGCGTGGAGAAGCCGATGGTCAGCCCGCCCGCCTCGATCGCGCCGCTCGGGAACGGGTTGGGGAAGTCCTTGATGAGGAACGACCAGATCCACCCCGCCGCGGCGTTGACGAAGATGAACAGCCCCACGGTGACGATCACCACGGTCAGCTCGGGGGCGCCCTCCACCGGACGGATGATCACGCGTTCGATGAGCATCCCGCCGGCGAACGACACCGCCAGCGCCAGCACCAGCGCCAGCCAGAACGGCACCCCGACGGCCGTGAACTGCCAGGCGACGTAGGCGGAGAACATGGCCAGCTCGCCCTGGGCGAAGTTGACGATCCCGGTGAACTGGTAGATCAGCACGAGGGCCAGGGCGAGGCTGGCGTAGATCGCGCCCGCGCCGAGCCCGACGACGATCTGCTGCAGGAATCCGGCCATGCCTAAACCCGGTATCCGAGATAGGACTGGGCGACCTGCTCGTCCGCCCTGATCTGCGCCGCGGTGCCCGACAGCACGATCCTGCCGGTTTCCAGGACATGCGCCTGCTGGGCGATGCCGAGGGCGAGATGAGCGTTCTGCTCGACGACGACCACGGTGGTGCGCTCCTGTTCGTTGATGGCCCGCACGATGCGGAACAGCTCCCGGGTGACCAGCGGGGCCAGGCCGAGCGACGGCTCGTCGAGCAGGAGCAGCCGGGGCCGCAGCATGAGCGCCCGGCCGAGGGCGAGCATCTGCTGCTCGCCGCCGCTGAGGCTGCCCGCCGCCTGCTTGAGCCGGGGTTTCAGGGCGGGGAAGTAGCCGTAGATCCGGTCCAGGTCGGCCTCCACGCCGGCGCGCCGTACATACGCCCCTAGGCGCAGGTTCTCCTCGACGGTCAACGGCATGAACGTGCCCCGCCCCTCGGGGACGTGCGCCACGCCCTGCCTGGCCAGCGTGTCCGGCGAGCTGCCGAGCAGCTCGACGCCGTCGAGCCGGACGCTGCCGCGCCCCTTCACCATGCCGGACAACGCGCGCAGCAGGGTCGTCTTGCCCGCCCCGTTCGGGCCGAGGATGGCGCCGATCTCGCCCTCGCCGACCGTGAAGCTCACCCCGTGCAGGACCTGCGCGCCCCCGTATCCGGCGTGCAGGTCCGACACCACCAGCTCGTTCATACCGCCGTCCCCAGGTAGGCCTCGATGACGCCGGGATCGCGCTGGACCTCGGCGGGGGGCCCTTCGGCGATCTTCTTGCCGAAGTCCAGGCAGACGATCCGCTCGCAGGTGCTCATGACGAAGCCCATGTGGTGCTCGACCACGACCACGGTCAGGTCGAGCTCGTCGCGCAGGGCGCGCAGCGTCCCGGCGAACTCCGCCACCTCGGCGGAGTTGAGCCCGTTGACCGGCTCGTCGAGCAGCAGCAGCCGGGGCCGCCCGATCAGCGCCCTGGCCAGCTCCACCCGTTTGAGCGTGCCGAACGGCAGCCCGGCGGCCGGGTGGCCGGCGACCTCGGTCAGCGACAGGCGGGCGAGCATGGCGTCCGCCTCGGCGCGCAGCTTCCGCTCCTCCCGGCCGACGCCCGGCAGGCGCAGCGCCGCGGTGAGGAACCCGGACCGGCCGCGGTGGTGCGCGCCGACCAGCACGTTGTCACGTACGGAGATGCGCGGGAACAGGCCGAGGTTCTGGAAGGTCCTGGCGATGCCGAGCGCCGCGATGGCGTGAGGCGCGACGGCCAGCAGGTTCTCGCCCTCGTACCGGACGGTTCCCTCGTCGGCGGTGTAGCGCCGGGTCAGGCAGTTGAACAGGGTGGTCTTGCCGGCGCCGTTCGGTCCGATGAGCCCCACCATCTCGCCGCGCGCCACGGAGAACCCGACGCCGTCGAGCGCGGTGATGCCTCCGAAACGGACGGTGAGATCGTGTACTTCCAGCATCCGGCCTCCTGGGGCGCTGCGAGCGGAAGAATGTTCTGAAGTTGGGGTCAGCGTAGGATCCGGCCGTCACCGGCCGCATTGGGTACGGTCACCCAACATGTGACACGAAGGTTGTCCGCCGAGCACAGCATCTGTCTCGGACCGGTTACAAGCCGTTGACCTGTCCGCTACCGGCGGGGATCATCCCGGACATGTCCCGTGGTTTCAGCATGGAAACGTTCACTGGTGCGGAGCCGGTGCGTGCTGAACGCGCGCGGATCCTCTCCGAGTTGCTCGCGGACCTCGACGCCCTGGCGGCCACGGCGGTGGCCACGATGCGAGCCGAGATCCCCGCCTACGCCGCCCAGGAGGAGGCGTTCCTGACCGACGTGCGCGACCAGGTGGCCCGCCACTACCGCAGCAAGCTCGCCGTGCTGCTCGAAGAGCGGACGGTGACGCTGGACGACATCGCCTTCACCCGCCGGGCGGCCATGCGCCGGGCCCGCGCCGGGCTGGCCCTGGCCGACTACATCAACGCCTTCCGTGTCGGCCAGCAGGTCTTCTGGGAGTCGGTGCTCATCCGGGCCGGCCACTCGTCCGCCGGGCACGAGGCCGCGCTCTCGCTGGCCGCGCCGCTGATGCGCTACTGCGACTTCGCCAGCACGCACGCCGCGAACGCGTACATGGAATTCCAGCAGTACGCGGCCGCCGAGGCCGTGCGGGAGAGCCGGGACCTGCTGGAGACGTTGCTGGCCGGAGCGCTGCCGACGCGCGGGCCGCAGCTCGCCGCCGCACAGGCGCACGGGCTCGCGCCGGACTCACGCAGCTCGGTGCTCGTGGTCGTCGCGGTCGTGCTCGGGCTGCGCGGCGCGGTGCCCAGGGGGCCCGACCGGGGAGCCGACGCCCGGCACGCGGCCTGCGCGGCGATCGCCAGGACCGGCGGTCACGGCGCGCGGACGCTGTCGGTGGTGCGGCAGTCGGAGATCGTCGCCGTTCCCGTCCTCGGCCAGGGCGGCGACCCCGGCGAGCTGTGCGACCGGCTGCAGGCGCTGCGCGAGACCCTGCTGGCCGAGGGGATCGTGCTGGCCATGGGCATCAGCACGGTCAGCGCGGATCTCGCCCTGATCCCGCAGGCCTACCAGGAGGCCCGCGCGGTGCTGGACTTCCTGCCGGAGGACGGCGGCGTGGCCGCGCTGCCCAGGATCACGCCTTTCCAGTATCTGGCGCTGCGCGCCGACGACACCGCCCGCCACCTGGTCGATCCCCGGATCACCGCGCTGCTGGACGAGGACCGGGCGCGCGGCGGCGTGCTCACCGCCACCATCCGCGCCTTCGCCGCCGCCGACCTGAACCTGCGCACCGCCGCCGAGCGGCTGCAGATCCATCCCAACACGGCCCAGTACCGGCTGCGCCGCATCCAGGAGCGCACCGGGCGCAGCCTGCGCCGGATCAACGACCTCGTCGAGCTGCTCGTGGCCATCGCGCTGCAGGACTCCCTGCCTCCCGGCACAATGAGCAGCGGAAAAGACTGGCCACCGTGACCAATGAGGACCGGGGATGCCGGACGTACGGTCATTGCCATGAACCTCGCCGACCGGCTCCACTCCTCCGCCGAGCGACTCGGCGAACGGGCGGTCATCACGCTGGACGAATCGGTGCTCACCTACAACGCGCTGGAGCTGATGGCGGCACGAGTGGCGACGCTCCTGATCCGGCGTGGCATCGGCATCGGCGACCGGGTGGCGGTCATGCTGCCGAACGTCCCCGAGTTCGCCGCCGTCTACTACGGGGTGCTGCGGATCGGGGCCGTGGTGGTGCCGATCGATCCGCTGCTGAGGAAGCGCGAGATCGCCTCGTACGTCGGGGATTGCGGGGCCAGGCTGCTGATCGCCTGGCACGCCTTCGCGGAGGTCGCCGAGGCGGGGACGGCCGGCACCCGTACCGACTGCTTCTTCGTGGTCCCCGACGAGTTCCGCCGGCTGCTGCGCGGTCTGCCCGCCGAGGACGGGATCACCCCCAGGGCCGACGGCGACACTGCGGTCATCCACTACACCGCCGGCACGACCGGCCGGGCCAAGGGCATCGAGCTGACCCACGGCAACCTCGGCGGCAACGCCGCGACCGTGGCCCGCATGCACGCGCTCGGCGTGGACGACGTGGTCCTCGGCGCGCTGCCGCTCTACCACTCCTTCGGGCAGACCTGCTCGCTCAACGCCACCGTGCACGCGGGCGCGCGGCTCACCCTGATGCGCCGCTTCGACGCCTGCCGGGCGCTGGAGGTCATGCGGCGCGACGGGGTCACGGTCTTCCAGGGCGTGCCGACCATGTACATCTCGCTGCTGGACCATCCGGGCGCCTCGGATCTGTCGCTGCTGCGCGTGTGCGTCTCCGGCGGCGCGCCGCTGCCGCTGGACGTGCTGCGGGCCTTCGAGGTGCGCTTCGGCTGCCCGATCGTGGAGGGGTACGGCCTGAGCGAGACCTCGGCGCTGGCCGCCACCAACCGCAGCGGCCACGGCCGCCGGGCGGGCTCGATCGGCTGGCCGGTCAGGGGCATCGAGATGCGGGTGGTGGACGACGCCGGGAGCGAGGTGCCGTGCGGCGAGATCGGCGAGATCGTCATCCGGGGACCGAACGTGATGAAGGGCTACTGGAACAACCCGGCCGCGACCGCCGAGGCCATCCGTGACGGCTGGTTCCACACCGGCGACCTCGGCAGGGTGGACGGCGACGGCTTCTTCTTCCTGGTCGACCGCCGCCGCGACGTGATCATCCGGGGTGGGTACACGGTCTATCCGCGCGAGGTGGAGGAGGTGCTGTACGAGCATCCCGCCGTGCGGCAGGCGGCGGTCATCGGGGTCCCCCACCCAGAGCTCGGGGAGGAGATCGCCGCCGTGGTGTCGCTGCGGGGGGCGGTCGAGGCCGACGAGCTGCGCGCCTTCGTCAAGGAGCGGGTGGCCGCCTACAAGTATCCCCGGCACATCTCCTTCACCGACGAACTGCCGGTCACCCCGACCGGCAAAATCCTCAAGCGTGCCATCACCGTTCCCTGAGTTCCAGGATTCTCCGTGGTCCGTCGGCTGAACGATGGGGAAAAACTGTCGCCGGACGGACATAAGATCACCCGAGGCGTTGTGCTGTCGGGTCAGATCACTCCTTACGCGGAGGTATCGAGGAAGTGTCGAAGGTCACGTTCGGCGAGCGGGTGCGTTACTGGTTCGACAACACGATGTCCAGGGGCACCGCGTCGCTGATCGGCTGGCTGGCGATGGCGTCGCTGGGTTTGATCGTCGTGGTAACGGCGCTCACGCTGTGGCTGGCGCCCGGCGAGCCCGAGGGCGTGACCCACGCGGGGGAAGTGCTCTGGATCGCGCTCATGCACGCGCTCACCCCGGGCAAGGTGGCCAGCGACAAGGGTTCGGTGGCGTACATGATCGTGATGTTCGCCGGCTCGCTGGGCGGGCTCTTCATCGTGAGCATGCTCGTCGGCCTGCTGGCGAACGGCCTGAAGCACAAGGTGGACCGCCTGCGTAGGGGACGGTCGCGGATCGTGGAGTCCGGGCACACGGTGGTGCTCGGCTGGTCCGACCAGGTGTTCACGATCGTGGCCGAGCTGGTCAAGGCGAAGGCCAGCCAGAAGGGCTCGGTCATCGCGGTCCTGGCCGAACGTGACAAGCTGGCCATGGAGGAGGACATCCGCGAGCACGTCGGCGACCTCGGCAGGACCCGGCTGGTCTGCCGCACCGGACGGCCCACCGAGCCGCACGACCTCGCGCTGCTGAACCTGGCGGCGGCCCACTCCGTCGTCGTGCTCTCGCCCGAGGGCGAGGACCCGGACGCGCACGTCATCAAGACCCTGCTCGCGCTGGCCAAACGCGACGGCGTCCACCCGCCCGTGGTGGCCGCCCTCACCTCCAGCCGCAACGCCGCCGCCGCCCGCCTGGCCGGCGGCCCGGACGTGCACCTGGTCGACTCCGACGACACCGCCTCGCGGCTCATCGTGCAGTCCTCCCGCCAGTCGGGCATGTCCGTCGTCTGCATGGACCTACTGAACTTCGACGGCGGCGAGATCTACCTGCGCACCCCGAAGAAACTCGTGGGAGTCACGTACGGGGATGCGCTGCACGCGTACCAGACCGCCTCCGTGATCGGCCTGCGCCGGCCGTCCGGCGTCGTGCTCAACCCGGCCATGGACACCGTCATCAACGCCGACGACCAGGTCATCGTCATCGCGCACGACGACTCGCACGTCCGCCTGGCGGCCGGCGAGCCGTCCCTGGACGAGCCCGCCATCGTCGTGGCCGGGAAGACGTCCACCGAGCCGGAGCGCACGCTGTTGCTCAACTGGAACGGCCGGGCCGAGCAGATCGTCCGCTACCTCGACGGCTATGTCGCCCCCGGCTCGATCCTGGAGATCTCCACCGACCACCCCAAGGCCGGGGCGGACCTCGCCGGGCTGCGCAACCTCGTCGTGAACGTCAAGGACTGCGACACCACCGACAGGTTCGCCCTGGAGTCGCTCGGCGTCGGCCTCTTCCAGCACGTCATCGTGCTGTCCGACGACCGCTTCGAGACTCATCACGCCGACACGCGCACGCTCATGACGCTGCTGCAGTTACGCGACATGCAGCGCGTGCTGGGCGAGCACTACTCGATCGTCAGCGAGATGCACGACGAGAACAACCGCGCCCTGGCCGAGGTCACCGAGGCCGACGACATCGTGATCAGCGACACCGTCATCGGCCTGCTGCTGGCCCAGCTCGCCGAGAACCAGCACCTGGCGGACGTGTTCGGCTACCTCTTCGACTCGCGCGGCTCGGAGATCTACCCACGCCCCGCCGCCGGCTACGTGAAGACCGGCACGCCGGTGTCGTTCTCCACGGTCGTAGAGTCGGCGCGGCGCCAGGGCGAGACGGCCATCGGCTATCGCGACGCCACCGCGCGCAACGATCCGCCGCACTACGGCATCGTCCTGAACCCCAACAAGACGGACCCGATCGTCCTGGGAGAGCGGGACTCGGTGATCGTCCTCGCCGAATACTGAGCCCGGCGTCACTCCGGAGCGGAAGGCGGTCAGGCCTGTTGGTCCGGGGCGGTCTGTGCGGACTTGAGGAGGCGCAGAGCTCCCCTGGACAGGGCGACCAGGACGTCCACGGCCTCCTCGATGTCCGGGTAGCGGCCCTCCAGGTGCCCCATGGCCAGGGCGTTGGTGGCCGCGTTGATCCCTTCGGCGATCATCTCCAGGCGGCGGCGGTCACGGTCGTTGTCGGCCGTGTAGCCGAGAGCCGCCAGGTCGGCCGCGTGGTGGTCGCGGTAGACCCTCGCCGTCTCCAGGGCGAACTCACGCAGCGGGGAGGCGGGATCGTGCCGGGCCCGTTGCATGGCGCGCAGCAGCTCGGGGTGGCGGGAGATGGCCTCCAGCGGGATGCGGAAGGTGTCGCGGTGCCGTTCGGTGTCGCTGGGCGACTCCCTCGCCTGCCGCCGCGCCTCGCGCATGGCCCTGCGCAGCCGCTCGCCCCCCTCGTCGCCGAGGGCGCGCAGCAGGTCCTGCTTGTCCTTGAAGTGGACGTAGAAGCTGGACTGCGCGATGCCCGCGGCCTTGGCGACGTTGACCGTGGTCAGGCGTGTCTCGCCCTCCGCGTCGAGGATCTCCAGCGCGGCCCTGATCAGCCTGCGCCGGGTGAGGTCCTTGCCCTCGCTCCTGGTGAGCGGTGTGTTGGTCACAGGCCACCTTCTCTCGTTCACCGATAACTCTAGCCAGGCCAAGTCCCCGATAACGATCGCCATTGGGCTCTTGTGCGATTTTTCACCGATAGTACTATCGGTGAAATTGCGCCGGGGGCTGACCGGGAGGCACGGATGGAACGCTGCTGGAAGAGGGTGGCGGCACTTTCGCTGGCCACAGTGCTGCTTGTCGCGTGCAGCGGGCAACGGCCCGCCGCCGTTCAGGAGAGCGACGCGCCTGCCAGCCCATCGTCACCGACACCGGGCGGACGGCTGGTCTACGGACTGAGCGCCGACGCCAACGGGCTGAACCCGGTCACCGACCAGTTCGCGGCCCAGAGCTACAGCATGGTCGGCACGATCATCGAACCCCTGGTGAGCACCGACGCCGACGGCGACTGGAAGCCGTATCTGGCGGAGTCGCTCACCCCCAGCAAGACCTATGACGAGTGGGCGATCAAGATCAGGGAAGGCATCACCTTCCATGACGGGATCGCCCTGACCGGGGCCGTCGTCAAGGCCAACCTGGAGGCGCAGAAGGCCTCACCGCTCAACAACGCGGTGCTCCTGCCCGTCGAGTCCATCGAACTCACCGACCCCATGACCGTCACGGTCAAGCTCAAGCAGCCCTGGGTGGCCTTCCCCAGTTACCTGGACGCCCAGATCGGCATGATCGTGCCGCCGAGCTCGCTGCGTGACCCCAAGACGGCGAGCCTCAAGCCCGTGGGCACCGGGCCGTTCATCTTCAAGGAGTACGTTCCCGACAGCCGGATGGTCGTGACCAAGAACCCCGGCTACTGGCGCAAGGGCCTGCCGTACCTGGACGAAGTGGAGTTCAGGATCCTGCCCGACAGCCAGACCCGCGCCCAGACGCTCGAAGCCGGCGGCATCGACGCCATGGGCACCTCGCGCGACGAGGACATCACCAAGTACGGCGCGCTCAAGGACGCCTACAGCGTGCACCGCGCCCAGGGCATGGCCATCGCCGAGTACGCCTTCATGCTCAACACCGCCACCGCGCCGCTGGACGACGTACGGGTGCGCCGAGCGCTGGCCCACGCCACCGATCGCCAGGCCGTCATCTCGACCCTGCGCGGCGGACTGACCGAGGAGGCCGACGGCCCCTGGTCCAAGGACTCCGCGTGGTACTCCGACGCGGGCGACTACCCCGCCTACGACCTGGCCAAGGCCACCGCACTGGTCAAGGAGGTGGAGGCGGAGAAGGGACCGGTCAGGTTCGAGGTGATCTCCACCCCGGACCCCAACACCATGCAGGGCGTCGAGCTGGCCCAGGACATGTGGCGCAAGGCCGGCATCGAGGTGTCGATCAAGCAGGCCGACCAGGCCGACCTGATCAACCGCGCCGTCACCGGCAACTACGGCGCCACGGTGTGGACGGCGTTCTCCTCCTCCGACCCCGACGAGGAGTACATCTGGATGCACCAGGCCTACGCCAAGCCGGTCGGCGAGATCTCGCTCAACTTCACCCGCCTCAAGGACGAGCGGCTCAGCAAGGCCTTCGACATCGGCAGGACCAACCCCGACGAGGGCGCCCGCAAGCAGGCCTACGCCACCGTCCAGGAGCGGCTGCGTGAGCAGGTGCCGTACGTGTTCATCGACCATCTCAGCACCGGAGCCGTCATCGCCAGGGCGAACGTGCACGGCATCGAGGAGCGGACGCTCCCCGACGGGGAGAAGGGCCTGCCGCTGACCGGCTCCCCCATCCCCTACCACCCGTTCGCCCACCTCTGGGTCAGCCCACGGTGATCCTCGTGCGCCGGCTCGGCCGGCTGGTCATCGTGCTGCTCGTGGTGACGTTCCTGTCCTACGCGCTGCTGGCGCTGCTGCCGGGCGATCCGCTGACCCAGATCCTGGGCCTGTCGGCGACCGAGGAGGCACGCGCGCAGGTCAGCCGGGAACTCGGCCTCGACCAGCCCCTGCTGGTGCGCTACGCCTCCTGGCTCGGCGGCCTGGTCACCGGCGACTTCGGCACCTCCTACATCAGCCGGGTACCGGTCGCCGACGAACTCCTGGAACGGCTGCCGGTAACGCTGGAGCTGCTGGTCGCGGCGCAGATCGTCGCGCTGGGCCTGGCCGTCCCGGTGGCCGTGGCCGCCGCCCGCCATGCGGGCCGCGCGCTGGACCAGGTGCTCACCGCGGTGAGCTTCGCGCTGCTGTCCACCCCCGTGTTCGTGCTCGGCGTGCTGCTGATCCTACTGTTCGCCGTCACCTGGCAGGTGCTGCCCGCCACCGGCTGGACGCCGATCTCGGTGGATCTGGGATGGAACATCACCTCGGTGCTGCTGCCCGCCGTCACGCTCGGCTGCGGGCAACTCGCGGTGTACGCGCGGCTGCTGCGCACGGACCTGATCGCGACCCTGCAGGAGGACTACATCACCCTGGCCAGGGCCCGCGGCCTGTCGCCGCGCCGCATCCTGTGGCGGCACGCGTTACGCCCGTCGGCGATCTCGCTGGTCACCGCCGTCGGGCTCAATCTCGGCGCGCTCATCGGCGGCACCGTGATCATCGAGACGCTCTTCGGCCTGCCCGGCATCGGGCGGCTCATCGTCGACTCCATCTTTTCCCGGGACTACCTGACGGTGCAGGGAGGCGTGGTGCTGATCTCGGTCGGTTATGTGCTGGTCAACTTCGCGGTGGACGTGGTCTACGCCGCGGTGGACCCGAGGATCCGGCGTGCGTAGGCGCTTCGGTCCCGGGTTCTGGATCGCGACGGCCTGGATCGGGCTGGTCCTGGCCGCCGCCGTCCTGGCCGACGTGCTGCCGCTCCCCCGCTACGACGAGACGCTGGCCGGCCCGCCGCAGTCGGGCCCCAGCCTCGCGCACCCCTTCGGCACCGACGGCCTCGGCCGCGACGTGCTCAGCAGGGTCGTGTACGGCGCCCGCGTCTCCCTCGGCGTGGGCATCGGCGCGGTCGTCCTCGGCCTGGCCGTCGGCGCCCCGCTCGGCGTCCTGGCCGGATACCGCAAGCGAGCCGCCGACGCCGTCATCATGGCCGTCAACGACGTGGCGCTGGCCTTCCCCGCCCTGGTCTTCGCGCTGGCCGTGGTGGCCTTCGCCGGGGCGAGCCTGCGCAACGTGCTCATCGTGCTCGGCGTGCTGGGCGTGCCCGCGTGGGTACGGCTGATCCGCGGGGCCACCCTAACCTTCGCCGAGCGCGAGTTCGTGCTGGCCGCGCGGGTGCTGGGGGTTCGTGACCGCCGGATCCTCTGGCGGGAGATCATGCCCAACGTCGCGGTGCCGGCCGCGTCGTACGCCTTCATCGGGATGGCCGTGGTCGTGGTCGCCGAGGGCAGCCTCGCCTTCCTCGGCCTGTCGGTCCAGGCGCCCACCCCCACCTGGGGCGGACTCATCAACGAGGGCCGCACCCTGCTGGAGAACGCGCCGCACGTCGTGCTCGCACCCTCGGTGGTCATGTTCCTGACTGTCCTGTCGTTCAACCTGGTGGGTGACCGGCTCAGGGCGCTCAGCGACGTACGGCAGAGTGGGCTGGAGCCGGTGCGGCAGGCGGCGGCGGTGCTGCCGGTCGGTGCTCCCGCGCAGCCCGTCGCCGACGCCCTGCTGCAGGTCGACGACCTGCGCACGCACTTCGTCACCCCACGCGGCGCCGTCAAGGCCGTCGACGGCGTGTCCTTCACCCTGCGGCGCGGCCGCACGCTGGCCATCGTGGGCGAGTCCGGCTCCGGCAAGTCCATGCTGATCCGCTCCATCCTCGGCCTGCTGCCCGGCACGGACGTCGCCCGGGGTGGCCGCGTCCTCCTGGAGGGCGACGACCTCACCGCGCGCACCCCCGAGGAGCTGCGCCAGGTGCTCGGCCGCAGGCTGGGCACCGTCTTCCAGGACCCGATGACGGCGCTCAACCCGGTCCGCACCATCGGCACGCAGGTGGCCGAGCCGCTGCGGGTGCACCTCGGCATGAGCCGGCGCGCGGCCCGCGAGGAGGCCGCCCGGCTGCTCGCCTCCGTCGGCATCCCGGACCCCGATCGCCTGCTCGACCGCTACCCGCACCAGCTGTCCGGCGGCATGCGCCAGCGCGTCACCATCGCCATGGCCCTGTCCTGCGGGCCCGACGTGCTGTTCGCCGACGAGCCCACGACCGCGCTCGACGTCACCATCCAGGACCAGGTGCTGCGGCTGATCCACCGGCTGCGCGAGGAGCGCGACATGGCCGTCGTGCTGGTCAGCCACGACCTCGCGGTGGTGCGGGAGTGGGCCGACGATGTCATCGTGATGTACGCGGGCAAGGTCGTCGAGCAGGGGCCCGCGGACCAGATCTTCGAACGGACCCGCATGCCGTACACCGAGGCTCTGCTCCAGGCGGCGCCCCGCCTGACCGACCCCGCGCACCACCGGCTGCGCGTCATCCCCGGCCGGCCGCCGGACCTGGCCGCCACCCTCGACGGCTGCCCGTTCCACCCGCGCTGCGCCCACGCCCGGGACAGGTGCGCCACCGAGGCGCCACCGCTGCTGGCCGAGACCCCCGACCACCGCTACGCCTGCTGGTACCCGACCGGCTCGGCCGTCACCGAAGCAGCCGTCACCGGCTCGGCCGTCACGGAAACAGCCATCACCATCACTGAAGCCGCCGGAGCCGAAGGAGCCGACACTCATGGCCGGTAGCGGAACCGCGCACCTGCGTCCCCGCGACGAGGTGCTGCTCCAGGTGGAGGACCTGGTCGTGGAGTTCCCCGCCGGGCGGGGCCGTACTGTCAGGGCGGTCTCCGGGGTGAGCTTCGACCTGGCCAGGGGCGAGACCCTGGGCATCGTCGGCGAGTCCGGTTGCGGCAAGTCGAGCACCGCGCGGGCGCTCATCCAGCTCCCGCCGCCGCGCTCGGGGTCGGTACGGCTGGACGGCGTCGAGCTGACCGGGCTGCGCGGCGAGGCACTGCGGCGGACCCGGCGGCGGCTCCAGATGATCTTCCAGGATCCGATCTCGTCGCTGAACCCGCGCCGCCGCGTCCGCGACATCGTCGCGGAGGGGCCGCGGGTGTGGGGTGCGGGCGCCGGCGACGTGGACGAGGTGCTGGAGGCCGTGGGCCTGGACCCGGCGACCGCGGCGGTCCGGCGACCGCACGAGTATTCGGGCGGGCAGTGCCAGCGCGTCTCCATCGCCCGTGCCCTCATCCTGGAGCCCGAGGTGGTGATCTGCGACGAGCCGGTGTCGGCGCTGGACGTCTCGGTGCAGGCGCAGATCCTCGGCCTGCTGGAGGATCTCAAGGAGCGTTATCGGCTCACGCTGGTGTTCATCGCCCACGACCTGGCCGTGGTCAAGAACGTCAGCGATCGGATCCTGGTGATGTACCTGGGCAAGACGTGCGAGCTGGCACCCAGCGAGGAACTGATCGCGCGTCCCGCCCACCCCTACACCAGGGCGCTGCTCGCCTCCATCCCCGGCAGCGGACTCGGCCTGCCTCCGGCGGACCAGCTCATCGACGGCGAACCGCCCTCCCCCGTCAGCCCGCCCACGGGCTGCCGCTTCCGCACCCGCTGCCCTCGGGCGGCGGCCAGGTGCGCGCAGGAGGAGCCGCAGATCCGCCCGCTGAACGGCGGCTCCCACTTCGTCGCCTGCCACTTCCCCGAGATATCCGACTGAAGGAGGATTTATGGCCATAGATTTCACCCTTGCGCCCGAGCATGAGGAGATCCGCAAGCGGGTCCGTACCTTCATCCACGAGGTCGTGATCCCGGCGAGCGCGGAGCTGAGCGAGCGCGACCGCGACGGCTACCTGCGCGGCATCTTCGCACTCCGCGAGCAGGCCAAGGCCGAGGGACTGTGGCTGCCGCACATGCCCAAGGAGTGGGGCGGCATGGGCCTGGGCCATGTGGAGCTGGCCATGGTGCAGTCGGAGGCGGCCAAGACCCGGCTCGGCCCCTGGGTGCTCAACTGCAGCGCTCCCGACGAGGGCAACATGCACACCCTGCTGCACTGGGCGACCGACGAGCAGAAGGAGCGCTACCTGCGCCCCCTGCTGGACGGTGTGAAAATGTCCTGCTTCGCGATGACCGAGCCGGAGGTGGCCGGATCCGACCCCACCCTCATCCGCACCCAGGCCGTACAGGACGGCGACGAGTGGGTGATCAACGGCCACAAGTGGTTCATCTCCAACGCCCGCCGCGCCAGTTTCGCCATCCTCATCGCCAGGACCGAGCTCGACGTGCCGGAGGGCGCCCGGGGCGCGAACACCGCCTTCCTCATCGACCTGCCGCAGGAGGGCTGGAACGACGTCCGCGAGGTCGAGACCATGCACGGCTCGACCGGCCACAGCGAGATCGTCATCACCGACCTGCGCGTCCCCGACGGCCAGATCCTCGGCGGCCGGGGCAACGGTCACCGGCTCGGCCAGTATCGTCTCGGCCCGGCCCGCCTGGCCCACTGCATGCGCTGGATCTCACAGGCGGAGACGGCCCTGGACATGATGGTCGACCGCGCCCTGAACCGCTACAGCCACGGCTCACTGCTGGCGGAGAAACAGGGCGTCCAGTGGCTCATCGCCGACTCCGCCATGGAGCTCTACCAGTGCAAACTCATGGTCCTGCACGCCGCCTCCAAGATCGACAAAGGCGAGGACTTCCGCACCGAGGTCTCCATGGCCAAACACTTCGTGGCGAACAGCCTCAACCGCATCATCGACCGCGCCATCCAGGTGCACGGCGCCCTCGGCTACTCCACGGACACACCACTGGCGAACATGATGCAACACGCCCGCTGGGCCCGCTTCGCCGACGGCGCCGACGAGATCCACCAGATGCGCATCGCGGAGCGCACCATAGCCGCCTACCGGGCCACCGGCTCCACCAACGCCGCCACCGGAGGCCTCCCCCTCTGACGCGATCAACGCCGCCTTTGGTCTTCGCCTTCCTGGCCGACGCGGTCTCCTGCGGTGAGGTGGTTCGGCCGGTACAGCCGGGACGCCGATTCCGGTGATCGAGCAAGGCCGTCCCGATCTAAGCTGGCCTCATGACGCGCCGCAGACTTCAGTCGATCACGGTCGAGGGATACACCTCGATCCGCTCGGCCCAGGTCGAGTTGCGTGACCTCAACGTCCTGGTCGGTGCCAACGGCGCGGGCAAGAGCAACTTCATCTCCGCCCTCGCCCTGCTGGGCCGCATCGTCGACGGGGAGCTCAACCTCTTCGTCGGCCAGGCCGGCGGGGCCTCCGCTCTGCTGCACGGCGGTCCCAAGGGCGACGCGCGGATCGCGCTGCGGCTGGACTTCGCACCCAACGAGTACGAAGCGACGCTCCTCCCCGCGGCCGGCGACGAGCTGATCTTTGGAGAGGAACGCATCCGATTCCGCGGCAGAAACCATGCCGAGCCGTACGATGCTTCCCTGGGGCGAGGACACCGGGAAACCCGGCTGCTGGAGGAGATCGACAAGCGTGGACAGGCCTCCGTGGCCGGGCATGTGGTGGAGATGTTGCGCGGCTGCCGGGTGTTCCACTTCCACGACACCGGTCCCAACGCCCCCGTCAAGCAGACCGGATACGCCTCCGACAATCTCGCGCTCCACCCCGACGCGGGAAACCTGGCCGCCGTCCTGCTGCGCCTGCAGCGAAGTGACACCGCCTCCTACCGGCGCATCGTACGCACGATTCAGCAGGTCACCCCGTTCTTCCGGGACTTCGTACTCGCCGACGAGAACGGGCGGCTGCGGCTCCGCTGGCAGCAGGAAGGCTCCGATGTGGTCTTCCCCGCCGACGCTCTGTCGGACGGAACCTTGCGATTCATCTGTCTGACCACGCTGCTCAGCCTGCCCGACCTGCCCAACCTCGTCGTCCTCGACGAGCCCGAGCTCGGCCTGCACCCCTACGCCATCGTGCAACTCGCCGACATGCTGCGCGCCGCCGCCCACGACAGCCAGGTGCTCATCGCCACCCAGTCGGTCACGCTGATGAACCAGTTCGAACTCGACGACCTCATCGTCGTCGAACGCGCCGAAGGCGCCTCGGTCTTCGACCGCCCCGACCCCGAACGGCTGCGCGACTGGCTGACGGACTACTCGTTGGGCGAACTATGGGAGAAGAACCTGCTCGGCGGCAGGCCGCAAGCCGAGTCTCGGTGACCCCGATGCGCAGACTCCACATCTTGTGTGAAGGACAAACCGAAGAGACCGTCGCCCGCGAGGTCATCACCCCTTACCTGCAATGCGCCGACGTTTTCGTCACCCGATCCATCCTCACAACCAAACGCCCGGCAGGTGGCACTTCCTACAAGGGAGGGTTGTCCACCTGGGGCAAGCTCGCCACGGAGATCCGACTGCTCCTGCGTGACTCATCCATCACCACGCTGACGACCCTGCTGGACTACTACGGGCTCCCCGCCGACACTCCCGGAATGACGACACGCCCACCCGGTTCTCCGTACGATCGGGTGGCCCATGTCGAGCGCGCCATGGGCCAAGCCATCGGGGATCCCCGCTTCCTACCCCACCTGGTTCTCCACGAGATCGAAGCATGGGTGATCCTCGGCCATGAGGCCCTGGGCGAGCTCACCGGGGATGCCGCGCTCTCCCATGCCGCCCAAGCGATCGTGACCGACGCCCAGGGAGCCGAACTTGTCAACGACGGAGCCGATACGGCCCCCTCCAAGCGACTCCTGCGCCTCTATCCGCGCTACCGCAAGACGTCCGACGGCCCACTCGTCATCGCCGAGATCGGCATCGACGCCATCAGAAAAGGCTGTCCCCATGCCGACGCCTGGTTCACCGCCGTCAATACAGGTCTCATGAGGCAGCGGTGACAGGGCGACCCGCATCGGGTGGAGCCGCCGGTTCAAGCCCTGGTTTCTGGCCCCGTCGAGGTGAGGCCGCAGGATCGTAGAGTCTCGTCCAGCCGGCGAACGTACGTGGTGGTCGCCCAGGGCTCCAGTCGGGCTCGTGCCTGGTCGATCTCGTCGGCGAGCCGGGCCGAGCTGTGCTGCCTGGTGATGTGGGCGGCCTCCGTGAGTTTGGCGGTGGCCTCGGGGACCTCCTTCGCCTGCGCCAAGGCGTGGGCATATCGGGCCAGCATCATTCCCCGACGCCTCTTGAACTTCGGGTCTATCCCAGCCAAATGGTGCTCGGCCGTCTTTATGACCTGGCCAGGCTGATTCAGCCGGACCAGCAAGGCGGTTCTCCGGGATTTCACCACCGCCGGCGAGACCCAGTACAAGAACTCGCGTTCGTTGTCCTTCGGCGCCCCTGCCGAGACAAGCGCGCTTTCATGCGCGCGAGCACTCGCCGCCGCATTGCCCTCGGCGGCGTAGGAGAGTGAGAACAGCGTTTCGTGTAGCGGGGCCAGCAGTTTGTCCGGAGATCGGGCGGCCCAGCTCCGAACGGCGTAGGCATGGTCGAGGACCGAGGCGATCCGGTCCTGGTCAGCGGCCACCCGGCCGAGCCAGTAGTGCATGTAGGCGATCAACGTCGGATCGCCGAGGTCTAGTGCCGAGTGCAAGCCGTCGCGCAGAGGCTGCTCGGCAGCCGCGTAATCGCGTAGGTCATAAGTGAGAAAGCCGGCCAGCTGTGACAGTTGCGTATACGTGTCGAGGAGCCGGTCTCGTAGGGTCGGCAGCATCGACTCGCATGCGAGGAGCCTTCCGACCGCCGTCCGCTGTCCATGGATAACGGACAGCAGGGTCGCGGGGCCGGACACGTCGTCGGACTGCCGCGCGTGCAACGTCATCTTCTCGAAGGTCCGTACCGTGGCCTCGTCCGTCCGCCAGGTGTTGCGCAGCACCCCGGCCAGGCGTTCCTCCTCCTCCGGGGTGAGGACCCGCAGCAGATCGAGTGCACGGCTTCCGCCGAACACCAGAGCCAGCTCGAAGAGCAGTTCGCGTCGCTTCACGTCGGCCTCCTCGACGTCGATGGCACGCAGCAACCGCATGCATGACGCCGCGTCCACTGCCGTCCTGCCCGCAGACGTACGGTCTGCATCCGTCTTGGTGGTGACACGACTGTCCCGATTGGGCGGTGTGGGCTGGTTGGCGTCCAGATGGCGGAAGTCCGCGTCATCGAGCAGGACACGGTCAGCAGTCTCGTAAGAACCCACGACCGCCTCAGACAGCAGGCTCCGGGCCGTGGTTTCGTAGATCTCAGCCAGTACGGCCAGCACGCGGGCGGGCGGGCGGCGGCCCGCTTCCGGCCACCCCTCATAGTCGTACAGTCGCGAGTCGCGCAGTGCGGCGGTGCCCGCCGGGTCGGCGTCGTTGACCATGGACACGACATCGGCGGCGGTGCGGCCGTGCGCCAGCCGATGAAGCCGCAACGGGCTCACCTGGTGGGTGAGGGCGAGCACATCGGCGATCTGATCCCAGGTGAAGCCCTTCCCTCGCAGGTGCTGACTCCACGAGCGAGCTCGGAGCAGTACTCGGCAGCCTTCTCCGGACATCCGGACCACCTCCACTTCGGCTACCGATCGTAAAGGAATAGTCACATTGCGTGCGAAGGGTTGGGTGGTCGATCCGGGCCGCAGCGGGGCACCGATCATGGATGCGGCAGGCGCGCGCAGGTCGGCGCCGATGCCACCGGGGTGGTCCTGGAGGATGCGGTGGCGGTCCACCCGGCACGCCGGACCGGGCAACGTAGTGGCGACCGACCGAACCCCCTTATGCGTTCACGAGAGGTCCCCGTGCCCGACATCACCGAACCGGCGGCCGTACGCGCTCGCCCGCACATTCCCCTGCAGCGCGAACAGGACCCGAGCACCGGCCCATCCGGCTCGGTCCTCCGCGAACACATCGACGCGATGATCGACCTGCACCCCGGCGGCCTGACCTGGCGACGCACCTTCCCCGGCACCCTCGACCAGATCCCGTACGCCCGCCACTTCACCCGCTACCTCCTGGCCGAATCCGACCACCGGCACGACGCCGAACTGATCACCGGCGAACTCGCCGCGAACGCCGTTCGGCACACCACCAGCGGCCGCTCCAACGGAACCTTCATCGTCGAGATCTCCCGCACGACAGCCACGACCACCATCGGCGTCTACGACTACGGCCGGGGCGGCGTCCCCCGTTTCGGCAGGCTCTTCGGGATCGACGCGGAGCACGGCCGGGGCCTGGCCATCGTCGCCGCACTCGCCGACCAGTTCGGCTACGAAGGCGACGAGGAGATAGGGCACCGGGTGTGGGCGCGGATGGTCCAGCCCGGCGGCTGATCGAGTCGCCAGTAGCGCTCGCTGCGGTCGAGCGCGAGCTACGCGGCCGGATCCTGGACGAATACCTGGCGGATTACGAGCGCCGCAAGGGGCCGATCTCGAAGAAGGAGCAGGACCAGGCCCGGCGGATCTTCGACGAGGTATTCGCGGACTACGCAGAGGACGGCTGAACAGATCAGGGGGTCCGGCCGGGGCGGTGGTCGACGACGTGGTCGCCGGGGCCCGGGTAGGACATGATGAGCAGCCGCCAGGCTCCCTGTTCGTCCCCCTTCCAGGGGATCTGGCTCACGTGGACGCGGATCCGGTAGTGGCCTTTGCCGTGGGCGGCGAGGTCCGGGAGCGGGGCGCTGCCCAGCCCGTCGCTCAGGACGATGCTGCCGTCCGGGCTCTGGTAACCGACCTCGACGACGTGTGCCCAGCCCTTGGTCTCCATCGGCGGGCGGCGGGCGTACGTCTCGACGGTGACGCAGGAGCGGAGTGAGGTGCTGGCGAAGACGATGAGGTGGCCGGGGGCCGAGACGACCAGGTCGTTCTCCTGCGCGCGTTCCATCAGGTCGTCTTCGAAGGGGTCGTCCTCCGCTCCCTCTTCGTACGCCTCAAGGGGCAACTCCGGCCAGATGGGACTCTTCACCACCGTCGCCTTCACGGGCTTGATCAGGGGGCGGTGGCGGGGCACCTTGGCGCATTTACGCTGCTGCGCCGCCTCCCAGGCCAGCAACTCGCGCTGCTCGGCGTCGGCCGCCGCCTTCAGCGTGGCGGCGGCGCGAGGGCAGATGCCCGCCAGGAGGGTCGCCAGGTCCGCCGGGTCGAGACCGTCGCTCTCGCGGAGCCCGGCCAGCTCACGCGGGTCGGCGCGGGTGTAGACGCCGCACAGGCGGTGCCCGTAGACGATCAGCAGGCCGTCCGGCATGCCCTGCGCGAACGACGGCTTGCCTGATGTGCGCACTTCGCACACGAACGCCCGCCCACCGGTGATCGGCGGACGCGCGTTCCACCGCCGGTCTTCTTCCGCCCGCTCGCAGGCTCTCGCCGTGGTGACGGGCCCTGGCGCGTGGTCCGACACCGGGACGAGGACGAGCACCGCGATCGTGACCGTACAGGCGAGCGCCGCCCGTAACGGTCCGCGAGGGCCGTGCCCGCGTCCGGGCGCCGACTCCTCCCGACGGCTCCCGAGTTCGTGCGCGGTACGGGCCAGCCATACCAACCCGAACACGTCGAACACCTGGTTACCGATCGAAAACCAGTAGAAGGTGGCAAGACCTTCCGGGACGAGGGTGGAAACAGTCACCGGCAAGAAGAAGTCCGCTGCCAGCAACGCTCCCGACCACACCGTGACCCGGCTCCACCTGCCGTCCCTCGCCTGGGCGGCCAGCGTCAACACCATCCAGACGAACCACGGCAACCCGAGCAGCCGAAGGTAACCGACATCGAGCACCATGTACGTGAGCCCGGCCACCGGAACGTACACCCCCGCCACCAGCGCGACCGTTCGCACCACCCTGGAGGCCCGGTTGAGCACCCGGTAGAACAACACCACCAGAGCCACCCACAGGGCGTCCTCCAGGATGTCGACCCACCACGGTGAGGGGACGAACTCGAAGATCAGCGACGTGTACAGGACCACCCGCAAGAGGCGAGCGTCCCTGGCCGGCTCGGCCTTCCCGCTCATGGACCGCCCGCGCAGGATCTGCCACAGCCCCCAGCCCTGCAACATCCCCAGCGCCACCATCGGCAGCATCGTCGCCCACCCACCGGGACCATGGCCGAAAACACCGCTGGGGAGCCAGAGGTAACCGACGTCATCGGTCACCACGGTGACGACCGCCAACACGATGACCGCGGCGACGAATCCCCCGGATACCACGGCGGCGACCCGGCCGAACCTGTAGCTGCGCATCGGTCACTTCCTCGCATTTCCGGCAGGGGGCGCCCAACCCTAGCGAAGATCAAGTCCTACACTGGCGCGAGCGCCGTACGGAGGAGGTCGGATGGGGATCGTCGGGGTGGGGGTCGTGCTGACGGACCCGCAGGGGCGGATCCTGCTGGGCGAGCGGATCAAGGCCGGTGAGGAGCCGTCCTGGTGCCTGCCTGGCGGCGCGGTGGAGCCGGGCGAGACCTTCGAGGCCGCCGCCGTACGCGAACTGGAGGAGGAGACCGGCATCGGGGACGCCGGCCCGCCCCGGGTCACGGCGGTGATCGTCGACCACCCAGGCGGCGTCGTGCGCGTCACCGCGGCGGTGGCCATGCACACCAGGCCGCAGACCGTACCCCACACAACCGAACCGCTGGACAGCGACCCGCAGGCCGTACCGGACACGATCGAGTCCGGTCGGCCACGCGTGACCGAGCCGGAGGTGTTCCGGTCATGGCGGTGGTTCGCCCCGGATCAGCTGCCCGCGCCGCTGTTCCCCGCCACCGCCCAGGTGCTGGAGGCGGCACCGGCGACCCGCTACCGGGTGAACGAATCGTCCGCGCCGCCCGTCACGTAGGGCAAGGCAGCTCGGAAACCGATGGCGGGCCTGGCGTGGGCGATCAGGAGGTTCCGGCGCGCGGGCTAAAATCGCAGCACCCCGCAGACCAGAAACGAGTGATCCGCCGTGTCCCATATCGCGATGGTCGGCATCCCCGCCATCAGCCACATCCTGCCCAGCCTGGAGATCATCCGGGAGCTCGTGGCGCGCGGCCACCGGGTGACGTACGCCAACGACCCGCTGGTGGCGGACGTGATCACGGCCACCGGCGCCGAGCTGGTCCCGTACACCTCCACGCTGCCCGTCACCGACCACGACTGGCCGGACGACCCGATCGCCGCGATGAGCGTCTTCCTCGACGACAACATCCAGCGGTACGCAGCGCTGCGAGCCGTCTACGACGACGACCCCGCCGACCTCTACCTGTACGACATCGGCGGGTACGCGGGCCGCGCCCTGGCCGAGTCGCAGGGCAGGCCCGTGGTGCAGCTCTCACCGTCGATGGTGGCCTGGAAGGGCTACGAGGACGAGGTCGCCGCGCAGTTGTGGGAGCTGCCGGGCGCCTCGGCGTACCGGGCGAGGTTCGCCGAGTGGCTCGTCCAGGCCGGGGCGACGACCACGGACATGGAGAGCTTCTCCGGTCATCCCCCGCGCTGCCTGGCCACGATCCCCCGAGCCATGCAGCCGCACGCCGACCAGGTGGATCCGGACGTGGTGACGTTCGTCGGCCCGTGCTTCGGCCCCCGGACCGACCAGGGCGGCTGGACCCGCCCGGCCGACGCGGCGAACGTGCTGCTGATCTCGCTCGGCTCGGCCTACACCCGGCAGCCGGAGTTTTACCGCAACTGCCTGGCCGCCTTCGGCGAGCTGCCCGGCTGGCATGTGGTGCTGCAGATCGGCAAGCACACCTCGGTGGAGGAGTTGGGCGGCGTCCCGGCCAACGTCGAGGTGCACTCCTGGGTGCCGCAGCTCGCGATCCTGGAGCAGGCGGACGCGTTCGTGACGCACGCGGGGATGGGCGGCAGCAGCGAGGGCCTGTCCACCGGCGTTCCGATGATCGCCGTGCCGCAGGGCGTCGACCAGTTCATGAACGCGGACCGGCTGGTCGAGCTGGGGGTAGCCCGTCGTATCGACACCGCCGACGCGACCCCGGAGGCGCTGCGGTCAGCCCTGCTGGAGCTCACCGCCGACCCCGAGGTTGCCCGCCGCTCGGCGCGACTGCGCGCCGAGGCACGGGCCGAAGGCGGCACCACCCGCGCCGCCGACCTTCTGGAGGCCGTGATCGCTGACTGAGCCCGGTTCACCGGGGTCGGTACGTGTCGGCGAGGTGGTCATGGAGGTCGGCGTGTCGGAATTGGTAATGCGGGCCGACCGCACGTAGCAGTCCCAGCCGGTGCGCGTCGTCCAGGAACGGCATCAGCTTGCGGGGAAGGTGCCCGGCCCATGCCAGCCGGTAGGTGGCTATCAGGTACGCGAGCCACGCATGGTGACGGCCGAATGCGAACCCGGCCACGAGCCCGCTCACGACCCAGGCCAGGAGCCCGAACACGAGCCCTTCCTCGGGCGGGCCCGTGAGCCCGATCGCGACCCCGTATGCGAGCCCAGGCCCGAGCCCCAACACAGGGACTCGCAAAAGATGTAGGGCACGGTCGGCACGCCAGCTCGTCACCGGTGTCATCGGTCGCTCCGCTCTGGCCGGAACTTCGACCCGCTTCGTGAGCCCGGCTATGAGCCCGATTGCGAGCCCGACCGGGACCACGACCGTGACCACGGCCAGGAGCTCGTTCGGTAACACCGTCGAAAGCTCGGCCGCGACTACGATCATGACCACGACCACGAGCCAGACCGCGAACATCCGGACTAGTACGGTCCCTCGGCCACGCAGGCGAAGGTCGGCGAACGCCGGTTCCTCCGTAGACCATTTCCTCGACGAGAACACGCTCAAGAGCCCGGTCAAGAGCCCGGCCGCAAGCCCGACCGGGAGCCCGATCTCAAGCCCGAGCGCGAACCCGTATGCGAGCCTGACCGCGAACCCACCCTCGACGAGCACAACCGAGAGCACGACGAACGCGAGGACGGCCACAAGCCCGACCACAAGCACGGCCACAAACCCGGCCACGAGCACGAACACCAAGCGAGTGGCGACGGTGAAACTGCGGGTCATGTGGGCCAGGCGCCACCAGGCGAAGTCGCGGGTGGGCTCGCTTTCGACGGCTGGGTGGGACATGGCGTGGGCGAGGTAGGCCAGCCACCGCCGGACTTGGTCGGGGTGGTGGCCGCGGCGGGGCCGGAACAGGTCGGCGGGGTCGTCGCTGGGCCGGCGGGCCGCGATGAGTGCGGGAATCAGCTGGTCGAGCAGGTGAGCGCGCAGGGCCGCTGGGCCGGGGAAGCGGTCCCGGTCCATGAGCGGAGCGGGGTCGGCGCGGGAGGTGATGTAGACGGTGCGCAGCAGCCACAGGCCCAGGGGCGTGGCGGCGGTCTCAGCCATCGCGGCCGTCGGCCTCACCCGCCGGCTTGAAGCGGCGCGCAGGTCGGCCAGGATCTGCCGCCATGCCGGTCCCGGCTGCGGGGGCAGGCAGCGTTCGAGGTAGGTGGCGGCGGCGGCACCCGTAAGAGGCTGAGGTTCGATGACCAGGGCGGAGGTGAGCACGTCGCCGGCGTCGGCGGTGGCGGTGGCGTATTCGGTGGTGCGGCTGGCCATGATGAGCTGGCCGTCGCCGAGGGAGCGGTTGAGTGCGGTGATGACGGCAGCCTGGGCAGGCGGGGGCATTTCGTCCAAGCCGTCCAGGACCGGCAGGATGTGGCCTCGTGCGGCGAGGGTCACCGGCATGCCGGGGCCCAGGCTCGGCGCGCGTAGCGCGGGGTAGTCCTGAGCGAGCCGGACGGCCAGCCAGTCGCGCAGATCGGGATGAACGTCGGTGTCCCAGTCGGCCACCGACATCAGGACGGGTACCGGCTCGTCGGGGTGCTGGTCACGGGTGGCCAGCAGGTCGCGTAGCAGCTGCACGGCCAGGGTGGTCTTGCCGGTGCCGGGTCCGCCGAGCACCACCAGGCGGCGGCGCCGCATGGCCCGGAACTGCGCCGTCAGGCCCGCGATGTCGCTGCTCGAAACGCTCAACCGTCCCGAGGCGGGGGTGAGGTTGGCCGGGTGGTCGATCACCTTCTTGTCGCGGGTCGTACGCCAGCGCACCGGCATCGGGTCAGGGTCGTCCAGCGAACGCAGGTTCGCCTCCACACGCCATTGCTCGGCCACGAGGCCCGCGAGAATGTCCTTGGCCTGTGCCACATCCGCCGACGTGACGGCCCTTGCGGAAACTGCCCGGCGCCGCCACAGCAGCAACGGCACCAGCAGCGTCGGGAAGAGCAGCGGAATGCCCACGACCTGGGCGATGTTCGCCGCAGTCTGCAGGCCCCCTTTGCTGAACAGCGCGATCCCCACCAGAGCCAGCACCGCGGCCAGCCCGGCGATCCCAGCCCACCAGCCCAGCACGTACCGCCAAGAAGCGCCGTTCCTCGCCATGTATCCATCTTCGCGATCATCCTGCGCCCAGAAGGCGGTATGAACATTGTCGCCGGAATGTGATACCCGCGCTCGCCCGTGAAAGTTTCATCCCATAGCCCAGACACCTGTCCAGGCCCGCGCCCACGACCGCCGGCGACGTGGCACGGGCTCATTGACGGCACACCTCAGGGACCGGAGGATCCTGGGAGCGCTCCCAACCCCCCGAGGACCCCCATGACCGGACGCCTGGCCGCAGCAGCGGCCCTTCTCCTGATGATCGCCCTGACCCCCGCCCCGGCCCACGCGGACGAGGGCCCGGAGCAGATCGTGAACGGCACCTTCGACACCGGAACCGCCCCCTGGTGGAGCACCGGCAACCTGACGCTCGAAGTGGACGACGGCCGCCTGTGCGCCGACATCCCCGGCGGCACGATCAACCCGTGGGACGCCATCATCGGCCAGAACGACCTGCCCCTGGTCGAGGGCGAGACCTACGGCTACGCGTTCTCCGCCTCGGCCACCCCGGCCAAGGTCGGCAGGGCCCTCATCCAGCTCCCCGTCGATCCGTACACGCAGTACCTGTCGGCCAGTCCCGAGCTGAGCGTGTCGGGCAACGCCTACTCCTACACCTTCACCTCCCCCGTCACCCTGCCCAACGCCCAGGTCGCCTTCCAGCTGGGCGGCAGCGCCGAGCCCTGGCGGTTCTGCATGGACGACGTGTCGCTCAAGGGCGGCGCGGAGCCCGAGGAGTACGAGCCCGACACCGGCCCGCGCGTGCGCGTCAACATGGTCGGCTACCTCCCCACCGGCCCCAAGAACGCGACGGTGGTCACCGACGAGACCGCCGTACTGGAGTGGCAGCTCAAGAACGCGAGCGGCACGACCGTCGCCAAGGGGAAGACCGAGCCGGCAGGCGTGGACGCCAGCTCCGGGCAGAACGTCCAGACGATCGACTTCGGCTCCTACCGCGAACCGGGCACCGGTTACACCCTCGTGGCCGACGGCGAGACCAGCCGCCCGTTCGACATCGCCGCCGACCTGTACGACGAGCTGCGGGTGGACGCGCTGAAGTTCTACTACACCCAGCGCAGCGGCATCGAGATCCAGGACGCGCTCAGACCTGGTTACGCCAGGCCCGCCGGCCACCTGGGCGCGCCGCCCAACCAGGGCGACACGAGCGTCCCCTGCCAGCCCGGCGTCTGCGACTACACGTTGGACGTCCGTGGCGGCTGGTACGACGCGGGCGATCACGGCAAGTACGTGGTCAACGGCGGCATCTCGGTCCACCAGCTGATGGCGCTGTACGAGCGCGACCGGGCCGCCTTCGCCGATGGCGCGCTGGGCATCCCGGAGAGCGACAACGGCGTGCCCGACGTGCTGGACGAGGCCCGCTGGGAGCAGGAGTTCCTGCTGAGCATGCAGGTCCCGGAGGGCGAGGCGCTCGCCGGCATGGCCCACCACAAGATCCACGACGCCGCCTGGACCGGGCTGCCGCTGCTGCCGCACCTGGACCCACAGCCCCGCGAGCTGCACCCGCCGTCCACCGCCGCCACCCTGAACCTGGCCGCAACCGCCGCCCAGGCCGCCCGGCTGTACGCGCCGTACGACGCCGGCTTCGCCGCCACGAACCTCCAGGCCGCGCGCCGCGCCTGGGCAGCCGCGAAGGCGAACCCCGCCCGCTACGCCGACCCCAACGACGGCGTGGGCGGCGGCGCCTACTCCGACGGCGACGTCACCGACGAGTTCTACTGGGCCGCGGCCGAGCTGTTCCTCACCACGGGCGAGCAAGAATTCGAGGACTACGTGCTCGCCTCGCCGCACCACACCGGCGACATCTGGCGCCAGCGCGGCTTCGACTGGGGCAACACCGCCCAGCTCGGCCGCCTGGACCTGGCGACCGTGCCCAACGCCCTGCCGGATCGCGATCGCGTGCGCGCGTCGGTGGCCGAGGGCGCCGACAAGTATCTCGCCGTCCTTCAGGCGCACCCGTACGGGATCCCGTATGACCCGCCGGACTACGACTGGGGCTCCAACAACCTGGTCCTGAACAACATGGTCGTCCTGGCCACCGCGTACGACACGACCGGCGAGGAGAAGTACCGCGCGGCCGTACGGGAGGGCATGGACTACATCCTCGGCCGCAACGCGCTCAACCAGTCCTACGTCACCGGCTACGGCGAGGTCGCCAGCCAGAACCAGCACAGCCGGTGGTACGCCCGCCAGCTCAACCCCGAGCTGCCCCACCCGCCGCGCGGCACCCTGTCCGGCGGCCCCAACTCGGCCATCCAGGACCCGATCGCGCAGCGGCTGCTGCAGGGCTGCGAGCCGCAGTTCTGCTACATCGACCACATCGAGTCCTGGGCCACCAACGAGCTGACGATCAACTGGAACTCGCCGCTGGCCTGGATCTCGTCCTTCCTGGCCGACCGGGGCGGGCACGGGTCCTGCGAGGTCCGTTACACCGCGCACGGCTCGTGGCCGCAGGGCTACACCGGCCAGGTCTCGATCAAGAACACCGGAAAGAAGGCGATCGACGGCTGGAGCCTGCGCTGGGCCTTCCCCAACACCCAGCGGATCCGCGACGCCTGGGGCGCGAAGGTCTCCCAGTCGGGCCCGGTGGTGAAGGCCGAGAACCTGAGCTGGAACCGTACGATCAAGCCGGGCCGTACGGTGACGTTCGGCTTCACCGGCGCGGGCGCGCCGGGGACGGCCCCCGAGGTCTTCCACCTGAACGGAGGCCGCTGCGGCTGACACCTGACCGGAGCGCCCGCCCTTCAGGGGGCGGGCGCTCCGGCTGTCGCCCGACGTCTAACCGAGCGGATCGCGGGCCTTACTGGGCAGCAGGGCCGACTGCACCACGGCGGGAACGTCGGCGAAGAAGCGGACCACGCCGACCTCGGCGGTCCGGCCCATCGGGCGCACGATCGTGATCGGCTCCGACAGCTGCACCACCACGTTCACCTGCGACGACACCGCCACGGTCAGCCGGTCGTCCGCCACGCTGATCAGCCCCGACTCGTTGTAGCTGCGCACCACCCGCACGGAGGAGATCAGCTCACGCGGGATGCGTACGTCCAGGAACGCGCCGTACCGGACGCGCAGCTCCCCGGCGGTCACGACGTGCGGCCGGGTGACGCACGCGGCCACGACCGCGAGCCCGATGAGCACCCCGTACACGTCCAGCACCAGCACCAGCACGCGCAGCCAGCCGACGACGTCCATCGCCTGCAGCAGCAGATCCACCGCCACCGTCTCGACGGCCATCATCGCCAGCATGATCACCATCGTCGTGGACTGCGCCCGCGAGTAGGTCACCTCGGTCGCGCCCGGCGGCACGCCGTCGCGGCGGCGCAGCACCCACAGGCCGACGCTCCGTATGCCCTTCACATCGAAGGCGGCGATCCTGCGCACCACCTCGGGCACCCTGGCGAGCCTCACATCTTCTCCTTCAGTACGGCCACCATCAGCCTGAACACCTCGGCCTGGGCGGGCGACAGCTCCTCGTTCATGGCCGCCATCCACGGCGCCCCGTCCTCGGGCAGGTTGCCGAGCACCCCCTTGACCAACTCCTCGGGAAGGTGAGCGGCCAGGTCCGCGGCGACCTCGGCGACCCTGGGGTCCGCCGGATCGGCGTCGGTGAGCTCGTCCAGCCGCTCGTACAGCTCGTGCCCGCGCGCCACCGCCTCGGGCTCGGCCAGCGGCCGCAGCAGGTCGACCACCCGATCGCGCTCGCTCGCCTCGGCGGCGGTGCCCATCAGGGTGAGCATCTGCCTGTCCATCTCGGCGAACCTCGACCCTCCGCCGGTCAGATCGCGCAGCACCGCGGCCATGTCAGCAGAAACCGCCGCGTCCGCGCTCAGATCCGGCTCGGCCAGCAGCCCCGCCAGCCTGGCCCGGCGCGCGCCGATCTCCTCCTGCTGCCGCGCCAGGTCGGCGTCCAGCTCGACCAGCACCTCACGCAGGTCCTTGCCCCGGTCGTCGGCCAGCACGTCACGGATCTCGTCCAGTGACAGCCCCAGCTCGGCCAGCCGCCGCACCCGCGCGAGCAGCACGGCATCGCGCAGCCGATACTCGCGATAGCCGTTGGCCAGCCGCGCAGGCTCGGGCAGCAGCCTCAGGTGGTGGTAGTGCCGCACGGTCCGGGTCGACACCCCGGCCAGCGCGGCGAGCTCGCCGATCCGCATGCCCCCATTAGAAACGTTGCCGCTACGTCAAGGTCAACCTGCCGAGCTTCACCAGCGGGACCAGGGTGCGGACGAGCCGGGACGGAGAAAAGAGTCGAGCGGAGCGTGTCCTGGCCGAGGTCCGAGCCGGGGCTCTGCGCGGCGGTGGCGGACGGGGGCTTGAGTCTCACGTTGCTTGAGAGCCCATAGTGGCGGTGTGGACGACAACGAGATGGACCGACTCGTCCCGATGCCTGATGAGCGCGAGCGATCACCGTACCCTTTCGCCCGCCCGCGTCAGGAATGAAGCGAGGAGATCCGCGAAGCGTCCGGCAGTCCCTTCTTCTCTGGCATTGAGAAACATCTGCCCTTTCACATGGAGGTACAGGTGCGATTAAGTTCGCGATCAAGGCTGACGCTGTTCATCGCCGCGGCGATGATGGCCACCGTGGCGGCGGGCGCGCCGACACCGGCCGGACCTCGGATCGGCGCACCGGAACCGGCCGTGGCCGAAGCTCCGGTCTGGGGCGAGTGCCCGCCGGCGGAACCCGGTGTCTCGCGCCATCCACGCCAGCGGTGCGGGACTCTGCGGGTGCCGCTGGACTACCGCGCCCCACGCGGGCGGAGCATCGAGATCGCGATCTCCCGGATCGGCACAGCGCAACCCGGGTCACGCCGCGGGATCCTGCTGTCCAACCCGGGCGGCCCGGGTAGAAGCGGCCTTGACATGCCCAGCCGGCTGGCGGCCAGACTGCCGGCCGAGGTCCTGGAGCGGTACGACCTGATCGGCTTCGATCCGCGAGGGGTCGGCCACAGCACCCCCGTCACCTGTGGGCTCGACCCCACGCGGCTGACCACGCTGCTGATGCCCTACCCGGCCCCGGACGGCGGCATCGAACGCAACCTCACCTTCGCACGGGACACCGCGGCCGCATGTGCCGAGCACTCCGGCGATCTGCTCCCGTTCATCACCACGGCCAACACGGCCCGGGACATGGACCGCATCCGAGCCGCGCTCGGTGAGCCGAAACTGTCCTACTTCGGCATCTCCTACGGCACCTACCTGGGAGCCGTCTACATCTCGCTGTTCCCGAAGCGCGGCGATCGGATCGTGCTGGACAGCGCCGTCGATCCGGGCCTGGTGTGGCGGGACCTGTGGCGGACCTGGAACGAGGCGGTCGCGACGCGGCTGCCCGACTTCCTCCGCTTCGCCGCCGAGCGGGACTCCCTCTACCACCTCGGCGCGACACCGGAGGAGGTGGGGCGCACATACGACCGGCTGACCGCGGCCCTGGACGAGCGGCCCCTGCCGAACCCGGACGGCCCGGAGGTCGACGGCAACATGCTGCGCGAGGTCACTCGGGGGTTTCTCTACCACGACGATGCCTTTCCGATCCTGGCCGAAGCCTGGCAGGGGCTGGCGGACGTCCTGTCCGAACCCGCCGCGGAAACCATCGACACCATGGACACCGACATCCTCGCGCGACTGAACCGGCTGCTGTCCGCCGGTGGCGCCGTGGCGGCGGAGGTACCGGCGGACAACGTCTTCGCCGCTCTCTACGCGGTGGTCTGCGATGACGTCGCCTGGCCACGCGACGTGGCGTTGCACGCCCGGCAGGTCGCCGCCGACCAGCGGGCGTGGCCCGCGACGGCCGGCATGCCATCGAACCTCTGGCCATGCGTAGCCTGGCCCACCCTGCCTGTGGAACCGCCGGTGACGGTCACGGGCCACGGACCGCGCAACGTACTGATTCTGCAGAACACCCGCGATCCGGCCACTCCCCTGGTGAGCGCACGCGGCCTGCGCGCCGCACTCGGCCGGCGGGCCACCATGATCACGGTCGACCAGGGTGGCCACGGCGTCGTGGGGCTGGGCAGCTGCGCCGACGAGGCGATGCACACCTTCCTGGCCACCGGCGCACTGCCCGGACGGGACCGCTTCTGCCCGGCCCCGTCACCATCCGATACCACCGCTCGCTCCCCTGTCCTGCCCTCCATCATGTCCGCGGGACCGCTGTAGAGCTGCAGTCCGAGGCCGGTCACCGGCCCGTCAGGCGCAGGGCCAGCTGGGTGCGGTCGCGCAGGCCCAGCTTGCGCAGCATGCTGGAGACGTGGTTCTTCACCGTCCCTTCGGTGATGAACAGCCGGGCGGCGATCTCCCGGTTGGCGGCGCCGGCGGCCACCATCCGCGCCACTTCGAGCTCCCGGGCCGACAGAAGCTCCTGGCCGGGGAATGCGCCGTCCACCGGCTCCCGGCGGAGGTTGGCGACCAGCCGGGCGGCGACCGGATTGCTCAGCACGGTCTCGCCGCGGCTCGCCTGCCGGATGGCCGCGACCAGTTCGTCGGGTGAGCAGTCCTTGAGCAGGTAGCCGACGGCGCCGCCGCGCAGCGCGCCGAAGATGTAGTCGTCCTCGTCGAAGGTGCTGAGCACGATCGCCGCCACCGAAGGATGCTCGACCGTGAGGCGGGTGATCAGCTCCACGCCGTCCATCCGGGGCATCCGGGCGTCCACGAGGGCCACGTCGGGACGGGTCTCGCCCACCACCGCCAGCGCGACCACCCCGTCGGCGGCCTCGCCCACGACCTCGATGCCCTCCTCGATCTCCAGCAGCTTGCGCAGGCCCTGCCGCATCAGCTCCTGATCGTCGACCAGCAGCACCCGGACCGCGTTCACGACGGCAGCTCCGCGCGCAGCTCGAAGCCCCTGGCCGCGTTTCCGCTGGTGAGATCGCCGCCGAGCGCCTTGACCCGCTCGGTCAGCGAGCTCAGCCCGAACCCGTGGGCATGATCATCGTCACGGCCCTTGCCGTCGTCGGCGACCACGAGCACGACCTTCCCCTTCTCGAACGCCAGCGTGCCGCGTACGGACTCGCCTTCGGCGTGCCGGAGGGCGTTGGTGAGCCCCTCCTGCAGCACACGGTAGAGCACCAGTTCGGCGTCGGGCTCCAGCGAACGTTCGGTCCCCGTCACGTCGAAGCTGACCCGGACGCCGGTGCCGGTGAAGGAGTCCGCCAGCCGCTGGAGCGCGGCACTGCCCAGGTGACCGTTGAGGGCGAGCGGGCGCAGCGCGCGCACCCATCGGCGAGCGTCGGCCAGCGCCGCGATCGTGAGCTCCTTGGCCTGGTGCACTTCCTCCCAGGCGGCGACGGGCCGGCTGTCACGGAAGCGCTCGGCGTTCTCCAGCCCCACCTTGATCACGGTCAGGTGGTGGCCGATCGAGTCGTGCATCTCCGCCGCCATCCTGGCGCGCTCCTCGGCGACGGTCAGCTCCCGCACCCGTTCGGCGAGGAGCCGGGCCCGCAGCACCGCCGATGCCATCCCCATGGAGAAAGCGGCCAGCACCGCGATCGCCGCCGTCTCGACCAGCGCCTCGACGATCGTCCTGCCGTAGACCACGGGCAGGACCACGACGATGATCGCACCGAACACGGCGAGGATGGCGGCGGCGACCCGCACGCCGTACACGAAGGCGAGGTTGGTCATGCCGATGAGCAGCAGGGGCATGTGCGTGCCGGCCGCCCCGGTGAGCCCCAGCGCCAACGCGCCCGCCAGGAACGCGGGGGCCACCAGGCGACGACCACGGCCGGGCCGCCACGGCATCACCGGCCAGAACCCGCACAGCAGCGCGACGTCAGCGAGGAACAGGACCCGGTGCCACGCATCGCTGGGCGCCGCCAGGTTGATCATGACCGTGGCGCCGAGCACGAGCCAGAACACCGCACTGAGGAGAACCGGACGATCGGGATCACGTAACCACGCCATACGACAAACCTACGACCCCGCCGAACGCCTGAGATCCCACCCGAGTCACCATGACCCCGGTCATGGTCGTCTCTATCTCCGGCCCGATGCGCGACGGACCCGCGCGTTCATAGCGTGCCTGGCATGAGAACCCTCTGGGCCGTCCTCCTGGTCATCGTCGTCATGTTCGCGCAGATCTTCATCGGCTCCAGCCCCGCCTTACTGCTCCTCGACCAGGCGAATCCGCTGCGGGAGCCGCTCGGCGCGATCGGCGTCACGCTCACCGCGCTCCTGCTCATCCATCTCGTCCGCCGATTCCTCGACCGGCGGCCGTGGTCGGCCCTGGGCTGGCGAAACCCGTCCCATGTCCTGCTCGGCGTGCTCGCGGGCGCTGTGCCCCCGCTCGCCGCGAGCGGGCTCTCCCTCGCCGTAGGCGCGTCCACCTGGGTGTCAGTCGACGCCTCCGCCTATGTCTGGCTGCCGCTGGCCGCCGTCGTCATCCTGCTCGGCCAGGCGTTCCCGGAGGAACTGCTCTGGCGCGGCCACCTCGTGGACACCCTGTCGGTACGACTGTCGCCACGGGCAGTCGTGATCATCAGCTCGGCCGGATTCGGCGTCCTGCACATCTTCTCCCAGAGCCCGGCGAGCACCCTTATGGAAAAGCTGCTCTACGTGGTCATGGCCGTGGCACTCGGCTTCGCGTGCACAGCGGCACGGGTACGCGGCGGCGGGCTCTGGATGGCGGTCGGCGTGCACTGGGGCTTCCACCTGGGCCTGCGCGTGCTGCCCCTCCAGCCGGTGCACTACGGCGTCACGCTCGTGCTGCTGACCATCACCCTCACGCTGGCAGGAGCCCTGCTGCTCAGGGGCCAGAGCGAGCGGACGGCGACCTCACACAGCCCGGCCCCGACCCGGTAGCGGCGGTCACCTTCGTCGCACCGGGGCGGATTCCCCGCACCGGTGCCGGGTGGCCGGCCTGCGGTAACGGTTGAGGAACCGTGACACCGCCCGCACGCCGGAAGAGATGCAACAGGGGCATGACAGCCAGGCAGCCGCGCCTACCGGCCCGGCAGGTCCTTGCGGCGGCGACCGCGACCAGGGCACGTCGCATGGCCGAAACCGCGCAAGCGGCGGCTCCTCCGCCTGCTCCACCCCGACGAAATCAGGAAAGTAGCCCGTGTTGATACGACCACGAAATTCTGATCGCATCTGGGCGCCCAACGCTTGATCGACAGGCCGGCGATGCGGCGTCGCGCCCGGACACCTGACGGCTGTGACACGTCTCAGCCCTGCTTCACCAGCGTGACCAGGGTGTAGACGGGGTCGGGGCGCGGCCGGTCCTGGCCGGGCAGGTCGCCCAGTCGGCTGCCGAGCTCGGCCAGAGCAGCGGCGTCCATCCGGCGGCCCCATGAGCTCTCCGGGACCAGCTCACGCCATCCGCGAGGACTGCGGCCCTGCCCGAGCCCGGCGAACGTCGTACGACCCGCCATCCTGAGCCCCAGCCCCGAACCAACCTCCAGCACCCGGTCGAGCGCGTCGCTCGGCGGCGGGGTGTGGGCGTCACGCGCCGGGCCGACCAGCGCGGCGACGTCGTCGCCGGTGCGATAGGCGGCGGCGCTCTTGTCGACGGTGGTCAGGAGCGCCCCGCCCGGCCGCAGCGCCCGTGCCGCCTGTGCGAGCACGGCGGCGGAGCCGGCCAGGTCCAGCAGGTGGAGCAACCAGATGATGGTGACCGCGTCCGCCGACCCGTCCGCGAGAGGCAGCCGGGCCGCGTCGCCGCGCACCACCCCGCCCGGCAGCCGGGACGCCGCCACCTCCGCCATCCCGGCCGACCGGTCGACGCCGGCCACCCGCCGCCCCGGCCGCCGCAGCCGGGCGGTGACGATCCCCGTACCGCAGGCCACGTCCACGACGACCCGCGCCCCCTCGGGCAGCAGCCTCTCCACCGCCTCCGCCGCCGCCTCGGCGCGGGCGTCCCCGCCTCGCGTCGCGTCGTAGCGTGCGGCCTCGCGGTCGTAGTCGAGCAAGGTCAACCGCCTTCAACTGAGCCGGGGTATACGGGCGCATATGACGGTATATGTCGGCTAGGTGCCGAGCGAGGGGCCAAGGCGCCCGGGCCAGTGATCGCTGAGGGGGTCTAGCCTCGCGGGGAGTCCTTGACCCATACGACCCCGTCGATCCCGGCCAGGTGCGCCGGGTCCAGCGAGGCGTAGCCGAACCAGGGGGACACGCGGGGGGCCGGCAGTGCGTCGACCAGGTCGGTGGCCAGCCGGTGGGCGTCGACGAGGTAACGGTCCTCGGGGAGCGCGTACAGGAGCCCTTCGAGAGTGTCCGGGGGCGGGGTGTCCACACCCTGGTGCCGGATCGTGCCGAGTGCCATGGCCAGGAAGGCGTACTCCTCGCCCAGGTGGGCGTGCACGATCGCGCCGGCGCTCCACCACTCCAGCGACAGGCCGCCCATCCGCATCGTGCTCTTCGCCCGCTGGAGATGGCTGTTGTGGGCGAAGACCAGCGCCGGGCCCCGTTCGGCGACGGCGAGGAGGTTGCGGGCCATCATCGAATCCCGCACGCCCAGCAGTCGCGTCAACCGGCTCGGTGACGGGTCGGCCATCCAGAAGTGGTAGCGCAGCAGGCCGGTGGCGGTGCGCCCGTACAGGCTCGCCCGGTCGAAGTCCTCCCGCGAGGACGCCGCGATCAGGTGCGGCGTCTGCGCGTCGAGCAACGCCACCAGGTCGTCGGCGAGCAGCCGCAGCTCCCTGGCCTCGGCCGACTGCCCCACGGACGCGGACGGGTCCATCATCGTGGCAGGGTCGGTCCACCGGTCGTCGGCGCCGAGCAGCCGGTCGAGCGTTTCGGCGGTGCAGGGCAGCAGGTCCGCGTCGCCCCAGGTGGCGAGGTAGTCATGGAGTGCGGTGAGGACCTGCCGGGGGCTCTCGGGGCCGCTGATCTCCAGGGGGCCGTCGAACCCGGCGAAGCGCAGCTGATCGGACGCGGGGCGGCCGTCGTTGTAGGCGCGCATCCAGCGGACGAGCTCGCGGTTGGCCTCGGACGCGCCGAACCCATGACTGAAGCCGCGTTCCATGGCCTCGTCGAGGGTGCCCGTGCCCGAGGTGACGTAGTCGTCCACGACCAGGCCCGCCATGCAGTCGCTCTCGATCGCGATCGCCCGGTAGCCCTCCTGCTCGACGAGCTGCCGGAAGAGCTCGTTCCGAACGTCGAGCAGGGTGTCCTCGCCGTGGGTGGGCTCGCCCAGCGCGAGCAGCCTGGGCCGGGCCGGGAGGAGCCTCATGATGGTGGCCACCTCAATGGCATGAATGATGTCCTTGATGCCAGTTGTCATACCTTAAAGAATATCGTTCAATAGATCGGTTGAACCTTTTCCGACATTTCACCAGTTCGACAGAGCAAAACCTTAAAAGAGGGCGGTATGGCGCGGCACCAGCCAGGGTGGTCTTGCCGAATCGGCGGCGGATGAACTTCGGGTTGTGTGCCATCGCGATCCCTCCCTGTCAGGCCCGGCGTCGTATCGCCAGGTAGGCGATGCAGGTCAGGACGAGTGCGAGAGTCAGATAGGCGGCGGTTTCGGTCCCTTGCATGGGCCAGAACGGCAGGTCGAGTCCCCCGCGCAGTGCCCGGCCGGCGAGTTGGCTCGCACCGACCAGCAGCAGCGACAGTGGCATGGCGATGCGGGTGTGCCGGGTCACCGCACCGAGTGCGACGCCGAGTGTCAGCGCGAACAGCACCCTGCCGTACGGCACCAGGCCGTGGCTTTCGTAGTACGGCCAGGCCATCGGGTCCGCCTCGGCTTGCGGTAGCGCCCAGGTCAGCAGCGCGGCAAGGACCGCGGTCGCGGCAAGGGCGCCGGCGGCAGCGGTGGCGAGGGTGACGGCAAGCCACCGGCCTCGGGACAGGCTCTGGGTCCAGGCGAGCTTGTAGGTGCCGGTCTCGAATTCGCGGGCGATCAGCGGTGCGCCCCAGATCAGGCAGACCGCCCCGGCCAGGAAACCCGCCAGCTGGAACGTGAGTCCGCTCAGCTCCGGCTCCAGACGCTCCACCACAATGGTGGCCCCGTACAGCAGGAGAAGAACGGCGATGGCGGTGGCCTGGGCGCGTTGCCCGCGCCAGGCCACCCAGACCAGCCCCGTCACCGGGCCGCCTCGGGATTGCGCAAGAAGTCCAGCACGAGGTCCTCCAGATCGGCGGTGGGGTGGGTGCTCAGCAGGTCGGTGAAGCTGCCGCACAGCCGGACCCGGCCGGCGCCGAGCAGGATCAGGTGATCGCATGCCTCGGCCAGATCGGCCAGGATGTGCGAGGACAGCAGCACGGTGGCCTCCAGGGCGCGCAGCACGCTCATCACCTGAACCCGGGCCAGCGGATCCAGGTCGGCCAGCGGCTCGTCCAGCACCACCAGATCGGCGCGCTTGCCGATGGCCAGGGCGAGCGCGACCAGTGTGCGCTGGCCGCCGGACAACCGGTCCACCCGTTCGCGCAGGCCGATGTCGTGCGCGCGCAGCAGGGACTCGGCGGGTTCGCGGTCCCAGCGGGGGTTGGTGGCCGCGCCGAAGCGCAGCAGGTCGGCCACGCTCCAGCGCCGATACAGCGGCTTGTCCTGGGCGACGAACGCGACCGCGGCCGCTTCCAGCGGCCGGCCGAGAACACGCACCCCGCCCGTGGTGGGCGCCAGCAGCCCGGTCACCAGGTTCAGTAGCGTGGACTTGCCCGCCCCGTTCGGCCCGACCAGGGCGGCCCTGGCCCCTGAGGGCAGCTCGATGGTGGCCTCGCGCAGCGCCCACCGGTGCCCGTAGCGCTTGCCCAGCTCGCTGGTCTCCAACGCGTTCACGCTTCCCCCGTCCCGCCGGTCAGCTCGCGCATGCGACGCAGCAGCGCCGCCCGGCGACCGTGAGCGCGCACGGCCAGCACCAACGCCGCCGCGACGAACAGGCCCCCGATCACCAGCGCGAGGCCCAGGCCCGTCCCGCGCTGGACAGCGACGACGGCAACGACCGCGGTGGTGACCGTCGAGGCCACCAGGGCGATCCAGGCGGCGCTCACCTGCTCGGTGGCGAACAGCGGCACCCTGCGCGTCAGCAGCCACCCCCCGTAGCCGGCCCAGGCCAGGCAGAAAACGGTGAACAGCGCGAACGCCAGGTACGTGCGGCCAGGCAGCGGACCCGGCTCGGACCACCACAGCGCGGTCGTGAACACCGTGCCGGCCAGTCCGGCGAGCAGCGCCGCCACCGCCCTGATCCGCGTCCTCAGCGACAGCGCCGGCGCCAGCCGCTCGATCATGTCCCGCGCCGACAGGCGCGGCTCCTCCTCGGTCATGGCCGGTGTCCCTTTCCGTCAAGGTGTTCACGCAGCAGCCGACGGGCGCGATCGAGCCGGGACTTCACCGTGCCGACGGGGACCTGGCAGATCCGCGCGCAGTCCTCCACCGACAGGTCCTCCAGGTGGAACAGGACGAGAATCTCCCGCTCCTGCGCGTACTCGCTGCGCAGGCGGTCGGTCACCGATCGCCGGGCGATCGTGAACAGCCAGGGCACGAACCGGCCGGGTTCCCGCAGCCGGGACAGGCCGCGGACCACGGCCGGCCAGATCTCCTGGGTCACGTCGTCGGCCCGTTCGGCATCCAGCATGCGGCGCACGTATGTCCATATCGGCACGCGCCACCGGGCCACCAGCTCGGCCAGGGCCGCGCGCTCACCCAACTGCGCGCGCACCACCAGCAGCTCATCGATCATCTCGCCCTCCCGTCACCTGAACAGTCGGGCGAGAAGCCGATCAGGTTCACGATTCACGACATCATCGTGCGGAACCGACGACGATCACCGCAGGTCGGGATCGAGGTGCCGGTAGATCATGGCTCGGCTGACGCCGACCACCGTCATCAACCGCACATGGCCGTGTCGAAGGCGTCGAGCAGTCGCTCGCGCTGCCGTTCCGTGGCGGCTGACCCGGTGACGTAGACGGTCGCCGCCCGCCCGGCCCGAGTCCGCCCGGACAACACCGACACACCAGGCACATCGCCGCCGTGCATCCAGACCTCCCCGCAGCTCAGCCGAGCCTGCGCGGCCCCCAGCCCGTAGCGCGCCTTGGCCGGCCAGCCCGGCGCGCCGACCCGTACGGCATCCGCCGTCATCGCCCGCAGCGTCTTGGCCGGCACACCTCGCCAGAACCGGTTCAGATCGTCCGGCGTGGACACCAGCCCGCCACTGGCCCCGAACTCGTACCCCGGCAGCCGGGTGAGATCGACGACCCCGCCCTCCGGATCCGCCGGACTCACCCCGTACGTGTGCGCGTGCTCGCCGCGAATCCCCATCTCTCCCCTGCGCGGCCAGTACGTGTCCCGCATCCGCAACGGCTTGATCACCAGTTCCCGGGAGACCTGCCTGAAGTCCTCCCCGGTCACCGCATGGATGATCTTGCCCAGCACCAGGTAGTTGGTGTTGGAATAGGCGAACTGCCCCACGGGCGTCGGCTTGAGCCCGAGCGCGACCTTGAGATAGTCCTGCGGCAACTTCGACCAGTCGACCGCCTCGCTGAAGTCCGGCAGCCCACTGGTGTGCCGCAGCAGATCCCGTACCGTGATCTTCCGCCCGTCGATCGCCGCCCCCGCGCCCTGCCCCCGCAGGACCTCGGGCAGATACCGCTCGACAGGCGCCCCCAGCTTGATCTCGCCCCGCTCGACCAGCCGCATCACCGTCACGGCGATCACCGGCTTGCTCAAGCTCCCCACCCGGAAGCTCGCATCCGCCCCGACCATCGGCAGCCCGGTCCCCCGCTCAGCGGTGCCGGACACCACCGTCACGCCGTCGCTGGTACGCGCCAGGGCCCCCGCCACGCCACCTTCCCCGGTAAGCCGATCCAGCCGCTCCTCCAACCCGGGGTCGGTAGCGGCGAGCGCCGGGGTCAGGGGAGCGAGCGCCAGCGCGCCGACGACAACGGCGGCCACCAACCGGTGAGCAGTCCTGCGAGCCATGAGAAGTCCTTAGGAATCGGAAAGTGTCTCCCACGACTCTCCCGTCCGGCCCGCAGAAACACAGTCACGCCAGCACCGCTCCCACCCGGGGGGTGTCCCTACCTGCCGTCAGGGCATGCCCCCTGGCTCAACGCGGATCAGGCGCCCGGCGTAACCCCAGTTGCGCCCGCCGCAGGGTAGACCGCAGGCCACGGCGTCGGCTATGACGGAGGCGAATACAGCATCACATTCACGATCTGTGACTATATATTTACTCTATGCTTACAGCCTATGTCGACGAGAGCATGCGTCGCCGACCCGGCGATGACAGCATCTACGCGATGGCGGCGATCGTCATCGACTCCAGCGGCCATGACGAGGCCCGCCTGACCTTGGAGTCGCTGCGCCTGGGCAAGAACCCCCGCTTGCACTGGCGCGACGAGCCTGTTGCCAGGCAGCGAATCATCGCTGACGCAATCGCCAGGATGCCCCTTGCCGCCGTTGTGGCCGTGCACATCTTCGACAGGACGTGCCGCACCGAGCGAGCACGCCGACGCTGTCTTGAGCGCCTGCTCCTCGAACTGGAGAACACGGGCGTGGCGGAGGTCGTCATGGAAAGTCGCACGCCCGGCCAGGACCACTTGGATCTTCTGATGGTCATGGCCTTGCGGAAATCCCGAACCCTCTCGAAAGCGGTCACAGTCAACTGGCTACCTTCACACCAGGAGCCACTGCTCTGGGCGGCCGATGCCGTGGTCGGCGCGACCACTTGGTGGATAGACGGCCAGAGCGCCGGTTTCGAGCGCCTTGAAGAGCGCGTAAGAGTGGTGTGCATCAATTGAGTGAGAGCGCAAAGGCCGGACGCCCGATTCCATCGGGAGGCCCGGCCTCACTTCCAACACCCACCGGGGGTGCGGCAGTTCCCAGTGTGCCTCACCAAGTGTGATCGGGCAACCCCGTTCCGACGCGTACGCCGTACGAATGTGAAAGCCCATGGGCCGCACCACATAGGTTTGCGGCTCTGCGGTACCTCGCCTGTTGGGACAATGGGTGGTGATGATTACCGTCATGACCGGCGCCGGCATCTCCACCGACTCCGGCATTCCCGACTTCCGAGGTCCCTCCGGCCTGTGGCGGAACGATCCGGACCACGAGAAGCTCGTCACCATCGACTACTACCTGGCCGATCCCGACATCCGCCGCCGCTCGTGGCTGTTCCGCCGTAACAGCCCCGCCAGGACCGCCGTGCCCAACGCCGCTCACCTGGCCCTGGTCGAGCTGGAGCGGGCCGGGCTGCTGGACCGCCTGGTCACGCAGAACATCGACGGCCTGCACCAGAAGGCCGGCTCCAGCCCCGATCGGGTGCTGGAACTACACGGCAACATGTCCGGTGTGCTGTGCGTGCGCTGCGAGGCCCGTTCCACCCTGGCGGAGGCGCTGGCGCGGATCGACGAGGGTGAGCCGGATCCCGCCTGCCTGGTGTGCGGCGGGATCCTCAAGACGACCACGGTCATGTTCGGCGAGGCCCTGCCCGGCGAGGTCGTCGCCGAGGCGGTCCAGGCCACGGAGAGGTCCACCACCTTCGTCGCCATCGGCACCTCCCTGCAGGTGCAGCCCGCCGCCTCGCTGGCGGGCCTCGCGGTCAGGTCCGGCGCGCGGTTCGTCATCGTGAACGCCGAGCCGACCCCGTACGACGACTTCGCCGCCGAGCTGATCAGGGACCCGATCGGCGAGGCGGTCCCTCAGCTCGTGGCGCGGTTCACCGCCTGACCAGCTGACGAAGCACCTGCATGGCGTCCCTCTCGATGCGCGCGAGATCGTGCAGGATGACGCCGGCCTGCTCAAGGTACGCCACGTCGCCGTTCTCTCCAGCCTTCGCGATCAAGGCGGACACGTCCGTCCACAGGACGGCGGCCTCGGCGTACAGCCGGTGACCGGCGCGGAGGTCGTCGTCGTCGATCAGCCGGGTGCATTCGTCGAGGAAGTCGCGGTAGAGGGCGCGGAACAGGGCGCCGCCGGTGCCGCCCTTCTCCATGAGGAGGGCGGCCTGCGGCAGGTCCCGCTGCGGCTCCCCCGCGCGTTGCAGCCATCCGGGCACCTGTTTGCCGGCTTTCTCGATGCCGCGATGGCCCAGGTTCGCGATGGGGGCGGCGAGGAAGGCGTCGGCGCAGTCCTTGATGGCGGGGATGATCTGGTCCTGCCAGGAAAGCGGGTGAGCCGGCGGGGAGATGGTGAAGGATCGGTTCCTGGCGGTCATCGGTCCGCGTTCGGCCCGCGCCAGGGCGAGGCCGGCCCGGCTGGTGCGCACCGCTCCGCCCTGCTGGTCGGTGTCCACCAGGTAGACGTCATGCTCGTCGTAGCCGTACATCGCGACGACGTGACCGCCGAAGTGCACCTTGGAGTGGAAATAGTCCAGGTGGTAGCAGTCGAGCTGGAGGCCGACCGGCCTACCGGCGTCGATGGGGGCGGCCACGTTCACCCACGCCTTGCGGGGCGAGGTGGTCTCCTTGGTCGTCAACGTCAGTCCCAGCCTGGCGGCCAGGTTCCTGGTGAGCTCGAAAGGCTTGACGCGGCCGCCGAGGAAGGGGAACGCCATGCTCTTGCTGTCCCAGTAGACGAAGGACAGCCCCGAGCCCAGCCCGAACAGCATGGGCTCGGACAGATCGAGTCCCTCATGCCGCAGCAGCACCCCCAGCGCCGTCGTCTCGCAGTGGCGCATGCCGCGGGCCTCGATGTCCTTCACGATGGTCATGCGTCGCTCTCCTGATGCTGACGTGACGAACCCGCACCTGATGCGGGAACCACTGGGAGCAGCATGACGCCTCCCACCGTGGGAGAGTCCAGCCGCACGACGAGGTCACGACGGGCTTCGGGGTCGACGCCCGCCTCATCGGCGAGGGTCGCGAACGTGCGCCGGAGCTGGTGCGGGTGGAGCCCGGTGATCCCGGCCTGGCGGCCGATGCGCTCCACCAGGTCGTAGACGTCCTTGCGGTCGAGCCGCCGCCCGGAGGCGGACACGAACAGCGGCCCGGTCAGCTCCTCCACCGTGATCCCGGCGCGTTCGGCGCGGTGGGTCAAGTACGCGTCGATCGCGTGCGCCGCCGCCGGCTGGATCTTCCGCGTCTGCGGCTTGTCGCCCTTGCCGACGATCCGCAGGGTGCGGTGACCGCGCTCGTGCCCGAGATCGGGCAACTGCGCGGTCAAGGCCTCGGTGACACGGACGCCGGTCTCCATGAGCAGCCGGATGAGCGCCGCTGTGCGGAGCCGTTCCCGACCGTGGTCGTGGTCGGCCGCGTACAGCACGTCACGGGCTTCGGCGCGGGTGAGGCCCACGGTCTCGGAGCGCTGCCGGTTCACCTTCGGCCGGCGGGTTCCTTTGAACCGGTTGGCATCGATGACGTCTTCGTCGAAGAGGTAGTCGTACCACGATGACACGGCCGAGATCCGCAAGTTCATCGTCTGGGGCGGGATCGGCCGGCCGGCCTGCAGCTCCAGCCATCGTTGGTAGACATCGCCGTGGGACTTCCGCGCCTGCAGCGGGTCGAGGCCGATCTCGGCGCAGAAGCAGAACCACCGCTCGATCTCACGCCGGTAGGCGTCGCGGGTGTTCGGGGAGTTGTAGGACAGCAGCCACGCCTTCGTCAGGTCACGCACGGAGCCGGGCATGCGGAGTGGGTACGCCAGATCGTCACCCGCGTGTGGCGCCGGCTCGACGGTCACGGCTCGACCTTCCCCCAGCGCGGGCGGATGGTGGCCTTGGCGAGCGCACGGCTGTTGTCGTTCAACGTCCCTGAGCGCGCCGCTGTACTCGACGTTCCCAGCTGTTCGGGTGGCGGATGACCACGCCCGCGGCGCCGCCGTCGCCGGCGAGGCGGACCCGTGGCGTCCCTGGGAGCCGCTGGGATGTGGTCTTGTCCTTGAAACCACCAAGGCCTGGACTCATCTCCGAGGTCTCCGCCACCCACCCATCGGGGATGATGATCGTCACACCGGCCATCTGCCCGTACGCTTCTATCGCGATCTCGCGCAGCCGGCATTCGGCCTGGGTGAAGTCGAGCTTGGCGCCGCCCATGCCGCCATACACGGTGATGCGCGCAGGCACCCGCCAGCGGCCGGTCCGCGCCGCGCCGTTGATGCCTCCCTTGAGAACCAGCGGCTCTGCTGGAATCTCTTGCGGCAGATCGGTGGCGAGGCGCTCCAGGTCGGCGTACGTCTTGGCGTTCAGCGCCAGGTCCAGCCGCACTTCCAGCTCGCTGAAGTCGATTCGCCCCTCGGCCGCCGCGGTGTTGAGCCGCTCCACCATCGCTTCGCGCTCGTCATGCGAAACACGCACCTGATCAGAGCTAGAGGGAAGCGGCTGCTGGTTTGCGTCCATCGCGTTCGCTTTCAGGTAGGGGTAGGGGCCCGGAACACCGGAGATCATTACGATACACCCCCATAAGGGAGATTATGTGGGGTTCTTTGTGATCATGACCTGACGGAGTCGGCCGGCTCGGGACAGGCGGGAGCTAGTGGCGGCCGGTCAGGTCGCCGGAGTCGTACACGATCGTGCCGCCGACCGTGGTGAGGATCGGTTTGATGCGCTTGAGGTCCTCGTCGCCGGCCGTGCGGTAGTCGCGGTCCAGGACGACGAGGTCGCCGAGCTTGCCGTTCTCGATCGTGCCGAGTTTGTCCTCCATGTTGAGGAACCAGGCGTTCTCCCGCGTGTACAGCCGTACCGCCTCGTCCCTGGTGATCTGCTGGCCGTCGTTGACCAGGTTCCCCAGCGCGTTGCGGCCGGTGACGGCGTAGTAGACGCCGTACCAGGGGTTGAGCGGCGCGATGTGGACGCCGTCGAGGTGGATGCCGGCCTTGATGCCGTGGTCCAGGATGGTGCGGAAGGGCGCGCCGGCCGCGGTGCCGCCGCCCGCCACGTAGCTGTACGTCCCGCACTGGACGGCGCCGCCGAGCGCCTGGAGCCTGTCGAGCAGCGCCGTGGTCACCACCGGCACGTGGTCGATGCGCCAGCGCAGCTTGGTGATGTCGTGCTGGGCGTTCACCGCCTCGTAGCCGGCGATCTCGGCCTCCAGCGCGGCCAGGCTGAGTGCCCGGTTGGTGTTGCGCCAGCCCGCCTGCGCGATCAGTTGCTGGGCCTTCGCCCAGACCGGGCCGCTGCCGTCACCGGGGGCGCCCCACTCGCCGATGCCGCCGGTCATCATCAGGTCGTCGCCGAAGAGCTGGAACTGGTTGTTCAGCCGCTGGGTGAGCTCGGGCAGGTCGATGTCGTTCTGGTTGTGCAGGAAGTTGGTCTGCAGCCGGATGAAGGTACGGTCCTCCCGGTGCAGGGCGAGCCAGGAGTCGTACATCCGATAGTGGTCGAAGTTGGACAGGAACTGGCCGGGGGCGGGCGGCCCGACCACGGGGAAGCCGACATGATCCTGCACGCTGGTGATGCCGACGCTCGCCGCGTAGGCCATGGCGTCGAGGGTGCTGCGTTTCCTGTCCTCGAAGGTCTGGGTGAGGCGGACGTTGTACAGGGCGGCCGTGGCGTTCGCCCCGGAGGCGATCGAGCCGTCCGCGCCGACGACCGACGGCACCTCCGCCGACTCCAGCACCGCCTTGCCCGCGCTGTTCGTGACGGCCGGGCCGGTGAACCCCTGGAACAGCAGCACCGGGCGGTCCGGCACGGCGGCGTCCAGCTCGGCCAGGTCGGGCAGGCGGCGCTCGGCGAACATGTTCGGGTGCCAGCCGCCCATCGCGGTGACGAACTGACCTTCCGGCACCCCCCGGCGGCGGGCCGCGAGTGACTTCTGGATCCCGGCGATGTCCCCCGCGTTCTCGATCACCACGTGATAGCCGGGCCGGATCGCCAGGCTGACGAAGTGCACGTGCGCCTCGATCATGCCCGGGATCACGGTGCGGCCGCGCAGGTCGATCACCTTCGCGTCCCGGGCGACCAGTTGCCTCAGCCGGCCGAGGCTCAACCCGGCCCCCACGATGCGGCCCTGCACGACGGCGACTCCGGAGACGGTGCGGTCGCGATCGTCGAAGGTACGGATCTTTCCGTTGTGGAGGACCAGGTCACCCTGCGGCACGGTCCGGGTCGTGGCCGAAGACGGCGAAGCCGCCGAAGCCACCGCCGCACCGGCGGTGGCGATCGCGCCGCCGATCGCCGCCGCACCGGTGCCGAGGACACTACGCCGAGAGAGATCCATGCTCATCGAGCCGCCTTTCGTTTAAGACTCAACTATCGGCTGATAGATCGTCGGCGGCAAGAGGCGGCTCGCCGGTCTAGAGCGAGATCGCCTCCGACCCGAAAAGCTGCTTGATGTCGGCGGCGAAGCTGGGTTCGGGGTTGACCTGGAATTCCGGCAACGCGAGCACGATGGTGTTGCCGGCGAGGCGCCGCAGGTTGATCTGCAGCGGCACCTGTCCTTGGTGCAGCTGCAACACGTTGCGGAGCTCGTCGATGACCTGCGGGTTGATGCGTTCCTCACGCAGTTTCAGGGTGACGGGGTGTCCGGCGTCGCTGGTGATGCCGGACACGTCGATCGGGGTCAGGTCCTGGGCGAAGACCGAGATGGCGCCGTCGCGGTTGTTGATCTGCCCGCGCACCGACACCACGGCGTCCTTACGCAGCTCCGGCCCGTACAGCTCGTGGCTCTTGGGGAAGAACAGGCACTCCACCGCGGCGTCCATGTCCTCGACGGTGACGATCGCCCACACGTTGCCGGCCTTGTTGACCCGCTTGTCCACGTTGGCGATCATGCCGCAGACGGTGACGTCGCCGCGGTCGTCGCGGCCGCTGTCGAGCAGGTCGGCGATCGTGGTGTCCCGGTTACGGGCCAGCAGCCGCTCCGCCCCGGCGAGCGGGTGGTCGGAGACGTACAGGCCGAGCATCTCCCGCTCGAAGTCGAGCTTGGTCTTCTTGTCCCACTCCATGTCGGGGATGGCGATGGTGAACGCCGTGTCCTCGCTGGCGTCGTCCACGCCGCCGAACAGGGAGTCCTGGCCGTGGGCCTCGTTCTTCTTGATGTCGATGACCGACTCGACCGCCTGCTCATGGATCATGAGCGCGCCCTTGCGCGGATGGTCGAGCGAGTCGAACGCGCCCGCCTTGATCAGTGATTCGATGACCCGCTTGTTGCAGACGGCGAGCGGCACCTTGGCCAGGAAGTCGTCGAAGTCGGTGTAGCGGCCCTTCTCCTTGCGGGCCTTGACGACGCCCTCGACGACGTTCGCACCGACGTTGCGGACCGCGCCGAGGCCGAAGCGCACCTTGTCGTCGCCGACCGCGACGAAGTCGAGCTGGGATTCGTTGACGTCCGGGGCGAGCACCTGAATGCCCATTTTTCGGCATTCGGCCAGGTAGACCGCGGCCTTGTCCTTGTCGTCCCCCACCGAGGTGAGCAGGGCGGCCATGTATTCGGCGGGGTAATTGGCCTTCAGGTAGGCGGTCCAGTAGGCGACCAGTCCGTAGCCGGCGGTGTGCGACTTGTTGAACGCGTAGCCGGAGAACGGCACCATGACGTCCCACAGCGCCTGGATCGCCTCGTCGGAGTAGCCGTTGGCGCGCATGCCGGACGAGAACTTGCCCCACTCGGCGTCCAGGACCTCCTTCTTCTTCTTGCCCATGGCCCGACGCAGCATGTCGGCGCCGCCCAGGGTGTAGCCCGCGAGCTCGCGGGCGACGGCCATGATCTGCTCCTGGTAGACGAGCAGGTGGAAGGTGGTGCCCAGGATCGGGTCCAGGGCTTCCTTCAGCTCCGGGTGGATGGGCTCGATGTCCTGGCGGGCGTTCTTGCGGTGCGCGTAGTTGGTGTGCGCGTTGGCCGCCATCGGCCCCGGCCGGTAGAGGGCGAGCACGGCGGCGATGTCCTCGAACCGGCTCGGCTCCATCAGCTTGAGCAGCTGCCGCATGGGGCCGCCGTCGAGCTGGAACACGCCGAGGGTGTCACCGCGGGCCAGCAGCTTGTACGTCGTCTCGTCGTCGAGAGGCAGCGTGAGGGTGTCGAGCTTGACGCCCCGGTTCTGCTCGATGATCTTGATGGCGTGGTCGATGATGCCCAGGTTGCGCAGACCCAGGAAGTCCATCTTGACCAGGCCCATGTCTTCACAGCTCGGGTAGTCGAACCCGGTGATGATCACGCCGTCCTTGTCCCGCTTGTGCATCGGGATCAGGTCCAGCAGCGGCGCCGACGACAGGATGACCGCGGCCGCGTGCACGCCGGTGCCGCGGATCAGGCCTTCGATGCCCCGGCCGGTGTCGATGACCTTGTGCACGTCCGGGTCGTTCTCGTACAGGGCGCGGATCTCACCGCCCTCGTTGTAGCGGGGGTGGTCCTCGTTGAACATGTCCGCGAGCGGGACGCCCTTGCCCATGACATCCGGCGGCATCGCCTTGGTGATCTTGTCACCCACGGCGAACGGGTAACCGAGGATTCGAGAAGCGTCCTTGACCGCGGCCTTGGCCTTGATCGTGCCGAAGGTGTTGACCTGCGCGGTGTACTCGCTGCCGTACTTCTCGGTGACGTAGGCCACCATGCGGTCGCGCTGGCGGTCGTCGAAGTCCAGGTCGATGTCCGGCGGGTTGATCCGCTCAGGGTTGAGGAACCGCTCGAACAGCAGCCCGTGCTCCAACGGGTCCAGCTCCGTGATGCGGGTGGCGTAGGCGACGATCGACCCGGTGGCGCTGCCTCGGCCCGGCCCCACCGCGATGCCGTTGTCGCGGGCGTAACGGCAGATGTCGGCCACGACCAGGAAGTAGGAGGAGAACCCCATCGGGCCGATGACCTTCATCTCGGTCTCGTACCGCTCCAGCACCTCGGCCGGGACCGGGGCGCCGTAGCGCAGCTCCAGGCCGCGCTCCACCTCCTTGCGCAGCCACGACTCCTGCGTCTCCCCCTCGGGCACGTCGGGGTAGTCCGGCATCCGGTTCACCTCGGCGAACACCTCGCTGTAGTCGCCGACCATCTCGGCGACCAGCAGCGTGTTGTCGCACGCCTCCGGCAGGTCGGTGAACAGGCCGTACATCTCGTCGGCGCTCTTGAGGTAGTAGCCCGACCCGTTGAACCGGAAGCGGTTGGGGTCGTCCTTGTTCTTGCCGACGCCGACGCACAGGAGGCTGTCGTGCGCGTCGGCCTGGTCCTCGGTCACGTAGTGGCTGTCGTTGGTGACCAGGAGCGGGATGTTGAGCTGCTTGGCCAGCCGCAGCAGATCCGCCCGAACCTCCCGCTCGATGTCGATGCCGTGGTCCATCAACTCCAGGAAGTAGTTCTCCTTGCCGAAGATCTCCTGGTATTCGCCGGCGACCCGGACCGCCTCGTCATACTGGCCGAGCCGCAGCCGGGTCTGCACCGCGCCGGACGGACAGCCGGTGGTGGCGATGATCCCGGACGCGTACTGCGAGATCAGGTCCTGGTCCATCCGGGGCTTGGAGTAGTAGCCCTCGAACGACGCCAGCGAGGACAGCCGGAACAGATTTCGCAAACCGTCCGCGTCCTTGGCCCACATGGTCATGTGGGTGAACCGGCCGCCGCCGGAGACGTCCTTCCCGCCTTCGCCGTCGGCCACACCGGTCTCGGCGCGCCGGCCCCAGAAGACCGGTTTCTTCACGAACCGGTTCTCCGGCGCGACATACGCCTCGATGCCGATGATCGGCTTGACCGGACTGCCCTTCGCCACCTTCTGGAACTCGTACGCACCGAACATGTTGCCGTGATCCGACATCGCGATGGCGGGCATTTCCAGCCGCTCCGCCTCCTTGAACAGCGGCTTCATCTTGGCCGCACCGTCCAGCATGCTGTACTCGGTGTGCACGTGCAGATGTACGAAGGACTTGCTCACCTGGTCCCCTAACGCTCGCCCCGGCCAGAGTTACCGCACGAGCCTATTCCGTCCCATGGAGCCGTTGGGGCATCGCGCCCAACGGCTCGGCACCTTGTCGGGCCCCGAAGGACCCCCGCCATATCCCCTCACACACGGTGTGCTACATGTTGATTACAATCAGTCACATAAGGGGGCAGTGTGAAGATCGACTGTGTCGGCGGCGGGCCCGCGAGCCTGTACTTCTCGATCCTGATGAAGCGGATGGACCCGTCCCATGACATCACCGTCTACGAACGCAACCCCGCCGGATCGACGTTCGGCTGGGGGGTGACCTACTGGGAAGCGCTGATCGATTATCTGCGGAGCGCCGACCCGGAGTCCGGGCGCGCCATCAGCGAGAGCTCGGTCCGCTGGGAGAACTGGATCACGCACGTCCACGACCGCGTGACGATCACGGTCGAGAACGGCGCGGAGGGGTTCGGCGTGGGCCGGCAGCGGCTGCTCGACATCCTCGCCGACCGGGCCCGCGCGCTCGGGGTGCGACTGGAGTTCGAACGCGAGATCCTCGACGAGGACGAGCTGGTCGACGCCGACCTCATCGTCGCCGGCGACGGTGTCAACAGCGTGCTGCGGGAGCGTCACGCCGACCATTTCGGCACCGAGGTGACGGTCGGCCGCCACCCCTACCTCTGGCTCGGCACCACCAAGGTCTTCGACGCCTTCACCTTCGCCTTCACCGAGACCGACCACGGCTGGATCTGGTGCTACGGCTACGGTTTCAGCCCGGAGCAGAGCACCTGCGTCGTCGAATCCACCCCCGAGACGTGGCAGGGCCTCGGGTTCGACCAGATGAACGAGGCCGACTGCCTGGGCATGCTGGAGAAGCTCTTCGCCGACGTGCTGGACGGGCACCCGCTGATCGGCCGCGCGCGTGCCGACGGCAGCGCACGCTGGGAGCGCTTCCCCACCCTGACCAACCGGACCTGGCACCGCGGCAACCTCGTCCTGCTCGGGGACGCCGCGCACACCACCCACTACTCCATCGGCTCGGGCACCGGCCTCGCCCTGGGGGACGCCGCCGTCCTGGCCGAGGAGCTGCAGCGGGACACGCGGCTGGAGCCTGCCCTGACCCGCTACGAGCACAACCGCATCGGCGAGATCCGGTCCGCCCAGCGCTCGGCCCGGCACAGCGCCCAGTGGTTCGAGAACCTCCCGCGCTACATCGACCGACCCCCGGAGCAGCTGCTCGAACTGCTCGGGCAGCGCCACTCCGGGCTGCTCGCGCATCTCCCACCGGCGCTGTACTACCGGATCTGGCGGCTGGCCGGCCGGTTCGGGCGCTGAACGTACGCCCAGGAGGGGCTGCCGGAGCCGGCAGCCCCTCATCCCTGTTGAAAAACGCCGGACGAGAAGGGAAGCTCACCGTTGAAACACGCCGGAAGAGAAGGGAAGCCCACCATGAGCACAGGCAAGCTGCTGCATCACCACGCCGAGCACGCCGAGCACGCCGACTCCGGCGGGACGCTCAATCACCCGCGCGCCTACGAGATCGTCTCGGCCATCGCCTTCGCCGGAGGCCGGCGCTACACCTTCACCCGCCTGGCGGCCCTCGCCAAGCCGCGAGCCGGCGACCGCATCCTGGACGTGGGCTGCGGCACCGGCTATCTGACGCGGGTGCTCGCTCCGGTGGTCACGCCCGCCGGGCACGTGACGGGCCTGGACCCCTCCCCTTCCATGATCGAGTACGCGCTCGGCCGCGCTCCCGGCAACTGCGACTACACCGTCGGCCGGGCGCAGGACCTGCCGTTCCCCGACGGCTCCTTCGACACGGTCGTCTCCAGCCTGGCGCTGCACCACATCCCCGCCGACGCCCGGCAGGAGACGCTGCGGGAGATGTTCCGCGTGCTGCGGCCGGGCGGGCGGCTGCTCGTCGCCGACCTCAGGCCGCCGGCGAACGCGCTGGCCAGGCGGCTGGGCGAGCTGCTCCTGCGGCATCACGGCCACGACGTGCTCGGCACGCTCGTCCCCGACGCCGGTTTCCGGGTCGAGGCCGAGGGCGAGCTGCCGCCCCGGCTGCGTTACGTCCAGGCCGTACGACCTGAAGCCGGCCTCGCCTAGCCCGGCGTCTCCGCAACGGTTTGGGACCCCCGCATCAGGCCAGGTGTAACAAACAGCATGCACGGGAATGGACAGAACCCGACATGTTGACACATAGGGGGAATTAGCGGATGAGTGAGTTCGGAGTCCACTCCGAGGTGGGCCGGCTCCGCAAGGTGATCGTGCACCGGCCCGATCTGAGTCTGCGGCGGCTCACTCCGAGCAACATGGACGAGCTGCTGTTCGACGACATCCTGTGGGTGGAGCACGCCCAGCGCGAGCACGACGCGTTCGTGGCCGTGATGCGTGAGCGCGGCATCGACGTCCACTACCACCACGAGCTGCTCGCCGAGGCTCTCGACACCGGCATCGACGTCAAGCGCCGGGCCGTCGAGCAGGCCGTCACCCACCTGACGGTCGGGCCCGCGCTGGTCGACACCGTGCGCGACACCCTGTCCACCTGGAGCGGCGCCGACCTGGCCAGGCATCTGATCGGCGGCCTGACCAAGGAGGAGTTCGGCACCGCCGAGCTGGAGGGCTCCTCGCTGGTGGCCGCGTGGACGAGCCCGCGCCGGTTCATCCTGCCGCCGCTGCCCAACAGCCTCTACCAGCGCGACCCGGCCGCCTGGCTGTACGCGGGCGTCTCGCTCAATCCGATGTTCTGGCACGCCCGGCTGCTGGAGACCATGAACCAGAGCACGATCTACCACCACCATCCGATGTTCGCCGGGGCGGACTTCTCGTTCTGGTATCCGTACGCGGGCGACTACGCGCGCTTCAACGAGGAGGACTACGGCAACGCCGCCATGGAGGGCGGCGACATGATGCCGATCGGCAACGGCGTCGTCGTCATCGGCATCAGCGAACGCACCAGCCCGCGCACCATCGAGCACCTCGCGCTGTCGCTGTTCGCCTCCGGCGCTGCCGAGCGGATCATCGCCGTGAACGTGCCCAAGCAGCGCTCCTACATGCACCTAGACACCGTCTTCACCCTCCTGGACGCCGACAAGGCCACCGCCTACACGCCGTTCCTGGCCACGGCCGCCACCTTCTCGCTGCGCCCCGGCGACAAGGACGGGACGCTGACCGTCCACCGCGACCCGAGCTTCGTCACCGCGATCCAGGAGGCCCTCGGCATCCCCCACCTGGACGTGATCCCCACCGGCGGTGACGACGCCCAGCAGTCTCGCGAGCAGTGGGACTCCGGCAACAACTTCTTCGCCCTGGAGCCGGGGGTCGTCGTCGGCTACCACAAGAACCAGGCCACCAACCGCAAGCTGCGCGAGCACGGCGTCGAGGTCATCGAGATCGAGGGCTTCGAGCTCGGCAAGGGCCGGGGCGGTGCCCACTGCATGACCTGTCCCATCCAGCGCGACGCCGTGTGAGGCCCGCCCCTGACCAGTGACAACAGCGGCTCACGTACAATGATCAGACCTTGTCCATCGGCTGTCCTCGGCGGCGGTCGACAGGCGTGGCCTTGATTCCCCCTGACGTCGCACGGGGCTAGGCTCGGGCCACGCCGAACTGGGCCCGAAGGGAACCATCATCGTCAGCGACTCATATCCGCCGTTCGGGGACGCGCCGCGTCCGGCGCGCCGCCGCATCACCGAGGCGACGACGCTGAGCAACCAGAGCTCGGCCGACGTCGTCAAGTGGACCTGCCCGCACGGCCAGCACGCCGGAAACGGCTGCATCGCGTGCTATGACGCCTGCGCCACGGCCGACCCGGAGCTGCCCCTGTGGGAAGTCGCGGCGTGGTTCACCACCACGCGGCCGATCCCGATCAGGGCGCTGCAGGACGTGCACCGCCACGGCCGCCGGTTCGCGCTGGACCAGCCGTCGACGCCGCTGGTCTACATCCTGAGCGGCCATGTCCGGGCGGAGCTGAGCGCGGAGGCGGTGGCGGGGGTGGTCGGCTTCCTGCTGCAGAACCGGCACATCGTCGACGACTTCACCATGACGGAGATTCGCGCCTCCCATTCCTGACGAGCTGTCGATTGTCGCCGGGCTCGTTCGCCGTAGTCAGTGAGAGGCATCACCGACTGACAAGGAACGATCATGCGGAAACTGATGGTGACCACGTTCATGTCGCTGGACGGCGTCGTACAGGCGCCCGGGGGCGCGGACGAGGACCGCGAAGGCGGGTTCGAGCACGGCGGCTGGGCGGTGCCGCACATGAACGAGGAGCTCATCCAGCGGATGGCCGCGCTGACCGCCAGGGCCGACGCGCTGCTGCTCGGGCGCAGGACCTACGAGGGCTTCGCCGCCACCTGGCCGCTGGCCGGCCCCGGCGACCCGATCGGGGAGACGATGAACGGCCTGCGCAAGTACGTCGCGTCACGCACCCTGGACACCGTGACGTGGCAGAACTCGACGCTGCTCACCGGCGACGTCGCCGAGGCGGTCGGCGAGCTCAAGCGGGACGAGGGCGGCGAGATCCAGGTGCACGGCAGTGGCGAGCTGATCCAGACGCTCATCGAGCACGACCTCGTGGACGAGTTCCACCTGCTGGTCTTCCCGGTGCTCCTCGGCTCCGGCAAGCGGCTCTTCAGGACCGGAACGGCCGGGTTCAAGCTGCTCGACAGCACGACGTCGAGCACGGGCGTGGTCCTGAGCACGTACGCGAGAAGTGGCAAGGTGGGCTACGGCGAACTCGGCCCGGAGACCGGCAACTGGTGATCGAGCGAAGGGGAGCGGCCATGCCGCAGTACGCGATTCTGATCTACGAGAAGGAGACGCCCGGAGGGGTGGCCGACATCCCGCCCGAGGTCATGGAGGCCAACCTGCGCGCCGGCGAGCAGATCGCCGCGATGGGCGCGACGGTCGTCCACGAGCAGGCGTTGCAGCCCAGTGCGGCCACCCGGACGATCCACAAGGGCGGCCTGGTCACCGACGGCCCGTTCCTGGAGAGCAAGGAGGTGATCGCCGGGTTCTTCGTGGTGGAGGCCGCGGACCTGGAGACGGCGGTCGCCATCGGCCGACTGCTGCCGATCATGGACGGCGCCGTGGAAGTGCGGCCGCTGCTCACCGAATGACCTCCGTCCTTCAGGCGGTGGCCGAGGCGCACCGTCGCGAGTGGGCCAGGTTGCTCGCCGCGACGGTGCGCGTCACCCGTGACCTGGACCTGGCCGAGGAGTGCGTCCAGGACGCGTACACCGCGGCGCTCGACTCCTGGACGCGCGACGGCGTGCCCGCCAGGCCGGGCGCCTGGCTGACCACCGCCGCCCGGCACAACGCGCTGGACGCCCTGCGCCGGGCCGGCACGCTGCGCTCGAAGCTGCACCTGCTGGTGGAGCCGGACGTGGCCGCCGAGCCGGTGCCGTACGACGACCGGCTGCGGCTGGTCTTCCTGTGCTGCCATCCGGCGCTGGCCGTCGAGGCACAGGTCGCGCTCACCCTGCGGCTGGTCTGCGGGGTGAGCACGCCGGACGTCGCCCGCGCGTTCCTGGTCTCCGAGCCGACCATGGCGGCCCGGATCACCCGGGCCAAGAAGAAGATCATGGCGGCGGGGATCCCGTTCAGGATGCCGGCCCCGGCCGAGCTGCCGGACCGGCTGGACGCCGCGCTCACCACGATCCACCTGCTCTTCACCACCGGCCACACCGCGCCGGCGGGGGCCGCGCTGACCAGGGACGACCTGGTCGCGCACGCGCTCGACCTGGCACGCATGCTCCGCGACCTGATGCCGGACGAGCGGGAGGCACGCGGACTGCTCGCCCTGCTGCTGGCCGGTCACGCCCGCCGGACCACCCGCGCCACGGCGGACGGGCGCCTGCTGCCGCTGGCGGAGCAGGACCGTTCGGCCTGGGACCAGGAGGCCGTCGCCGAGGCGGACGCGCTGGTCGTGGGCGCGCTGCGCGGCGGCGCGCCGGGCCGGTTCGCCCTGCAGGCCGCCATCGCGACGCTGCACGCCACCGCGCCGGCCTACGCCGACACGGACTGGGAGCAGATCCTGGTGCTCTACGACGAGTTGCTCAAGGTCTGGCCGTCGCCGGTGGTGGCGCTCAACCGGGCGGTGGCGGTCGCCATGGTCAGCGGCCCGGCCGCCGCCCTGGCCGAGGTCGAGGCGCTGGAGCGGGACGAGCGGCTCGCCGCCTACCACTACCTGCCGGCGGTCCGGGCCGACCTGCTGCGCCGGCTGGGCCGCCGGGCCGAGGCCGCCGAGGCGTACGAGCGAGCGATCACGCTGGCCGGCAACGGCGCCGAACGGGCCTTCCTCACCGAAAAGCGGCGGGCCCTTTGGGCTGGCCCTGTGGAAACTTGACCGTTTCGCGCGGGTTGCCCCCGAAGGGGACGGCAGGGTGAACGTACGTTTCTGTGCATGGCTTCTTCGGACAATCAGCAGGCCGAGCACATCATCCAGGTCGCCGCCCGGCTCATCTCCGCTCTCGGGTACGACGCCACCTCGACCCAGCAGATCGCCGAAGCGGCCGTAGTGCAGCCTTCTGTCATCCAGGAGCTCTTCGGCGGCAGACAGGGGCTCTACGTCGCCGTCATGAAGGACGCCTTCGAGCGGGAACGCGTCGCCCTGGACGCGCTGCTGGACGATCTCCACTGCGACGACCCCGCCGACTGCGCGCGGGCGATCCACCTGCTGATCGACAGGCAGATCGACTTCACCGCCCGCCACCCCTACATCTCCGCGCTCCGGACGCACCGCTGGCTGGCCGACGCCATCCACGTGGACGAGATCGAGACGCGCTACACCGCGCCCCTTCTGCGGGCCGTCCTGGACGCCTTCGAGCCCGCGATGGCCGCCGGGCACCTGAACAAGGACGCGGACCTGAAGTACACGCTGTACTTCACGAACTGGTGCATCCAGGCCTTCGTCCTGGGCGGCATGCTGGACGACACCGGCACCACCGTGACCTCCGCCGACGAAGAGGCTTGGCGGCTGTTCCGGGTGCGGCTGCACCAGATGGTGCACCGCAACCTCCTCCTGCCCGGCGACTACTCCCCTCCCTGACCGCCGATTATTGACGTTTTCTTGATGCCGCGATCATGCGGTGGCCGCCCTCACCCTCACTAGTGTCCTTTGCGGTTTCGCACGTAAAAGATGCTGGAGGTGGCCGAGTTGGCCGGATTAGGTCAGCCCGTACGGGAAGGGGCGCTGCGCACGTGGATGCTGAAAGGCCTGCAGCGGCCTGAGAGCCAGCTCGCGGAACCGCAGCCGGACCATCACCACAGCTGGTGGCAGGTGATGTGCCTGACCGGTGTGGACTACTTCTCCACTTTGGGCTACCAGCCGGGCATCGCGGCGCTGGCCGCCGGCGCGCTCAGCCCCGTCGCGACCCTGCTGCTGGTGGCGCTCACCCTGTTCGGCGCGCTGCCGACCTATCGGGCCGTGGCCGGGGAGAGCCCGAACGGGCTGGGCTCACTGTCGATGCTGGAGCGGCTACTGCCCGGCTGGCGGGGCAAGCTGCTGGTGCTGTTCCTGCTCGGGTTCGTGGCCACCGCGTTCATCGTGACGATCACCCTGTCCGCGGCCGACGCCACCGCGCACATCCTGCACAACCCGTTCGTCCCGGACTCCTTGGCGGGCTGGCAGGTGCCGGTCACGCTGGTGCTGATCGCCGCCCTGGGCGCGGTGTTCCTGGTCGGGTTCAGTGAGGCGATCTCCATCGCCGTCGTCCTCGTCGGCGTCTACCTGCTGCTCAACCTGGTCGTGGTGACCACCGCGGTCCTCCACGTGCTGGCCGAGCCCGAGCGGGTGACCGACTGGCGGAACGTGCTGGCCGACGACTACGCCAGCCCGCTCGCCATGGTGGCGGTCTCCCTGTACATCATGCCCAAGCTCGCCCTCGGCCTGTCCGGCTTCGAGACCGGTGTCGCCGTGATGCCGCTGGTCAAAGGCGAGGTGGACGTACGGATCAAGGGCGCGCGCAAGCTGCTGACCACGGCAGCGCTGATCATGAGCGTCTTCCTGATCACGTCGAGTTTCGCCACCACCGTGCTCATCCCCGCCGAGGAGTTCGCCGAGGGAGGCGCGGCCAACGGGCGGGCGCTCGCCTACCTGGCCCATGAGTACCTCGGTGACTGGTTCGGCACCGCCTACGACCTGTCCACGATCGCCATCCTGTGGTTCGCCGGCGCCTCCGCGCTGGCCGGGCTGCTCAACATCGTGCCGCGCTATCTCCCCCGGTACGGCATGGCGCCGGACTGGTCACGCGCCTCCCGGCCGATGGTGCTGGTGTTCACCGCCGTCTCCGTGCTCATCACGCTGTTCTTCGACGCGGAGGTGGAGGTGCAGGGCGGCGCCTACGCCACCGGCGTGCTGGCCCTGATCCTGTCGGCGGCGGTCGCCGTGACCCTGTCGGCCTGGACCGGCGGCCGGCTCCGCGCCGCGGCCTTCTTCGGGGTCGTCACGCTGATCTTCGGCTACGCCACGGTGGCCAACATCATCGAACGGCCCGACGGACTGGTGATCGCCCTGCTGTTCGTGCTGGCCATCGTGGTGATCTCGCTGGTCTCCCGGGCGACCCGGTCCACCGAGCTGCGGGTCACCCGGATCACCCTCGACGACCAGGCCCGCCAGTTCATCAACGAGGTCGGCGAGATCTACCTCATCGCCAACGAACCCCACGCCCGCAACAGTAAGGAGTACGTCGACAAGATGCGCGAGGCGTGGGAGCTGCACCGGCTGCGCACCAGCGAGGGGCCGATCTTCCTGGAGGTCACCATCCCGGACGCCTCCGAGTTCGCCGGCGAGCTGCGCGTCGTGGGCGAGGAGCGCCACGGCTTCCGCGTGCTGCGGATGCGGAGCACCACGGTCGCCAACGCCATCGCCGCCCTGCTGCTGCACCTGCGCGACGAGACAGGGAAGACGCCGCACGTCTACTTCCACTGGGCGGCCGAGGGCAACCCGATCGGCGCGCTGCTGCGCTATCTGGTCTTCGGCGGCGGAGACATCCCGCCGCTCACCCGCGAGGTGCTCCGCCAGGCCGAGCCCGACCCCGACCGCCGCCCGATCGTGCACGTCGGCTGACCCGCTCAGGGTGTGAACCGGTAGCCCATCCCCGGTTCGGTGATGAGGTGCACCGGGTGCGCCGGGTCACGTTCGAGTTTGCGGCGCAGCTGGGCCATGTACTGGCGCAGGTAGTGGAACTCCTTGACGTACTTGGCGCCCCACACCTCCGACAGCAGCAGCCGCTGGCTGACCAGTTTGCCGGGGTTGCGGAGCAGGATCTCCAGGATGTGCCATTCGGTCGGGGTGAGCCGTACCTCGCCGGAGACGGTCTTGGTGGTCAGGTCGATCTCGTGGTCGCCGATCCGGACGGGCGCCAGGTCCTCCTCCTGGCCGGTCCGGCGGGAGACGGCGCGGATGCGGGCCAGCAACTCGTCGATGCCGAAGGGCTTGGTGACGTAGTCGTCGGCGCCCGCGTCCAGCGCCTCGACCTTGTCCTGGTTGCCGGACCGGCCCGACAGCACGATGATCGGGACGCTGGTCCAGCCGCGCAGCCCGTGGATGACGTCCATGCCGTCCAGATCGGGCAGGCCGAGGTCGAGGATGACCAGGTCCGGGTGCCATTCGGCCGCCTCGCGCAGGGCCTCGGCGCCGTCGGCGGCCACCGCGACCTCGTACTGCCGGGCCACGAGGTTGATCCGCAGTGTGCGCAGGAGCTGGGGTTCGTCGTCGACGACGAGGATGCGGGTCATGCGGCGACGCCCAACCTGAGGATCATGGTGAGACCTCCCCCTGGTGTCTCATCGGGTACGAGCACGCCGCCCATCGCCTCGGCCAGCCCCCGGGACAGAGCCAGCCCGAGCCCGACGCCCGAATGGTTGTCGCGGTCGCCGAGCCGCTGGAAGGGCAGGAAGACCTGCTCGTACGCCTCTCGCGGGATGCCGGGACCACGGTCCACGACGCGTACCTCGACGTGGGCGGCGTACCGGCTCGCGGTGACGAGCACCTTCTCGCCCTGCGGGCTGTAGCGGACCGCGTTGGACATCAGATTGACCAGCACCCTTTCCAGCAGCGCCGGATCGGCCAGCACATCGGGCACCCCGGAGCCGATGGCGGCCTCGACGCGGCCACGCGACTGGGCCAGGTCGTCGACCGCCCCGGGCAGGACGTCAGCCAGCGAGGTCGGCTGGAGCTCGACCCCCAGCACCCCGGCCTGCAGACGGCTCATGTCGAGCAGATTGATCACCAGGCGCTCCAGCTTGGCCAGCGATTCCTGGGCGGATTCGAGCAGCTCGGCGCGGTCCTGCTCGCTCCAGGGCATGCCGGTGTCGGCCAGGCTCTCCACGGCGGCCTTGGCCGAGGCGAGCGGCGTGCGCAGGTCGTGGCTGACGGCGGCGAGCAGGGCGGTGCGCATCCGGTCGGCCTCGGCCAGCGGCCGGGCCAGCTCGGCCTCTCGCTCCAGGCGTTCGTGCCGCAGTGCCACCGCCGCCTCGGCGGCGAACGCCTCCAGCACCCGCCGGTCGGCCGCGTCCGACAGCCTGCCGCGAGCCGTGAGCACGAGCTGGGGATCGATCACCACCGCCGTGTCGGCGGCGGCCGGGCAGGTGGCGGGCGGGCCGCCGGACGTGGCGACGATCCGCCAGCGTCCCGGCTCGGCCAGGTCGTCGGGGGCCGGCTCGGCGTGCCGTTCCAGCAGCGTCACCGAGACCAGCCCGAACGTCTCCCGCATGCGCGCGAGCAGCGACGGGACGGCGGCCTCACCGCGCAGGACGTGGCCCGCCAGGGTGGACAGCAGCTCGGCCTCGGCGCCGGCCCTGGCCGCCTCCCTGGTGCGCCGGGCGGCGATGTCCACGATCACGCTGACCGCCGCCGCCACCAGGATGAACACGGTCAGCGCCAGGATGTTCTCCGGGTCGGCGATGGCGAAGAGGCCGACGGGCGGCGTGAAGAACAGGTTGATCAGCAGTGACGCCCCCACGGCCGCCGTGAGCGCGGGCCACATGCCGCCGGTGAGGGCGACGCCGACCACCGCGAACAGCAGCAGCAACATCTCGCTGGAGGGCGCCAGGTCGTCCGCGACCGGCAGCAGCACGGACGTCAGCGCCGGGATCCCGGCCACCGCCATCACCCACCCGGCCAGCCGGCGGTTCGGGGGCAGCGCCGTCCGCGAGGGCGACCACTGCGGGCGGCCCCGGCTCGCCTCCTCGTGCGTGACCATGTGCACGTCGATCGAGCCGGACAGCGCGGTGGCGGTGACGCCGACGCCGCGCGACATGACCTGCGCGAAACGTCCCCTGCGGGAGGCGCCCAGCACCAGCTGGGTGGCGTTCACCCCGCGGGCGAAGTCGAGCAGCGCGCGCGGGATGTCCTCGCCGACGACGTGATGGTAGGAGCCTCCCAGGCTCTCCACCAGGATGCGCAGGCGGGCCAGGCCGGGCGGGTCGGCGCCGGGCGTCCCGGCCGCCGGGGTCACGTGCACGGCGAGCAGGTCGGCACCCGTGTTCCGGGCGGCGATGCGGGCGGCCCGCCGTACCAGCGTGTCGCCTTCGGGGCCGCCCGTGAGGGCGACGACGACCCGCTCGCGCGCCTCCCAGGTGCCGGCGATGCCATGCTCGGCGCGGTAGCGGCCGAGCTGGTCGTCGACCTTGCCGGCGACCCAGAGCAGGGCCAGCTCGCGCAGCGCGGTGAGGTTGCCCACCCGGAAGTAGTTCGACAGGGCCGCGTCCACCTCCCCCGCGGCGTACACGTCACCGTGCGCCAGGCGGCGGCGCAGCGCCTCGGGCGCCATGTCGACCAGCTCGACCTGGTCGGCCCGGCGCACCACCTCGTCCGGCACGGTCTCCGGCTGCGGCATGCCGGTGATCGCCTGGGCGACGTCGCTCACCGACTCCAGGTGCTCGATGTTGACGGTGGACACCACGTCGATCCCGGCGTCGAGGATCACGTCGACGTCCTGCCACCGCTTGGCGTTGGCCGAGCCCGGCGCGTTGGTGTGGGCCAGCTCGTCGATCAGCGCGACCTTCGGCGCCCGTGCGACGACCGCCTCGACGTCCAGCTCGGCGCTCCCGTGGACCAGGCGCTTGCGCGGGATCACCTCCAGGCCGTCGAGCAGCGCGGCGGTGTGCCGCCGGCCGTGGTCCTCGACGAGACCCACCACCACGTCCTTGCCCCGCTCGCGAGCCCGCCGCCCCTCGCTCAGCATCGCGTACGTCTTGCCGACTCCTGGCGCGGCGCCCACATAGACCCGCAGACGACCTCTGGTCATGACCCGTGACGCTCGCTCATGCGGCCAAGGCTACGTGCCGCGCTCCGGACGTCCGGAGCTGCGGTCTGGGTTACCAGGTGAGACCATGGACCGAGGTGTCCCCCCGCCAGACGACCTTGTGGCCGAACCCGGCCGCGAGGCTGAGACGCAGCAGTTCGTAGCTCTTGCCGCCGCACGGATTGTGCCCGGCGACCGACTCGTTCTCGTTGTCCTTGCCGATCAGGACATGCCGGCCGAACGGGTCCGCGGCCAGTGACACGATGTCGCCGCAGTCGAGCGTGAGCACCGTGGCCACCTTCCGGTCACCCTCGTACAGCAGCACCTGTGACCGCTCCTCGTAGCTGCCGTGGCGCACCCGCAGGGTCCGGCCGCCCGGCAGCGGGAGAGGCAGGGTGTGGCTGCCGGCCTCCCTCGGGGCCGGGACCCGTCCCTTCGTCGAGCGTGGGTCCGACGGGGGCAGCCGCACGTCGATGGCCGCCTCCCACCACTCGAAGGGACCGGTCGCCGAGCCCGGCGTGATCGGGGTGACGCCGAGGTCGTCCGGCAGCGCCAGGGTGTGAGCGTCTCTCCAGTACAGACCGTACGTCTTCGCGGGCCACTCCCGGTGCGGGCCGAGCACGCCCGCGTACGACTTCGCCTGCCGGTCGCGGTCCTCGGTCGCGCGGGTGTAGGCGATGCGGCCCTCGGGCGAGACCACGACATGGTTCACCATCCCGGTCAGCCGGCCGGACAGGGCCTCGCCCAGCTTCGCCTGGCCGTCGGCGTCCACCGTGAAGCGGTGCAAGCGCGAGACGTGTCCCCGTGGGGAGTATTCGTCCTGGCCGCTCGCCAGTCGCACGCTGACGACGTACTCACCCGGCTGCGGGGTGGCGGCGATCGCCCGAACCTGTGCCACGCGCCTGCCGAGATAGGGCAGGTACGCATGGGCGACCCGTCCGGTCAGCAGGTCCACCGTCTCGGGCATACCGTTGCCGAGCACCGCGTAGCGTGGCGTGCCGTCGTCCGCCACCGGAGGTCCGGCCAGCCGGCCCGGCAGGATCAGCACGGCCGGCACGAGGAGCGCGACCACCCCGATCGCCCCGATCAGCCGCAGGACGGAGCCGCGGTCGGGGCGTACGCGCGTGCCGGCCGCACCGGCCAGCAGGACCAGCGTCAGCGGGGAGACGACCCATGACAGCGCGATCGACAGGATCCGGAGCAGCGCCGGCGGCGGCTCCGGCAGACAGCCGGGCGGCGGCCCCCCTGGCGGGGCGAGCAGCTCCTCGACGATCACCAGTGCCTCAGGCAGCGCGAGGATCCCGAGCCCCAGCGCGGCGACGCGCAGGGGCACCCGAGCGCCGTGGTGCCTGGTCGCGAACACGGCGATCACCACCAGGAGGAAGGGCGCCGCCGAATACAGCACGTCACCGATCATCTCGGCCACGTCGGCGGCGGCACGGCGGGCGTCGCTGACCGGGTGCACGGTCGGCATCCCGAAGCACGTGATCCGCCGAGGCGGCACCAGGATGGGCCGGAAGATCTCCCACACCGCGTACGAGGCCGCCAGCCACCACCAGAACACCGGCTGAATCCGCTTCGGCCCGCTGCTCGCTACGGAGACCACGGCGGCCCGCCCTTCTTACGTGATCTTCACAAATGATCACGAACCCTATCCGGCCGGGCAGACAGTAACGGTCAGGCCAGGGCAGCGGGGTCGTTTTGACACCTCGTATAGGCAACCGCTATCTATTAGCTAACCGTTAGGGGAGTGGGATGCAGGACGCAGTGCTGGCGATGCTGGCCAAGGAGCCGACGCACGGCTACCACCTGCATGCTCGCCTGCGGCAGAGCCTCGGCCCGCTGGGCGAGTCGATGAACCGCGGCCAGATCTATGTGACCTTGGCGCGGCTGGAGAAGGCGGGGCTCGTCGTCTGCGAGCGCGCGGACGGTCTGCCCGAGCGGCCCGAGCGCAAGGTCTACGCGCTGACGCCGGCCGGGCAGCAGCGGGTGGCCGCCTGGCTGGCCGAGGTGGGCTGGCCTAAACCGGACCTGGCGGAGTTCCATCTCAAGCTCGCCGCCGCCCGCGCGGCCCGGCTGGCCGACCCTGTGGAGCTGGTGGCGGCGCAGCGCCGTGAGCTGCTGCGCCGCCTGCGCGAGGCGCAGCGGGCGGCGCTGGCCGAGCCGCCGGGGTCGGGCGCCGGCCTGTTGCTGGAGGGGGTCGTGCTGCGGTTGCAGGCGGACCTGCGCTGGCTGGATGCCTGTGAGCGGGCCTGGTCCAAGGTCGAAGACGACGTCGAGGGTGGATGAACGTGTCAAGTGCCACGCTCCGGGCCTGCGGCCTGGTGAAGACGCATGGTCAGGGCCAGAGCCGGGTCCACGCGGTGGACGAGGTCGACCTGGACGTGCCCGAAGGGCAGATGCTGGCGGTGATGGGGCCCAGCGGCTGCGGGAAATCCACTCTGCTGCACCTGCTGGGTGGCCTGGAGCGGCCGACCGGTGGCGAGGTGTGGATGGCCGGGCGGCGCATCGACACGCTGAGCGAGCGAGCTCTGGCGCGCATGCGGCGCCGGTCGGTGGGGTTCGTCTTCCAGGCCTTCCATCTGATGGAGGAGTTGTCGGCGGCCGAGAACGTGGAACTGCCCGCGCTGCTGGCCGGGCGCTCGCGCCGCCAGGCCAGGCGCCACGCGAGCCTGCTGCTGGACCGGGTCGGGCTCGCCGACCGCGCCCGGCACCTGCCGTCACAACTGTCGGGCGGGCAGCGCCAGCGGGTCGCCGTCGCTCGCGCGCTGGTCAACGAACCGCAGGTCGTCCTGGCCGACGAGCCGACCGGCAACCTCGACACCGCGGCGACCCTCGACGTGCTGAGAATCTTCGAGGAGCTGCGTGCCGCGGGGCAGACCTTCGTCATCGTCACGCATGACGAGCGGGTGGCGGCCACGGCCGATCGGCTGGTCTCGATGCGCGACGGGATGTTCGTCGACGACACCTGGCTGGCCGGCTCCCCCGGGCGCGGGCTCGGCGGGCTGATCGGGCTGGAGGGCTGAACGTCATGGGCTCCATCGTGCTCGTCGCGCGCCTGGTGCTGGCTGACCTGCGCCGGCACAAAATCCAGGCCGTGATGCTCCTGCTCGCGGTGACCGTGGCCACCGCCACGATGGCCCTGGGCCTGTCCCTGCGCAGCGTGAGCGACTCGCTGTACGAGCAGACCCGCGCGGCCACCGCCGGGCCGGACGTGGTGGCGCTCTCCGGCGGCACAGACCCCGCCGTGACCTCGGCCCTGGCCTCGCTGGCGGACGATCCCGAAGTGGTCGCCCACCATGGTCCTTATCGCATCGTGTACGCCGACCTCACCGCACGCGGCCGCACCTCCAACGTGGTGGTGCACGGCTTCGCCGAGACGCCCGGCGCGGTCAACCGCCCGCTGCTGACCTCGGGCCACTGGGTACGCTCCGGCGGCACGGTCCTCGAACGCGGTTTCGCCACCGCGCTGGGCGTCGGCGTCGGCGACCGCGTCACCATCGCCGGCCGGTCGTACCCCGTCGCCGGGATCGCCGTCACCGCGGCCACCTCCGTCTACCCCGGGGCCCAGCAGATCGGCCCGTACGGCGGTGGCAGCGACTACAGCGGCCTGGCCTGGATGACCCGATCAGATGCCCGGACGCTGGCGTCGTCCCAGGACCTGCCGGTGACCATGGCCCTGGATCTCAAGCTGCGCGACCCCGCCACCACCGAGGCCTTCCGCGAGGCCCACCGCGACTTCCCTGTGAGGCTCAACTTCCGCTCCTGGCAGTTCACGGCCGGGCAGGACATGGTCATCCTTGAGAACAGTCGGCCGATCCTGGTCGTCGGCAGCTGGCTGCTCAGCTTCCTGGCCATCACCGGAGTGGCGGCGCTGGCCGCGGGACGCGCCGTCGAGCAGACGCGCCGGGCCGGGCTGCTCAAGGCCGTCGGCGCCACCCCGGGCCTGATCGCCACCGTCCTGCTCACCGAGTACCTGGCGCTGGCGCTGGCCGGCGACGCGCTGGGGCTGGTGATCGCCCGCCTGGCCGCGCCCGCCATCGCCAGCCCCACCGCCAGCCGGATCGGCGACGCCGCCGGGCCTGCCGCCGCCACGGTCGCGGCGGTGACCGTCCTGGCCGTGGTGGTGGCGGTGCTGTCCACCCTGCGCCCCACGCTGCGTGCCCTGCGTACGGCGACCGTCACGGCGCTGACCGCCACCGCGCACCAGCCCCGTCACCGCCCGTGGCTCACCGCGCTGTCCGCGCTGCTGCCCACGCCGCTGCTGCTCGGGCTGCGGCTGACCGCCCGCCGGCCGGGCCGCGCCCTGCTGCAGGCGTGCTCCACCGCCACCACGATGATCGCGATCGTCGCCCTGCTGACCCTCTACGCCCATCCGGAGAGGGGCTACGGCCTGGACGGCTCCTCCGTCCTGCCCAACCTGCGGGGCGAGCACGATCGCCGGCTGATGCTCGCCGTCGCCATCCTGCTGATCACGCTCGCCGTCGTGAACACCATCACGTTCACCTGGACCACCGCCATGGAGGCCCGGGCGAACATGGCCATCGCCCGCACCCTCGGCGCCACCCCTGGACAGGTCTCCGCAGGGCTGTCCATCGCCCAGCTCCTGCCCAGCCTGCCCGGTGTCGTCATCGGCATCCCGCTGGGCGGCGGCCTGCTCTCGCTCTTCGCCGCCGGGAACGCGGTGGACGCCCCCTCCTCCTGGCTGCTCGGCGCCGCGCTCGCGACTCTCCTGGCGACGGCGGCGCTCACCGCCCTACCGGCACGCCTGGCGGCCCGACAGCCCGTGGCGCAGGTTCTCAGCGCCGAAACGGCCTGACCGGCCCGGCAACGCCTGTACGAATCTATTCGATCGATGGAAAGGAATCATGACATGGCATCTGACGCCGCCGGTATCCGGCGCTTCATGGTGGACACCGGAGAACCCCGCGGCTGGGTGTCTCCCAGGACCGACCTGGTGACGGCGCTGCTCGGCATCTGGTTCGGAGTCGGACTGATGATCGACGCATGGGCGCACAGCAACCTGGCGGAGCTGGAGACGTTCTTCACGCCATGGCACGCGGTGTTCTACTCCGGGTTCGCCGTGATCGCGGGCTGGATCATCTGGCAGGTGTGGCGCAACGTGCGTGCCGGACGGCAGGGGCTCGCGGCCGTTCCGACCGGGTATCTCGCCGGGCTGGTGGCGGTGCCCGCGTTCGCCGCCTTCGGGCTCGTCGACATGCTGTGGCACACCATCCTCGGCATCGAGACGACCATCGACATCTTATTCAGCCCGTCACACCTCGGCCTCGTCGTGACGATGATGCTCATCATCACGACACCGCTGCGCTCGGCGTGGCACGCCCCCGACATCGGCTCCCGGCCGTCGCTCGGCCGCCTGCTGCCGGCGCTGATCGGGCTCGCGTTCGCCGCCACGCTGGTCTCGCTGTTCCTGTCGTACGGCGACGCCGTACAGTACCGCCCTCAAGACATCGTCCAGGCGTTCTCCATGCTGCAGGACTCGGGCGCCGGGCAGGGCGCCGGTCCCCGACCCGTGGGCCCGGGCGCCGAGCAAGTGGCCGTCGCCATGGTCGTCGCCAACGTCGTCATGCTCAGCCCGGTGCTGTTCCTGGTGCGCCGCTGGTCGTTGCCGTTCGGCTCGGTGACCGTCATGTACACGATCATGGTGCTCATGCCGGGTGCCCAGGCGGCGTTCCGCAACGTGCCGATCCTGTTGTCGTTCGTGGCCGCCGGGTTCGTGAGCGACCTGCTGATCCGCCGGCTCCGGCCGTCGGGTGAGCGGCGCGCCGCCTACTGGGCCTTCGCCGGGCTGTCGGCCTTCGCCACCTGGTCGCTGTACATCGGGGTCGCCTCGGCCACGGGGGGCGGCCTGCCGACCATGCCCGAGATGTGGACCGGCGCGCCGATCGTCGCCGGGCTGATCGGGCTGGCACTCGGGGCCCTGCTCCTGCCCGACGCGGTCATCGCCCAGCCGGCTCCGCCCGACGCCGTCGCTGCCGAGCCGGATTCGCCGAATGCTGGTGTTGCCGAGCCGGTCGGGCCCGGCGCCGGGCGGGCATGATCCGCGTCCTGTGCCTCGCCGCCGCCCTCGTGCTGGTGCTGGCCGTCCCCGCCGCCGCGCACAACGTCACGGCGGGGGCGGACCTGCGGATCGCCCAGACGATCGCCGGCACCGAGGTGACCGTGGTGGTGAAAGGAACGACCCGGGTGCCGGGGCCGCTGCGGATCGGCGTCATCGCCTACCAGCCGGTGTCCGGACTGCCCATCGGCCTGGAGGTCCGCTCGGTCGAGGACGACCGCACGGTGACCGGCACCGCCCAGGCGACGGCGAACCCGCAGTACACGCAACTCCAGGTGGAGCGGACCGGGCCGTACGAGCTGAAACTGAGCGCCGGGGACCAGACCGCCGTCATCCCGTTCCGCGTCCTCGTCGAACGCGAGTCGGCGGGTGAGATCCTCATCTACGGCGGCCTGTTCGTGGCCGCGCTCCTGCTGGTGGGCGGCCTGCTCACCGGGGCGGCGGCCCGGCCGGGACGGGCGATGGCGCTGGCCGCGGGCGCGGCAGCCGGGGTGACGGTCGCCGCCATGGTCATCGTGTTCGAATCGCAGGTACCGGGGCCCCCACCTGACGGCGCCGCCCCCACTCCCACCACATCGACGGCGCAAGGGCGGCCGTACGCGCAGGTCCGCATGGAGACGGTGCCGGCCCGGCCGGCGGCGGGCGCGGAGTTCACCCTCCGGGTCGATCTCGTCGACGGCTCCACCGGGCGGCCCGTCGACGACCTCACCGCGCACCACGAGGCGCTCGCCCACGTGGTCGTCACCAGCGAGGACGGACATTACTTCCGCCACGTGCACCCCCTGCGCACGGCGCCCGGGCACCTGGAGGTCAGGCTGACCGCCGACCGCCCCGGCAGGTACCTGGCGCACGTCGAGGTCGAACGGGAGGACTCAGGCGGGCAACTCGTCGCCGCGGACTTCACCGTCGGCGGGACGGCCAAGTCCCCAGGTGAAGCCCGTACACCCGGCACGCCGGCCGGTACTCCGCGACTACAACCCAACGTGCAGGCCGGTACGCCGCGGCTACAACCCGCCGTGCCCGTCGCGGGCCGTCCGACGACGATCGAACTGGACACCCCCGCCGGCGTCCGGACCTGGCTCGGCATGACCGGCCACCTGCTCATCCGGAGTGCGGACGGCCGCTTCTTCGGCCACGTACACGAGATGAGCGCGCCGGGATCGCGGGTGCGCTTCACCTTCAGCTTCCCCGAACCGGGCCGCTACCTCGCCTGGATCCAGTACGCCGTCGCGGACCGCATCGTGACCGCCCCCTTCACCGTGAACGTGACGGAGGCCCAATGATCAAGAGATGGCAGGCCGTGGCCACGGCCACGCTCGTGGCCGCCGCAGTGGCACTGTTCGCCGTGGGCAGGAGCACGACCGCAGAACCGGTCGACCTGACCACGACGGGCGCCCACTACACCGCCACCGTCCGCATCGCGGACCCGGCTCCCGGCCAGGTCACCGTGGAGATCGAGGTGAGCGAGGGCGACGCCGACGCCGTGGCCCTGTCGGCGGTCATGACCCAGATGGGACATTCCACACCCGAGATCTCCGCCACCGAGCGTGCGCCCGGCCGCTTCGTGGCCGCAGGCGAGCTGTTCACGATGAGCGGCGTCTGGGAGCTGTCGATCCGGCTCGACGGCCCCGCCGGCGAGGAGCAACTCGCCGTCAGGACACTGATCGCTGAATAGACGATCGCCTCAGAAGCACACAGAGCCGCCGACCGACGAAAGCCGCCAACTTCCCATGTTACTTCGAGCGTGGGCGCGTCACAGCGTTCTTCCGCCGTGTAGCGGATTCCATCCCCATCATCGACCGCCCTTCAAGCCTGGCCATCACACACCTGCTCGCCGAACGACCCGCCTTCCTGGAGGGGGTGGCCCGCATCTCCGACATTGCGGCCGCGGACGGGAACGCCGTCAACTTCCTCCACGGCGCGTCGGTCGGCTCGTTCATCCTGCTCGTACAGGCCGAGATCCTGGCCGCGCTCGCAGTGCTGGCCAGCACTGAAAACGATCCGGGCATGTGGGAGGTTCCGGGAGAAGTCCGGAAGTCGATTGCGGCGACCTGGCTCGCCTATTTCCATGGAGGGTCAGGACAGTGACCCGCGAGGAGATCCATACCGTCCTGACGCGCTACCTTCCCGCTCCACGTCACATGCAGCGCCGCCGCCATCAACGTCGCCGGCGGTATCCTGATGATCCACCATCGGGCGCTGGACCGCTGGCTCCTGCCTGGTGGCCACGTCGAACCTCAGGACCGTTCCCTGTACGGCGCGGCCCTGCGAGAGCTGGAGGAGGAGACCGGCATTCCCTGGCAGCACGCCGTCTCCCCGCCCGCGCACGACATCGTCCCCGTGGACATCGACGTTCACGAAATCCCCGCCAACCCTGCCAAGCAGGAACCGGCACACCTACACGCCGACTTCCGGTTCGCCTTCTGGGTCAAGGACAGCAAGGTCTCCATCCAAATCGCCGAGGTCACCGCATTCGCCTGGCGTTCACCAGTCGACCTGCCCACCGCACGGCTTGCCGCCAGCGTCGCCGCAGTCTGATCCAGGGCCCGACAACGGGCCCCGAGCATCGATGTCCGAGGTTCGGGGCCTGCTGACAGGATGGTCGAGGTATCGATAGACATCATGAGCCGAGCGGACGCTCAAGGCGAGACGTGCCTTTGGATGAGGCGGAAGGCGGTAGCGGTGCTGTTGACCCGGCTTGAGGCTCCGCGGTTGCCAAGCGGCTGGTCCGGAAATCTGCCTCCGGTGCGTCATCTGGTCGAGCATGGGCTGGCCTTCACCCGTCAGGTCACCTTCCTGGTGGGTGAGAACGGGTCAGGGAAGTCGACCCTGGTCGAGGCCATCGCCGATGTGTGCGGCATCAATTCCGAGGGCGGCAAGGCGGGGACCAAGTACTCCTCAACTGGCGAGCTCACCCCACTCGGGGAGGTTCTGGACGCCGAACTCACCGCAGCGGGACTGCGCCTCTTGCACGGTCCTCGCCCCAAGCGGCGCGCGTTCTTCTTCCGCGCCGAAACACTGTTCAATCTCGGACGGAACGTTTCCGGCATGCACGGGTTCTGGGAAGACGACCTTACGGAGCAGTCACACGGCGAGGGGTTCTTCACCGTTCTCGAACGCATGGTGTCCGGGCCGGGGCTCTATCTGATGGACGAACCCGAGGCCGCGCTGTCCTTCCAGTCGTGCGTACGCCTGGTCGCCCTCATGAACCGCGTCGCGGGCGAGGGCGGCCAGATCGTCTGCGCCACCCATTCGCCGATCCTCGCCAGTCTGCCAGGGGCTCAGATCATTGAGCTGAGCGAAGACGGCATGCACCCGGCGGAGTGGGAGAACCTCCAGCTGGTCGACCACTGGCGGCGGTTCATGGCCAAGCCGGACTTCTACCTGCGCTACGCCTTGGACGCTGACTGAGGCAGGGACGTTTCACACCAGCATGTGGTGCGCCGTGACGCAGCCCTTGACAAGGTGCTGCCGGTTTGAAAACTTCCTTAACAGATCGTTTTTTGACAACGTTGTCATCACCGCACCCCCCGCAGCCGCCTTCGTGACGCTGCTCAGTCCCCGTACCGGCTGAACGCACGAGAGGTTCCCCCCACATGAAGCGCCCTCACCGACGATCCCTCCTGACCGCGCTCTTATCCGCCGCCATCGCCGTCACCCTCGCCGCCCCCGCCGCCGCCGCGCTGACCGCCGGGCCCGGCCCCGATCCCGTACCGAACCCCGGCCCCTCGGGCACCCCCTCCCCCGGCCCGTCCCACAGCCCGCTTCCCGACCCGAGGAAGACCGAGCAGGCGCCGTCGGCGGAGGTGGAACGGCGCGCGGCGCAGGACGGCCAGAAGCTGGCGCGGGACGAGGGGGCGGCCTTCGTCTCCTCCTTCGAGCCCGGCGATCCGCAGCCGACCTGGCTCAACACCCCCGAGACCGACGCCCGGGGCGTCAAGAAGGCCGCCAACGTCACCGGCATCCTGATCGGCGGCATCGAGGGCACCATCTCCGACCGGATCACCCAGATCAGCGTCAACGGCGAGTACGCGGCCAACGGCGAGATGAAGGAGCACCTGGCCGACACCGACGCGAACACCAAGTGGCTGGTGTTCACCGGCACGGGCTGGGCGCAGTACGGCCTGTCCAGCCCGGTCGCCGTCACGCACTACGCGCTGACCTCCGCCGACGACGAACCCCAGCGCGACCCCCGCGACTGGCAACTGCAGGGCTCCCAGGACGGGCAGGACTGGACCACCCTGGACACCCGTACCGGCGAGACGTTCACCGAGCGCCACCAGCGCAAGGAGTACCGCTTCGAGAACGCGACCGCCTACGCCCACTACCGGCTGAACATCACCCGCATCGGCAGCGGCTCCACCCTGCAACTGGCCGAGTGGGAGCTGTCGGACGGACAGCGCGGCCCCAGGCCGCCCAGCGACGTGCGCAGCCAGGTCGGGGACGGGCCGACCCGCGGGTTCACCGCCAAGCCGCGCGCCGGCTTCTCCGGCTCGCGAGCCTTCACGTACGCGGGCAGCACCACCGCGAAGGACGGCGGGCACTCCACCAACAAGGTGTTCGAGGTGGACATCCCGGTCACGTCCCGGATGGAGCTGTCGTACGTCGTCTTCCCCGAGTTCACCGCCGCCGACCTGCGCTACCCCGGCACGTACGTCGCCATGGACCTGGCCTTCAGCGACGGCACCTACCTCAGCGACCTCAAGGCCGTCGACCAGCACGGGGTCCGGCTGACGCCGCGCGCCCAGGGCGAGTCCAAGACCCTGTACGCCGACCAGTGGAACTACAAGCACGCCGAGATCGGCAAGGTCGCCCGGGGCAAGCGGATCAGCCGCATCCTGGTGGCCTACGACTCCGCTGAAGGAGAGGCCGGGTTCCGGGGCTGGGTGGACGACATCAAGCTCGTCTCGGAGCGCAAGCGGCAGCCGTACGAGGGCCGGAAGACACGAGGTGACGAGCGGCCGTCGCAGCACGTGATCACCACCCGGGGCACCCACTCCACCGGCGGCTTCTCGCGGGGGAACAACTTCCCGGCCACCGCCGTGCCGCACGGGTTCAACTTCTGGTCGCCGATGACCAACGCCGAGTCGACGGGCTGGCTGTACGAGTATCACCGGGACAACAACGCGGCCAACCTGCCCGAGATCGAGGCGTTCACCGCCAGCCACGAGCCGAGCCCGTGGATGGGCGACCGGCAGACGTTCCAGTTCATGCCGTCGGCGGCCGAAGGGACGCCGGACCCGTCCCGAGCCGCCCGCGCGCTGCCCTTCCGGCACGAGCGGGAGGTCGCGCAGCCACACCTGTACGGGGTCACGTTCGACAACGGGCTCAAGACCGAGATCGCGCCGACGGATCACGCGGCGCTCGCCCGCTTCACCTTCCCCGGCGACTCGGCCAAGATCGTCTTCGACAACGTGAACAACGACGGCGGCCTGACCCTGGACACCTCCGGCGGCGTGGTGACGGGCTACTCGGACGTGCGCAGCGACCTGTCCACCGGGGCGAGCCGGATGTTCTACTACGCCGTCTTCGACCGTCCCGTCACCGGCGGCGGCAAGCTGACCGGCCAGGGCCGCGACAACGTGCTGGGCTACCTGGCCTTCGACGCCGGGCAGTCGCGCACGGTCACCATGCGGATCGCGTCCTCGCTGATCAGCGTGGAGCAGGCCAGGCGGAACCTGGAGCTGGAGATCGCCGCCTCGGACACGCTGGAGAAGGTCAGCGAGCGGGCGAGCCGGGCCTGGGACGCCAAGCTGGGCGTCATCGAGGTCGAAGGGGCGCGCAAGGACCAGCTGGTCACGCTCTACTCCAACCTGTACCGGCTGTTCCTGTATCCCAACTCCGGCTTCGAGAACACCGGCACCGCGGACGCGCCGGTGTACAAGCACGCCGTGCAGTCGGCCACCAGCACCCCGCCCAGCAGCCCCACCGAGACCGGGGCGAAGGTCGCGGACGGGAAGGTGTACGTCAACAACGGCTTCTGGGACACCTACCGCACCACCTGGCCCGCGTACGCGCTGCTCACCCCCAAGGCGGCCGGCGAGATGGTCGACGGCTTCGTACGGCAGTACGAGGACGGCGGCTGGATCGCGCGGTGGTCGTCACCGGGGTACGCGGACCTGATGGTCGGCACCAGCTCCGACGTCGCCTTCGCCGACGCCCACCTGAAGGGCGTGAAGGGCTTCGACGCCGCGACCGCCTACCAGGCGGCCGTCAAGAACGCCACGGTCACCCCGACCACCCGCCACGTGGGCCGCAAGGGCCTGTCCACCTCCGCCTTCCTCGGGTACACGAGCATCGAGTCGACCGGCGAGGCGATGTCGTGGGCGATGGACGGCTACATCAACGACTTCGGCATCGCGAACATGGCCAAGTCGCTGGCCGAACGCTCACGGGGCGCGCAACGCGCCCGCTACCTGGAGGAGTACGAGTACTTCCGCAACCGGGCGCTCAACTACGTGCACATGTACGACCCGGCGGTGCGCTTCTTCCAAGGCCGGAACGCCAACGGGTCCTTCCGCAACAAACCCGGCGCCTACGACCCGCGTAAGTGGGGCTTCGACTACACCGAGACGAACGGCTGGAACATGGCCTTCCACGTCCCGCAGGACGGACGCGGACTGGCCAACCTGTACGGCGGCGCGGACGCGCTGGCCGACAAACTGGACGCGTTCTTCGCCACCCAGGAGACGGCGACGTTCCCCGGCTCGTACAACGGGATCATCCACGAGATGCGCGAAGCCCGCGACGTGCGCATGGGACAGTACGGCCACAGCAACCAGCCCTCGCACCACATCCCGTACATGTACAACTTCGCGGGTCAGCCGTGGAAGACCCAGGCCAAGGTACGCGAGGCGCTCTCGCGGCTGTACCTGGGCAGCGAGATCGGCCAGGGCTATCCCGGCGACGAGGACAACGGGGAGATGTCGGCCTGGCAGGTCTTCGGCGCGCTCGGCTTCTACCCGCTGCAGATGGGCAGCCCCACCTACGCGATCGGCTCCCCGCTGTTCGAGAAGGCGACCGTACGTCTGGAGAACGGCAAGAAGCTGGTCGTCAGGGCGAACGGCAACAGCGACCGCAACGTCTACGTGCAGGGGTTGAAGGTCGACGGCAGGCCGTACGGGAAGACGTACCTCCCCCACGACCTGCTCGCGAACGGCGGCGAGCTGGTGTTCGAGATGGGGCCGAAGCCGTCGCGGTGGGGCACCGGCCGGGACGCCGCGCCGCCTTCGATCACCGACGACAACCGGATCCCCGAGCCGCTGCGTGACGCCACCGGGCCGGGGCGCGGCACCGCGACCGGGTTCGGCGACGCCGACGTGAGCGCGCTGTTCGACAACGACTCGGCCAGCCAGGCGGCGCTGCCCGAGTGGATCCAGTACACCTTCCCCGGCGACGAGCAGGCGCGCTTCTACACGCTCACCTCCGGCACCGGCGAGCTCACCGGGAATCCGGCCGGCTGGGTGCTGGAAGGGCTCACCGAGGGCAACGCGTGGAAGACGATCGACAAGCGGACCGGGGAGAGCTTCCAGTGGCGGCAGCAGACCCGACCGTTCAAGATCCACAGCCCTGGCTCGTACGACCAGTACCGGCTCAGGTTCACCGCGTCCGCTGGGTCACCGACCTTGCTGGCCGAGGTGGAGCTGCTCACCCACGAGCCGCCTGCCACCTCGTCGCTGGCCATCGAGGCCGGCGGGGTCTTCGGCACCCCCGGTGAGAGTGTGACGCTGTCGGCGACCGTGGCCAACCACGACACCCGGCCCGCCTCCGGACGGCTGACCGCGACCGCGCCGCAGGGCTGGACCGTCCAGCCCGCGTCCGCCGACTTCGGGCCCGTCGCGCCGGGCGCGTCCCAGACGGTGGAGTTCCAGGTGGCGGTGCCGGCGACGGCCGGTCCCGGCACCCATCCGATCCAGCTCACCTCGGGCTCGGCGAGCGCGCAGGCGACGGTGACGGTGCTCGGCGACACCGTGCAGTTCACGCCCGGCACCCCGGCCGAGGCGCCCTGGCTCCTGGAGGCGGGTGCGTCCCAGCTCGACGGCGAGGTGTACGACGGACGCGCCCGATTCACCGACGGCGACAGCCACGCCACCTACCGGTTCGCGCTGCCGGCCGAGGTGACCGGCGGGTCGCTGACGCTGGACATCGGCAACCAGTTCCTGGTTCAGGTCTCCCCCGACAACCAGACCTGGCGGACCGTCCTGCAGGAGGACGCCAACGTGCGCGACCTGTCCAACCGCGAGGAGCGCACGCTCGACCTCGGCGAACTGCGCGGCCAGACCGGGACGTTCTACCTGCGCATCAAGGACAGCCGGCCGCAGGACGGCTGGGGTGCGTGGCTGGCCAGGGTGCGGCTGGAGCTGCGGCGCGCGGCAGGCTGAGCCGCCGTCACTGAGCCGCTGCACCTGAGCCGCTGTCACGGCCCGGTGTCCTGCCTCACACGGCAGGACACTGGGCCGTGTTCATGTCCGCATGAAAAAGTAGAGAGCTACGGTCCGGCCGGCCGGTCGCGGGCGTCGTTGATGCGCAGCGCCTCGGCCAACTGGTCTTCCAAGATGATGATCCGGCAAGCGGCTTCCACGGGCGTGCCCTGGTCGACGAGCTCCCGGGCTCTGGCCGCGAGGCGGAGTTGGTAGCGAGAGTAGCGGCGGTGACCGCCGCTGGAACGTAGCGGCTCGATCAGCTTGGCCGTGCCCAGAGCTCGCAGGAACGTCGGGGTGACCTGGAGCATCTCCGCAGCCGCGCCCATGCTGTAAGCGGGGTAATCCTCGTCATCGAAACGATCTTCGGCACTGACTGCGGCGCCGGCGGGAGCGTGCCTGTCGCCGCCGGCTGCTGAGCGGGTTTGATCCATTAATGCCTTTCACACGCCAACAGGGGGCCCCGGCGCATGTGCGCCGGAGCCCCGAAGAGGTTCAAACACCATCTACCGGCCAGTCGGCCGGCTTACTGTCTTCCGCGTCCGCCGTACTCGGCGGCGGCTGTGCGGGATCTTGGATGCGTAACCGTAGACCACCGTCCTATCTGTGGAGCTGCGGTGCCCGCGCGGCGGAACTGAGCCGACGGGCGATCCCGATGGCGTTCAACACTCCCTTCTTCGCATCATCTGAAACTCTGTCCGACTAAACCTTCGGCAGCGCGTCCACGGTCTGGGCCCCTTGCCACTGCGCTGGCCCGTCTCGTCCGACCTTCTGCCTGAACTTCCGTCTTTTCCGGGCAGTTCGTCGTGGTGCTAGATCTTGCTGCCCGTTCCGTTCCTTGCGATGTGAGAAACATTAGCGCCCACAGCGACCAATGTCTACTCTCGCCACTACAGATTTTCGACACCAGCCATGGCGGCCAATCTGCGCCGCGCGTCACTCCTCGCCGTGGAGCAGTACGGGGCCGAGGTCAGGGCGTTTGGCGGTGCGGCCGTCGCCGGAGGATCTGCCCCGGATGCGGCGGTAGATCCACGGGCCGGCGAAACCGGCGATCCAGCGGAACTCCGTCCCCGTGCTGCGCAGGCGGCCGCGCGGCGGGACCGGTTCGAGGGGGGCCGACCAGGTGTCGTCGCTGCCCGGCAGCCCGAGCGCGTGCGCGAAGGCGGCGGCGATCCGGGCGTGTCCCAGGGGGCTGGCGTGCAGGCGGTCCGAGCTCCACATCCTGGCGTCGGTGGCGAAGGCGTGCGGGAAGGTGTCGACCACGGTGACACGATGGCGGCCGGCGGCCTCGCGGATGTGCTCGTTCAGGGCGAGGACGCGGGGCAGCAACGGCCGGGCCAGAGGCGCGATCTTCCCGATATCCGGAAATGTCACCGTAAGGACGTGCGCGCCTGCTCCAGTGAGCGCGGCGAACATCTCCTCCAGGCTCGCGGCCACCGCGGCGGCGTCGAAGCCGGGCCTGATCAGGTCGTTCATCCCGGCTATCACCGTGGCCAGGTCCGGTCGTAACCGCAGCGCCGGGCCGAGCTGCTCGGCGAGGACCTGCGAGGCGAGGCGTCCTCGTACGCTCAGGTTGGCGTAGTGCAGCTCCGGGGACGCCCCGGCCAGGTGCTCGGCAAGGCGGTCGGCCAGGCCCCGGTAGCCACGGACCTCGTCACCGTCGCCGAGGCCCTCGGTCTGGCTGTCGCCCAGCGCGACATACCGGGTGTAGCGGGTCATCGCTCCTCCTCACAGTGACTCGCCGTACGGGCGCGGAGCAGGGCGGCGGTGGTCAGGCACCAGTCGCGCATCTCCCGCTCCAGGCGGCATCCGGCCAGATAGGTCAGGTACGGGCCGACCCGGGGGGACGTGCGGAGAAAGTCCTCCTCGGCCAGATCGCCCCGGAGCCTGCGCATGCCCTGCTCGAACAGGGCCAGCTTGGCGGCGGCCTCGACGGCCCGCTCGTCGAGCTGGGCCAGCACGGGGCCGGCGTCGAGGTGGTCGATGGCCTGGACCTTCACCGCCAGGTCGTCCCGCATGGACAGCGGCTTGGACGCGGTCGCGGCGAAGGCGGCCAGCTCGTCCAGGCCCTTCTCGGTGACCGTGAACACCCGTTTGTTCGGCCGGTCGAGCTGGATGACCTGCTCACCGGCGATCATCCCGGCCTTCTCCAGCTTCGCCAGCTCGGTGTAGAGCTGCTGCGGGGAGGCGTACCAGAAGTTGGACACGCCCACGTCGAAGATCTTGGCGAGCTGGTAGCCGGAGAACGCGCCGTCCAGCATCGCCGCCAGCACCGCATGCCGTAATGCCATGGAAGGGACTATCTACTCAATTGCATGATTAGTCAAGAAATATGGCTGTAGTTCGGCGCGTGAGTGGATGCGCAGGTGCTGAGCGAGGCGGTCGTCGCCCTCAGGGTGCCGTGCTCGGCCGGCTGATCAGTCGCTTGACGCTCATCGAGGCGGCGGCGAAGAGCAGGCAGGCGCCGGCCAGGCAGGCCCACAGGCCTTCCGCGCCCAGCCGTTCGAGCAGCTGGGTGCCCGCGATGGGCGCGGCCACCGTGGCGAACCCCCAACTGGTCCCGTACACGGCGAGGTAGCGTCCGCGGGCCTCCGGCGGGGCGAGGTCGGCGACGACGGCGTACGCGCGTCCCATGATGAGCAGGTCGCCGACGCTCCACATCACGGTCGCGACCGCCAGGGCGGGCAGGGCGTGGGCGAGCGCGTAACCGGCCAGGCCGGTGGCCATGAACGCGGCGCCCACCGCCATACCCTCGGCGGGGGGCAGCGCGGCCACCGGTCTCAACCGGAGAAGCGGCTGTCCGGCGATGATGGTGAGGGCGGAGACGGTGAAGAGGATGCCCGCGTCCGCCGCCTGTAGACCGTAATCGGGCAGCGCGAGCGGAAGCAGGATCATGATCACCATGTAGACGAGGGCGAGGAGCGTGCCGCAGCCGAGCATGGCGAGGAGCGCGGGATCCCGCCAGGCCGAGGACGAGGCGGCCGTCGTCGCCCGGCCGGGCCGGGGGCCGTCGGCGGGCACGACGACGGCGATGATGACCGCGCACGCCAGACACGTCAGCGCGTCGACGACGAACAGCCACCGCAGGTCCCATCGCCCGACGCTCGCCGCGATCAGCCCGGCTCCCATGCCCGCCGCCGCCAGGGCCGCGTTCAGCAGGCTGTACGCCCGTGCCCGGTCGGCCGCGGGCACGCCGTCCGCGATCATCGCCTGGCTCGGCGGCTCGAACAGCTCGAAGGCGAGCCCGAGCAGGACCGCGAACACGGCGACCACGGCCAGCGAGCCGGCCGCCGCGATGCCGAGCTGGGCGACCGCGCAGCCGATGAGCCCCAGCAGGATCGTGCGCCGCCGCCCCAGCCGATCGGCCAGATGCCCGCCGAGCAGCCGGGAGGGCACGGTCGCCAGCCCGAAGCCGGCCGAGACCAGCCCGGCCGTGGCGGCGCTCACCCCGAAGTCGGTGCTGATCAGGACCGTCAGGAAGGAGAGCGAGAACGCCCCCAGCCGGTTCACCGCCCGCGCCACGATCAGCAGCCGAATACCTCGGGGCAGGCGTCCACGAGGCGCGAGGATGTGCATGAGCCGATCTCCATGACGGACGGGGGCGAAGTCACGAAGCTACAGCGCGAGGCGTGATGGCGAGAGCCCGAGCACCGCCCCTCCCACCCTCCCACCCGTTCCCGGCACGACCGGCCGGACAGAAGGCCAGACCCTTTCGCGTGACCGGCCGGACAGAAGGTCGGACACTTTCGCGTGACCGGCCGGACAGAAGGTCGGACACTTTCCACGCCGGTCACGTAAGGAAGAGTGAGCCTGGCAGCCGCGAGCGGTTCTCAAGCGACGGCCGCGACCAGGCCGCCGTCGATGATGAGGTCCTGCCCGTTGACGTACGACGCCTCGTCGGAGGCGAGGAAGGCGACCGCGTCCGCGACGTCGCCGGCGGCGCCGATGCGACCGGCGGCCAGGCCGGCGACGACCGCGGCCTGTGCCTCGGCGGAGATGTTGTCGTGGAACATCGGGGTCTCGATGTAGCCGGGGCTCACGGAGTTGACCCGGATTCTCCTGGGCGCCAGGTCGGCCGCGAGGGTGTGCGCCAGGTTGTGCACCGCCGCCTTGGTCGCGGCGTACAGGGAGGTGCCGGGCAGGCCGCGGTGCACCGTCCAGGAGGCGTTGATCACGATCGCCGCGTGGTCGGCCAGCAAGGGGAGGCTCTTCTGGAGGGTGAAGAACACCCCCTTGAAGTTGATGTCCACCATGTGGTCGAAGGCGGCCTCGGTGACCTCCCCGTTCGGCTGGAACGAGGCGATGCCCGCGTTGGCGAAGACCACGTCCAGCCGCCCGTGCCGGTCCCGGATCGCGGCCATCAACGCGTCCAGGTCGGGCAACCGCGACACGTCGCCGCGCAGCGCCAGGACCCGGTCCCCGCTGTCCAGTTCTTTGCTCGCGGCGTCCAGCCTGGCCTGGTCGCGCCCAGTGATGACCACCTGGGCGCCCTCGGTGAGCAACCGTCGCGCGGTGGCCAGGCCCATGCCGCTCGTACCGCCGGTGATGAGTGCGATCTTGCCGTCGAAGCGGGAGATGGTGTGCGTCATGGGGCTCAGCCTGCCGACTGGCGGGCGACCGGACCAGAGCGTGGTCAACCTGTGAGCCGCACCACCAGGCTCACGGCCGGCGTGGGTTGTACAGCTCCAGATACCAGCCCGGGTTGTCGACCACGGCCAGGGTCGTCAGGTCGAAGAACAGCTCGCCGGCCTCGGGATGGCGCACCGCCTTCACCACCTGCACCGGGACACCCACCTCGTGTCGCGCCCACATCTCGGCGAACTCGGGGCTCACCGCGCTCAGCTCGTCCACCACCCGGCCGAACCCCGGGTCGTCGGGCGCGTGCGCCGCGTCGGCGCGGAAGGCGGCGACGACGGACGGCGCGACCGACGCCCAGTGAACGTGCATGCCCCGGTATCGGGCATTGGTGAAGAACGAGATCAGGCAGTTGTGGTCGGTGTCGCCGAATCCGAACACCGTCTGCGCCGCGTCGTTGACCGCGAGCAGGTTCCAGTAGCGGTCCCGCAGCAGCGCGGGCCGGGGCGTCCAGGCGTCGAGCAGTCGCCGCAACTCCGGGGTGACCTCGGCCCCGAGGGCGCCATCGGCCGGTGGCGGGTTGACGCCGGCCAGGACGTACAGGTGCGCGCGCTCGGGCTCGGTGAGGCGCAGCGCCCCGCTGATCGCGTCGAGCACCTCGATCGAGACGTTGATGTCGCGGCCCTGCTCCAGCCAGGTGTACCAGGACACACCGACGCCGGCCAGCGCGGCGACCTCCTCACGCCGCAGCCCTGGGGTCCGCCGCCGGCCCACCGACACCAGGCCGACGTCGCCGGGCGTGAGCCGCGCCCGGCGGGTGCGCAGAAAGTCGCGAAGCTGCTCCCGGCGCACCCGCCGCGCCTCGGCGGATCGGCTGGTCGTCCCGCTCATGTGACGAGGCGATCGACGAGGCTGTTGAGCAGCACGAGCGCCCGCGTCCGTTGCACCATCGGGTGGCGGCGCAGGTCGAGCAGCAGGGACTCCAGGTGATCGGTGCCGTCCACCCGCACCAGCATGACCACGTCGCTGTCGCCCGCGGCCGAGAACGCCATCCGCACCTCCGACCGGGCTCCGAAGATCTGCGCCGCGTCCTTGGTCTGGGCGTCCCCGGAACAGAACAGCTCCACCAGCGCGTGCATCTTGCCCGGGCCCGGCTCCTGGACGATCGCGGTGTAGCCGCGGATGACCCCGTCCCGCTCCAGGCGGGTGATCCGCCGTTTCACCGCGGGCACCGACAGCGATACCACGGACGCGATCTTCGTCATGCTGGCCCGCCCGTTGAGCACCAGCTGGTCAAGAATCTGACGATCGATGGCGTCCACGATTAAAAAACTAACACCCGTCGCATTATCTGCAGCTGTTGTCCGCATATCCGGCGGTCTTAGCGTTGATCCCAGCCGCGGGGAGAGGCCCCGTGACATCTCCGATGGAGAACCGCCATGCGTCACCGTAACTTCCGCCCGCGATTAGTGGCAGGGCTGTCCCTGGCGACCGCGCTGACGGTCGTGGCGCCGACGATCCCGGCGGCCGCGAACGTGGCGCCGACGCCGGCCTCCCTGCTCGCCGCCCTGGCCCGGCAGGAGATCGAGGCGGGCGCCCCGGGCGTGATCGTGCGCGTCGACCCCGGCCGCGGCAAGCCGTTGCGGATCGCCGAGCAGGCGTCGTGGACCAGGAACGACCACCACCTCACCGCCGACAGCCAGTTCCGCATGGGCTCCAACGTCAAGACCATGGTCGCGACCCTGATCCTCCAACTCGTCGCCGAACGCCGGCTCAAGCTGGACGATCCGGTGGCCACGTGGCTGCCCGCCATCGAGAACGGGCGCGCGATCACCGTACGGATGCTGCTCGACCACACCAGCGGCCTGGCCGATTACCTGCTGACCCCGGACGCGCTCAAGACGCTCACCGGACAGGATGAGCGGACCTGGACGCCCAGTCAGCTGCTCACCCTCGGCCTCCAGCAGCCGGCCCTGTTCGCCCCGGGCAAGGAGCACGCCTACAGCAACACCAACTACATCGCCCTCGGCATGATCCTGGAGAAGGTCACCAAGAGGTCCGTGGCCGACCTGATCCAACGGCGCATCGCGCGTCCGCTCGGCCTGCGCCACACCTACCTGTCCGCCGACGCCGGCTCACGCGACGGGGACCGGCTCGCCCACGGCTACGAACCCGACGCCGCCCGCCTGGCCGAGATGAACCTGCCCGAGGTCGCCGCGGGTCTGTCGTTCACCGGGCCGCAGCGCGTCGGCCACGTCGGCGTCGTCGGGCTCAACCCCGCGATCACCTGGGCGGCGGGCGCGGTGGTCTCCACCCCGCGCGACTGGGGGCGGTTCCTCAGCGCGCTGATGTCCGGCAAGCTGCTGCCTCCGGCCCAGCTCGCGCAGATGCGGGTCACGGTGAAGGATCCCAGCGACGCCTCCGCCCGGTACGGGCTCGGCCTGCAGCGCCACACCAACTCCTGCGGCACGGTGTGGGGGCACACCGGCGGCATCCCCGGCTATTCCAGCCAGAACTACACCGACAGCACCGGCCGTCGTACGGTCACCGTCGTCACCACGACCCTGTTCGGCCTGCGTGACGAGAAGCTGGCGGTCGCGGACCGCAAGCTCATCGACGCCGCCATCTGCGTCATGCTGGGCAAGCCCGTACCGGCGAAGTAAGGGAGTCACCGTGCTGGAGCATGAGGAAGTCCTGATCCGGACCGGCGCCCGCTCCGGCCTGCCGATCATCATCGCGCTGCACTCCACCGCCCTGGGGGACGCGGTGGGCGGCTGCCGGGTGTGGCCCTACCCGGACTGGCAGGCGGGCCTGGCGGACGCGCTCGCCCTGTCGGCGGCCATGACCTTGAAGTGCGCGGCGGCCGGGCTCGACTTCGGCGGGGGGAAGTCCGTCATCGTGCTGCCGCCGGGCACGGCGTCCCTCGGCGCGAGCCGCCGCGACGCCCTGCTGGACTTCGGTGACGCGGTGAACGACCTCGGCGGGCGCTACCACGCGGGCGAGGACGTCGGCACCAGCGCCGAGGACATGTGGATCGCACGTGAACGCACGCCGTGGGTGCACTGCCTGCCGGTACAGCACGGCGGCAGCGGTGAGCCGTCGGAGCTGACGGCGGTGGGCACGTTCGCCGCCATCGAGGCGACCTGGCGGCACCTCGCCGGCACCTCGTCCCTGGCCGGGCAGCGGATCTCGATCGTCGGCCTGGGGCAGGTCGGCGGGCGGCTCGCCGGCCTGCTGGCCGACGCGGGGGCCGAGCTGACCGTCGCCGACATCGATCCGGGCCGCGAGGAGCTGGCGCGAACGCTCGGCGCGCGCTGGGTGGACCCGGAGACGGCGCTCACCGCCGAGGCCGACATCCTGGTGCCGGCCGCGCTCGGCGGGATGCTGACCGACGAGATCGTGCCGCGGCTGCGGTGCGCCGCCGTGGTCGGCCCGGCCAACAACCAGCTCGGCTCCCCCTCGGTGGCCGACGAGCTCGCCCGGCGCGGGGTCGTGTGGGCGCCCGATTTCGTGGTGAACGCGGGCGGCGTCATCCACGGCACGATCATCGACATGGCCGGCGGCACCCCCGAGGAGGCGCGGAAAGCGACCCTCCAGATCGGCGACCGCCTGACCGACGTCTACCGCGAGGCCACGGCGGCGGGGATCGTGCCGTACGAGGCGGCGATCCGGCTGGCGCACCGGCGCATCGCCGACGCCGCCGCCCTCCGCGAAACGGCGGTGTGAACCTACAGGTTGAAACGGCTCAGCGCTCTCCTGCCGTCCGTGACGATGACCTCGTAGCCGTCGTCGCGGGCGGCCAGGGCGAGCTCGTCGTCGCCGTCGCCGTCGTAGTCCCCCGCCGCCAGCGGCACGACCGCCCGGCCTGCCCCGTCGACTCCCCCACCCGCGCGCAAACCGCCCGCACCGCCCCAGAAGATCTGTACGGGACGCTTCCGGCCGCCGAAGGCGAGGTCGTCGTGCCCGTCGCCGTCGAAGTCGCCGGCGACCGCCGGGCCTGAAGTGCCGGTGAACGCCTTGGTACGGCCATCCCCGTAGTAGACGGTCAGCGTCCTGTCGACCGAGGGGGCCTCCGTCTCGTAGCCGGGCTCGTTGTTGCGGCTGCCGTCGTCGCCGACGGCCACGTCCCTGGTGCCGTCGCCGTCGAAGTCGCCGAACGCGGCCGACATCCCCTTGTTCAGCTTGCGTCCTGCCTTCGACAGGCCCCCGGGCCCGGCGTCGAGCAGCCAGCCGGAGGTCTGCTCCCCGTCGTCGCCTTCGTACACGATCAGTGCCGTCGCCCGGCGCCCGTCGATCCGGTCCACGGACATCCGCCAGAAGTCCGAGCCGGTCGGCGACGGCTGGACGCTCTCCCGGGCGGCGACGCCCTCGCGGGTGAAGGGGCCGTACAGGATCGTCAGGCCGGTGTCGTTCCGGCCGCTCGGGGTGGACATCGCGACGTCTGCGGCGCCGTCCCCGTCGAAATCTCCGGCGACCGTACGGTACGACGCCACGTCGCTCTGGCCGGGCAGCGGCATCGGGGTCGGCGGCAGCCCGGGGTCGATGCCGCGCGGGCCGCCCCAGAAGATGTGCGGGCGCATGCGCTCGGCGTCGTTCGACCGGCCGTATCCCAGGACGTCGCCGAACCCGTCACCGTCGAGATCGGCCCTGACGCCCGCGTCGATCAACCAGGACCAGAACGTCTCCGACGGGACGATCGTCCGCCTCTGCTGGTCCAGGCCCCGGGCGGAGCCGTGGACGATCACGAGGTCACGCCTGTCAGCGCGGGGAAGGTCCACTTCGACGACCAGGTCCGCGTGACCGTCCCCGTTGACGTCGTCGGCCCGCCCCGCAACGGCGCGAGACGCGCCCGAGGAACGGGCGGCGGACGCGGAACCCTCGGGTGCGGCCGTCGGGCCGGCGACGGACGCGGAGCCCGTGGGCGTGGCCGGGGAACCCGCCTGGCGCTCAGGCCGCGGCCCACCACCACATCCCGCCAACAACCCCGCCAAAGCCAGCCAGATCATCACTCTCCGCAGGTCAGGCACAGCACCTAGTGTGCCCGCCTCCCCGTGGTCATGGCTCCGGTTCACCGGCCTCGTCTCGGGCAGGTGGGACAGAATGCAGGAACATGGTTCCGTAGCGGCCTTGCTGCGGGCGTGGCGCGAGCGGGCGGACCCCGTCGCGGCCGGTCGACTGCTTCGCCGAGGACTACCGGTCCGAGCTGCCGCACCACCCGCAGCTGAGCTTCGTCGGCCGGGAACGGGTGCGGGCCGACTGGGGCGGCCTGTTCGAGCTCGTCCCAGACCTGACGGCGACCGTCCTGCGGTCGGTGGTGGACGGTGACCAGGTGTGGAGCGAGTGGGAGATCAGCGGCAAGACCCGGGACGGAGGGGACTATCTGGCCTGCGGTGTGGCCATCCTGCGCGTCCACGATGGCAGTTTCGCCTTCAGCAGGTTCTACCTGGACAAGGTGGACGCCCCCGACACGGGTGCTTCCTGACCTGACCGATCAGCCCGAGGCAGAGCAGCGTACCAAGTGACAGTATGTGACCATGCGCCCACCCCGAGCGAGATTCTTCAACACCACCGGCCCGTGCGACCCCCAACGCCACTACATGCTGCCCCCCACGCCGCGGCTTCCAAAGGCACGAGCACTGATCGACATGGATCGATACTTCGTGGTCCACGCGCCCCGGCAGACCGGCAAGACGACAGGTCTGCGCACCCTGGCGTCCGAGTTGACGGCCGAGGGGGAGGTCGCGGCCCTGGCGTTCTCCTGCGAACGAGCCAAGGTGGCCCGCGACGACGTCGGCTGGGGAGAGTCGATGCTGCTGGACTCGATCCGTGCGGCCGCCGAGCGATCGGGCTGGCCGGAAGGACTGCTGCCCCCGGTTCCCTGGCCGCAGGCCACACCGGGCAGCCGCATCGACGTCGCGCTGAGCGAGTGGTGCCGTCGCAGCCCGCGCCGGGTGGTGCTGTTCTTCGACGAGATCGACGCCCTGCAGGGCGACAGCCTGGTCAGCTTCCTCTGCCAGCTCAGAGACGGCCACAACGCCCGGCCCGACGGGCACCCGTTCCCCACGTCCGTGATTCTGTGCGGACTGCGCGACGTCCGCGACTACAAGATCGCCGTAGGCGCCGATCCGAGCCGGTGCAATCCCACCAGCCCGTTCAACATCGTCGCCGAGTCGCTGCGCCTGGGCGACTTCACCGCCGACCAGATCGCCGAGCTCTACGGCCAGCACACCGAGGCGACCGGCCAGGAGTTCACCAAGGACGCGGTGGACCGGGTCTTCGAGCTGACGCAGGGACAACCGTGGCTGGTCAACGCCCTCGCCCATGAGATCACCTTCCAGATGGGAGTGACCGGCACCATCACCTCCGGGCAGGTGGATGCGGCCAAGGAGCGGTTGATCCGGGCGCGCGCCACC